>JBEKQY010000074.1:0-18689 GCA_049519235.1 Candidatus Korobacteraceae bacterium | reverse complement strand
GGCGCGTTTCCGGCGGCTTGTGCAGCCAGTTGGTCACTCCGGCGTAGAGCAGCGCGAGGATGCCGCCCAGCAGGTGCACGGCATGGACTCCGGTGAGGATAAAGAAGAACGAACTGCTGGCGTTGGAAGCGAAGGTTATGTTGTTCCGTTCCAGAACATGCCACGCATAGACTTGTCCGGCGAGAAATCCAAGACCGAGCAGGACGGTGGTCCAAACCCAGCGCAGGGCGAGATTGTCATCCACGCGAATGCCGGGAATGCCGGCGATCGGCGCCAGAGCGACATCTTCTGCGGCGCGACGGCGGGCGACCTCCAGGCTGGCGCTGCTCAGCACCAGGACGAGGGTATTGCAAAGCAGAATGCGGATGGGCAAGGTTAGCGGCATCCAGTTGCTGACGTAGTCGTTGTGGGCAGGGTCCCAAGCCGCTCCGGCCTTGCGTACCACATAGGCCGTGGTGAAGGAAACGAACAGCATCACTACCGAGGACAGTCCCAACATCAGGCCCAGACGATAGCGCTTGAGGCGCTCGCTGTAGCTGGGCTGGTCATCGCCGCCGCCGCGCCCACCACCGCCGCCCCATCCCCCGGGCCAGTTGGCCGCAGGTCCGCGACCCCCGCCACCCGGTGCGGTCCGCGGCGCTGGAATGCTGCTTCCGCGACTCATATCCTCCAAGCCCTCTGGCCAGAGTAAGCTGCCGCAACCACGTCACAGCTCTCTGTGACATTATGATGCGTGAGGCCGGCGCGGAGCGCAATTTTTCTGATGATGGTGGAAGCGCGGGTCTTCAGGCCCGTGAGAGCCGCGCCCGCCACAGATCGGGCATTAGAGACTGCGTCTCAACCGGCAAAAGAGTTTAGCGATGGAACAAACCGCTTGAAAATCGACCAGCCCAGCCGCGAAGCGGCGAGATGATGCTAGGCGTGGGCGTCAGCCCACGCTCGAAGTGGAACAAAACCTGAGCCGCAGAGCGGCGACACAGGGTCGCGACACAGTCTCTTTAGCTCCGGGGACGAAGCAAGCTTCTTGAAACACGTTCCAGCGAAATTGTAAATGCACTCGACGGTATGTCAGAATCACGCCACGTTGCTTGATGCTTTGTTGAGACCCGCGCTTCCACCTGTGCCGCGGCGGAATGTTTAAGCCATGCTCAGGCGATTGACTCCATGAAGCGATTCCTCATCATCGTGGTGATTGCCGGCGCAGTTCTGTATGCGGGCGACTTTCTCTCCTTGCGGCTTCGTCTGCCCAAGCGCGAGATGCTGGGAAGCGTCACCGTCCACACCTACTATGCGGTCAAACTGAAGAGTGGCAGGACCGAGTACGACTATGCCGGCGACCACGACGTGAACTGCGCCAATTCCTTGCTTCCGCAGCTCGGGGTGAAGCCGTGCTGGTATGCCAGCCGCCACACCGACGAGCAGATCACCATTGATTCAGGAACTCCGAACAACCCACACCTGTTTTGAGCTGTCAGCTGTCAGCTCTCAGCCGTCAGCCGTCAGATCGCGGTTCGCCTTTCGCTGTTCGGTCTTCGCCAGAAGAGCGAGATGGAGACGAGTCGGGAACTGAAAGCGAATAGCGAAAAGCGAAGCCCTTGCATTTTCCACCGCCTCTGCTTCATCTTGAATACATGCCCCGCCACAAGCCTGTTCACGGACATCAGGTCAAACAACGTCAATTCGGCAACAAGTGCTTCGGTTGCGGCCCTCAGAACGACACCGGACTGAAGTTGAAGTTCGTGCTGGATGAGGAACGGGAGCGCTTTGTCTGCCACTTCCGGCTGCAAGGGCGCTTTGTTGGCCCGCCGGCGCACGCCCACGGAGGCATCATCGCCACCATCCTCGACGAAGCCATGGGCAAGGTCAACAAGCTCCACAACATCGTCTGCCTAACGAGCACGATGGAGGTCACCTACCTGAAGCCGGTGCCGCTATTCAAGCCGCTGATTGTTGAAGGGTGGGAAGAGCGTGTTCGTGGCCGCGAACATTATCGGGCGGCGGAAATTCGCAATAGCGACGGGGAAGTGCTGGCCAGCAGCACGGGGAAGTTCATCGAAATCGATCCCCATCGCATGTTCGCCAAATACCTGAAGAAGAAGCACAGCGACGCGACGTGACGAGCGGACCAGGGAATGACGGATCAACTCGATTGCGATTTCCTCAGCGGTCCTTCGCAAAATAATTCAACCATACCTGTTCAAGTTTGTCAGTCTTGCAACTGACCGTCTGGAGGTCAGCCTCCTCTCCTGGCTTCAAATGCACTCCTTTGCCCTGACTAAAGCTCCCGCATTTCCAGTGCATATCGAAGTAACCTTTTGTCGGTGAGTCGTTTCTGAGCTGGAGCATCCCATCATCATTGACTTGGTAAGACACCTGGTTGCCTTTGCCGACCTTGTGCGAGTCAGGTACGGGCCTCCAACTTCCCGTTTGCCCTGCCGCCTTGGGGCAGATTGCGCTCGGAGCGATAATAACGGCAGCAATAACTGTAACCAGCCAGCCAGTGTTCTTGAGCATCTGAATTCTCCAATCGCGTCTTATCAGAGGCGGCTAATTTCCCCAGAATTATACACACTCATTCCTGTGAAACACCCACACACCCTCTAGTGAGAACAAAACTTAATACGCGGAGGATTCGACCCCCATAATCGCGCTTCTGCGCTCCATCAGCACCGTGTCCCGCCATGTGCCGTTCAGGCAGGCAATCCGCTCGCGCGTGCCCACGATGCGGAATCCCGCTCGCTGATGCAGACGGATACTGGCTGCGTTCTCCGCAAAGATGCCGGCCTGCAAGGTCCAAATGCCGTTGCGCTCGGACTCGGCAATCAGCGCCGCCAGCAAGGACGCGCCGATGCCGCGGCCTCGGGCGCGATCCGCAACATAGATACTGACCTCCGCCACGCCCCGATATACCTGCCGCGAAGAAACCCGGCTGAGCGCGGCCCAGCCAAGGACCTCGTCGCCGATCCGCGCGATCATCCTGCACCTGGGTAGGTGGCGCGTGTCCCATTCGGTCCAGTCAGGAAGCGACTGCTCGAACGTAGCGTGGCCGGTCGCAATGCCTTCCCAGTAAATCTGACGCACTGCGTCCCAATGTTCCTCCGTCATCGGCAGGATGTCGCAGGTTGTCATCGCCATGGCTTTCTGGTTAGGAAGTATAGGCCCGAACCATGGAGTCTAAGCGAATCTGGCCACGCGTTCCCGGGGTTACGCGCCAGTCCGTCGCAGAGTAGAATAAGTAGTGCCTGGCTCATACAGCGACGTGTATCACGGCTAGCGATTCGTATCAGGGCCCGACTTTAGTCGTGCCGCCAAGGCTCAGTCAATTATCGGGCTTTAGCCCCTGCGACTCGTCGCTCTTGCAGGGGCTAAAGCCCGAGATTAGAGCGTACTCTTCGGCACGATTGAAGAGCCTGCCCTGAGCGCAGTCGAAGGGTGCCCTGATACAAACCGCTTGCGTGGCGTCCCCTGAGGGAGAAGATCATGTCCGACAACAATGGCAACAATAACAGTTTGCGCTTGAAGACGGGTCTGGCCGAGATGCTGAAGGGCGGCGTCATCATGGACGTGATGAGCGTCGACCAAGCCAACGTGGCTGAGAAGGCGGGCGCGGTCGCGGTGATGGCGCTGGAGCGCGTGCCTGCCATCATTCGCGCCGAAGGCGGCGTCTCCCGCATGGCCAATCCCAAGCTGATCAAGCAGATCATGTCCGCGGTCTCGATTCCGGTGATGGCCAAGTGCCGCATCGGCCACTTCGCCGAGGCGCAGATCCTGCAAGAAATCGGCGTGGACTACATCGACGAGTCCGAGGTGCTGACTCCCGCCGACGAAGAGCATCACGTCGACAAGCACTCCTTCACCACGCCATTTGTCTGTGGTGCGCGCAATCTGGGCGAGGCGCTGCGCCGCATCGCCGAAGGCGCAGCCATGATTCGCACCAAAGGCGAGGCGGGGACGGGCGACGTTATCCACGCGGTGAAACACATGCGCCAGATTGTGAAAGAAATGAAACAGCTCACCGTGATGAGCGATCAGGAGCTCTTCGCCGCAGCCAAGGAGCACCAGGCACCTTACGAACTGGTGCGGATGGTAGCCAAAGCCGGCAAGTTGCCGGTGCCGAATTTCTCCGCCGGCGGCATCGCCACGCCCGCCGACGCTTCTCTGGTGATGCAGCTCGGGGCGGAGGCGGTCTTCGTTGGCTCGGGTATTTTCATGAAAGGCGGGGCAGTCGCTCTCGACCTGCATGTCAACGCCGAGCGCGCGGAGGCCGAGTCGCGCGCGCGTGCCATCGTGATGGCGGCCACGCATTTTGACGATCCCAAGGTGCTGGCCGAAGTCAGCGAGCAGATGACCGGCGCCATGAAAGGCCTGGCCGTCGGAGCCATTGAAGAGCGCGACCTGCTGCAGACTAGGGGATGGTGAGAAGCCATTAGCTGTTAGCTCTTAGCTTTTAGCAATCAGTGAGCGGCGCAGCTTCGGCTGCGCTTTTTTTCATCGCTTCCATGGGATTCGAAATCGGATAACTTACATCCAATGTTGTTAAGCTCTTGCTAAGAGCTAGAGGCTAAGAGCTAAGAGCCGCAGTATGAAAATCGGCGTTCTTGCACTACAAGGCGATTTCGACGCCCACCGCCGCCGGCTGGAAGAGCTCGGAGCGGAAGTTGTGCTGGTGCGCAATCCCGAAGATTTCGATGGCCTTGACGGGCTGGTGATCCCCGGCGGTGAGTCGAGCACCTTTCTCAAGCTGCTCGGCGAAGCCACCTTTCAGAAGCTCAACCAATTCGTACATGCGAAGCCGACGTTCGGCACCTGCGCCGGAGCGATCATGCTGGCCAGAGAAGTAGAAAATCCTCGACAGCCTGGCCTGAATGCCATCGACATCAGCATTCGCCGCAACGCCTATGGGCGGCAGATTAACTCCACGATTGTCGAGGCGGCAAGCGCGCTCGACAGCGAGCCGCTGGAGATGGTCTTCATTCGCGCGCCGCGTATCGAGAGCGTCGGCCGGGATGTCGAAGTCCTGGCGAAATGCGGCAGTGATCCGGTGCTGGTGCGGCAGGGATGTGTGATGGCGGCGACCTTCCATCCAGAATTGTCCGAAGACAAGCGCGTGCACCAGGAGTTCCTCAAGCTGGTACAGAATGGCGCAAAATAGAAAATCTCACCACAACCCGTCTCATAAATGATTGTGGTTTGTGTCAGGGCACGACTTGAGTCGTGCCGAGAGATGGGCGGCGAATTTCTGGGCTTCAGCCCCTGCAAAAACGGTGCCTCAGGGGCTAAAGCCCGAGTCACTATTGGCCCGCTCACGGCACGGCTAAAGCCGTGCCCTGACACAAAGCTCTGGTCTATGCAACGAACTTCCAACCCAGGACACTAGAAAGACCAGCCGCAAGCTCTATGCCTTGGAAACCATTGCCAGGTTCGCGGGCGCTGAGGTTTGCTGATTCGCTATTTCAGACTGTCCGCCCCTGCCTTGGAGCACTGAGCGTCCTGCGCGCTCGTAGCGCCCGAAACGCCGATTGCGCCGACAATCTTGCCGTCTATCACCAGAGGAAAGCCGCCTTCTACTGGCACGGCGCCCTCAAGCCCCAAAATGCGAAGTCCCTCGCCGCCGGCAGCCAGAGCATCTTGAAACGCCTTGGTGGGACGCTTGAAACGAGCGGCGGAACGCGCCTTATCGATTGCGACATTGGCGCTGCCCAATTGCGTGTTGTCCATCTTCTCGTAATAGACCAGATTGCCCGCCGGCTCCACGATCGCGACCGCAACCGTCCAGTTGTTTTTTGCCGCCTCCGCCAGCGCCGGAGCTGCTGCTTTTTTGGCATTGTCGAGGGTGATGGGCAAGCCATAGGGATTTGGCATCTGTCCCCACACCGTTGGCAAAGCCCCGATTGCGAACATCAGAACCGCGACGTACCTCAAACCCAATTTCAGTGACATGACCTCTCCTTTCGAGCCTGCTCATCCGGGATAATACCTGTCTTTAAGCGTCGCTTGAAGCGCGAAAGTTCTCACGAAATTCAGCAATGTCAGAATGAACGACCGGCGACTGATGGCGAAGCTCGGCGTTGACGCTCACTCTGTGTCATGACTGCCGGAGCCACCGGTGACCGCTGCCGGCTTGGGCGTGACCAATTCTCCCGGCTGATAGCTGCTCAGGTTGCCCACGATCACCCGCTCACCCTCCACGAGCCCCGCTAGAATCTCCACATTGTTCGAGCTCTCCACTCCCACTTGCACTTCGCAAGACTGCACCCGATTCTGCGCGTCCACCACCAGCACGCTGGTTCTGTTGTCCCCGCGCCGGATGGCCTCAATGGGGACGGTAAGGGCATTGGGACGGGTGTTCGCGCTAAGCGTGACATCCGCATACATGCCGGCCTGTAGATGGTAGTCGGGATTGGCAACGTCGATCTCGACCTGCATGGTGCGAGTGGACGTATCGAGCGAATCGGTGAAGCGGGCGACTGTGCCGGTGAAATGCTCGCCTGTCGCCTGCACGTGGACATCGGCTGCATCGCCAATTCTGACCTGCGCCGCCAGCGATTCAGGCACAGGAATACGCAGCCGCAGCACGTTGACCTGGGCAACCGTTACTACTGGCAATCCGCTCGTGCTCGACGTTCCCGCTTGCACCAGAGCACCGGTGTCGGAAAAGCGCCAGGTCACTACGCCGTCGTAGGGAGCCGTGATCCGAGCATAGTCGCTGAGGGCGGAATAGTGCTGCATATCGGCCTTCGCCGCTTCCAGTTGCTGTTGTGCAGCCGCCAGCGCCGACTTGGCCGCATCAACCTGGGCTTGCGAAGCGCGGTCCTTGGCGGTGGCATCGTCCAGTTCCTGTTGCGCGATCAAGCCCGGCTGCACCTTGTCGGTATTGACCAGCCGCACCGCGTTGGCATGCAAAGCGACATTGTCGGCTTCCGCCCGCGAGACTTCGCTATGAGCCCGCGCGATCTCTTCCTCGGCATGGTGGACCATGGCCTTGGCCTCGTCGACTTGGGCAACCAGCTCAGGGATCTCCAGCACGGCAAGCACCTGTCCCTGATGGACATGGTCCCCGATGTCAACATAAATGTTGCGAATATAGCCGGCCACCTTGGCATGCAGCTCGACGTTCTGGTAAGGCATGAACTGGCCCGCGATGGAGAGCGACGTGGCAATCGTCTCGCGTTTCACCGGAGCGACAGCCACGAACACTTGGGCGTTGCCGCGATTGGCGCCGATGGTATCGTCGCTCGATGCCGTACCGGAACGCGCTCGCATCAGGGCGATGGCGGCAACCAGGAGACACACTACAAGGAGCGCCAAAGCCATCCACAGGTAACGGCGGCGAAGTGGCGCGGACTTCTTGGTCCCGAGTACAACCTGCATGAACTTTCTCGATTCGACTGGGCGACTTCACTATATCAAGCTCCGTCCAGCGCGTGCCCTCGCATGTCGCAATTGATCTAGGGAAATCCTGATCAAGTCACAGCGAGATCGCTCAGCGGCTAAAGCCGCATTGATTTCGGGACATTTGCGGACGGCCTGAAGGCCGTCCCCTTCAAGAAAGCAGACTTAATCAGAGTTTCCCCTAAAAGCTTCGGCCAAGGAAAAAGGGCGGCCCGCTCACGCAGGCCGCCCGTTCCAGTCAGGTAGTTGTTTAGGTTGCTAGAAGGTGAAGATTGGCCCGAACTCAGTGCGCCAATCGGTCGCACTGCAGCTTGGTATATTGCCGACCTTGGTGGCGTTGCAGACGCCAGCATCGGCGCCTTTGCTCGCTGGAACAGCTATGCTCTTGTAGTTGCTCTCTTCAAAGCCAAACTGTACCCAGGGATTCATCTTGTAGAAGACAGTCACGCCTTTGAGAGCGCTCTTGATCGGCCCGGAGCCCTCGTCGCCAACGCCCTTTCCAATATGAAAGTCGTTGGCATTAACCGCGTCTACGCCGTATTCGAAGTACGCTTGCCAGCCGGCATTTCTGCCCTTTGGATTGGCGTTGAACCAGCGGGAAAGCGGCAATCCGGCTTGGACGAATCCGCCGTAGGCCCGATAGGGCAACTGCGGTGCAGCAACTTGTGAACTGGTAGGGCACGGACTGACATTTACGGTGCAGCCAAAAGCCACCGCGCTGTAGTCGGCGGCGAAGCCGTCGGCGACACCGGTTAGCCCACGGGTTGCGCTGTAGAACGACAAGGTTTGGCCGCCGAACATGAATCTCAGGTCAGCTCCCTTGTAGACGCTGCCCACCAGCGTTATCCACCGGGTTGGGAGTGAGACTCCTATCTGATTGCCGTACCCGTGGCTGGTGATGTCAGCCCCGTTCGCGAAGGGACCAGTGGCACTATTGTAAGGTGCCGGAACCCCGCTGGCCAGCACCGTGTCCTGGCGAGTCGTATAGAATCCGCTCCACAGGATCTGCGCCGGAACCACGCCCGGAGCTTTGTCCAGTTGGAATTGCAATACGACCCTGGATTCCAGTTCCGGCTTTCCGGAGTCGGCTCCCTCGCGCTCGCCGTATCCGATCTGGCTGGCAAGTCCGAGGTTGGCTAGGGTGCAAACCGGCTCCACTCCCTCCACGGGGGCAGGGCAAGTAATTCTAGTTCCCGGAAGATCGCCCTCAGACGGCATCATGATGGCAAACTCTGGTGAGAACTTCCAATCCATCGAGCCGCCCATCTTCTGGACCCATCCTAGGCGAAACTGAGGAGAGCGCTCGTAAATGTTGCCCCAGTAGGCGCCATAGAAGGTCGTCTCCAGGAGGTTCATGAGCGTGCTGGAACCGAAGATCGTCCAGTCCTGTCCAGCTTCGAAGAAGATGTCGGTGTTGGGCGCCGCGGTCCAGTCGATGCGACCGAAGGCCAAACGCAGTTGCAGCGCGTTGCTGCGAATGCTGGAGACGTTGCGGTTGTCGACTTCGCTGAAGTTGCCTTCGAAATCGGCTTCGATTTGTCCGGTGATGGTAACGTTCTTCGCGGCATCGGGCCACTCGAACTTGGAACCGAAACGAGTGGAACGTGCCTTCAAATGGAATTCCGGATTGCTGCCCGGGCCGGAATTGGTGCCGCCAGTCAAGAAGTCTGGCTTGGGAAAGTCATCGCCATAGGGATTGTATGAGTCGTACGCCGCGGTCGACTTGATGAAACCATAGGGCGACAGTATTGCGCCTGAACCCAGCTTAATGCCAAGCAGGCCATCTTTGGTCGGCGGATTGAGCGGCAACACTCGCACCGGCGCGATGGCCGGAACGACGGTTGGTTTCATCGGCTCCGCGGGCTTAGTCTGCCCCGACGCGGTGGTCAGGTTTGCCGTCGTCATACCCGGTTCGATATCGACGAGCGAATGCATTGTCTCGGCGTCTGGGCTGGCGGTTTTCAGCTCAGCCGCTTCCGTGTCACTGACAACGCCTTTGGCCTTCAGCAGAAGGAGTAGCTGTTCCATGGCTGCTGAGCCGGACGCATTGCGCAGACTGCTGGCCTCTGCGCTGGTGAGAATTCCCTTTTTCACCAGCAGATCGACAAGAGTGGGACTAATGGCAGCGCCAGGACCAGCAACGGTAGGCGCAGCGGCCGTGGCCGCAGTGGCCGTGGCCGCAGTGGCTGGCTCTGCTGTGGGGTTAGCGTTTGAGTCGGCAGCAAATGCAGTTGCGGCCATCACCAGACAGACGGTAGCAACCCAGAACCCTGCCTTTGACCGGAAGGAGTTTCGCATCATTTCGCCTCCAAAGAGTTAGGGCACATTTCTATGTCAGGTGGGAAAGCCTAAGGCGCTGGGATCGATAGCCGCGTAAACTCCACCTGCTGAATGGCCTTGGAGGGGAATTTAACGGAGAATTGGCGTAGCTAATTGTGACGTACGGCACACACTATATGTGACGAAAGTAGCATTGGAGCCCGGTATTCCTTGTAAAGTGATGATAATAAATAAGATATTTCAATAACTCGCCGCGCAAACCTCGTCTACCACTTTAAGGTCATTTGGCCTTGCGGGATTACTTCCATTTAGCCCTTTTACCGTTGTCGCAGCTAAGCGAAGCGATGAGCTCTGCCACGAATTTGACGTGGGCCATTTTCATTGACTGGAGGAAACAACATTCTTAATATGACGGGACGCGGTAGAAGGCAGTCGTAAGGAGGCTATCAGTGCGGAAGACAGTCATACTTGCTGTTGTTGTGCTATCGATTTACGCGGTTTCGCTGCACGCGCAATCCGCGACTCCATCCTCAGACGCCGGCCAGACTTCGGGCAAATCGGCGGAGCTGACTACACTTCAAGGATGTCTGAGTTACTCGCATGATCGTTACACGCTCACCGAGGAAGACGGTACCACCCATCAGCTCGTGGGTGCCCTTGGCAAGCTCGGGCATCAGGTCGGCCGCCAGGTCGAAGTCACTGGCAAGCCAGGGTTGAGGACCGTAGACAATACGCTTGTGGGGGGTGCGTCAAGCGCAACCGAGCAGCAAGTGTTTGAAGTGAAAGGTGTGAAGCGGCTAGCGGACGCCTGCAAATAGACTTGTTTCGGTCGATTTCACGGAGCGGCGCCATCCCAGCCGGGCGAATTCCATCCTCTTCGTCGCGACAGCGAGGTACTCCTGTCGAATTCATCAAGCTCAGGACAGCCCTTAGTCGGGTAGCACTTTGCCCCGGGTTTCTACTCCGAAGGGAATCGCCAGCAACCCAATGCCGAAAGCAATCGCGGTGATGGCAACTGGATACCCGGGCGTCCCCGATCCCCGCACCAGTGCGGCGATGCCAAAGTTCACACCGGCCGCGATGAAGCGTCCGAACGAGGTGGTGAACGCAAACGCGGTTGCGCGCACTGACGTGTCATATTGCTCCGGCAACCACAAGCTGAACATGGCGAAGTTGCCGCCGAAAAATCCCAGGAAGAAGGCCACGGTGATAAACGGCTTCAGTCCCTCCTGCAGATAGAACGCCCAACCGAAGCTCAGCAGAATGCAGAGGGCCATGCCGAGGAAGTAGAAGGCCAGCGTGAGCCGGCGCCCGAAGCGCTCGGCCAGCGGCGGCAAGGCGAGGCAGCCCAGAATCGTTCCCACCGACAGCAAGCCCATGCCGAATGAAGCCGTGCGGACCGCCTGCGGTTGCAACATGCCTGCACGTTTCGCCAGGTTGATGATGGCCGTCGGCGCGTAAACCGCACCCGCCCACAGTCCGCAGATGGCCGAAGCCAGCAGGACGGTGTTGACCAGCGTGCGCTGCATGTAAGGAGGACTGAAAATTCTGCTCAGGGAAGAAAGTCCCCCAGTGGCTTTCACCTTGGCTTTCTGTTCCCACCGCTGCGGCTCCTTTACGCGCAACAGAACCATGAGAGCAACAATGACCGGCGACAGGCCACACCAGAACATCGCACGCCAGCCGTAGTGTGCTCCTACGGTATAGTTCAGGGCCGAGGCGAGAAAGAAGCCTGCATAATAACCGGTCTGGAGATATCCGGCGCCCATCTTGCGGCGGTCTTCCGGCCAGGCTTCGGCGACGTAGGTTCCGGCCAGCGCCCATTCGCCGCCAATTCCGATTCCCGCCAATAATCGGAACAGCCCCAGTTGCCACACTGTTTGCGACATCGCCGCCGCGCCGGTGAAGATGGCGTAAACGAAGATGGTCGCGGCGAGCACTCGCGTGCGGCCAAACTTGTCCGCAATCGGCCCCCAAATCATCGACAGTCCCCATCCCACCAGGAAGAGTGCAAACAGAATCGAGCCAGTGGAGGCGACCGCTGCAGGCGTGGCTTTGATGCCCGACTTCGGAAGTAGTTCGGTAAGAGCAGGGCTGAGAACCAGTGCATAGATCACGGAATCCATGCCGTCCAGCGTCCAGCCGGTCCACGCGCCCCAGAATCCGGTGATTTGCTGGCGATTGAGTTTGGTGTGAGCTGCGCGCGGTGCAAGAGTCACTGCTTCGTTGGCCATGGTGTCCTCGTTTGCAGCAAGGCAGTGAGCGCGAAAGACACCTAAGCGAGATTCGGTGAGTTGCGAAAGAATTCGCAGCCGCACGAATCACCGAACCGCGAGCGCTCACGCTAATAGCACAAACACTTGCTGGTGATGGGCAGAAGCATACCACGCGCGTCAAAGGCGCACGGCACAGCAGTACTCCGGCAACAGAAGACGCTCTGAAATAGCGGGCAACGAGTCAAAGCGTCAGGGGCGATGGGCCGCGGCCAGGGCTTGGACCGTGGACGCCAGTTCCTGGGTGACCGGGACAGCAATGCGGTAGCGTGCCCCACCACGAAGAATGGGGCCGGCAATGCCATCCAGTTCCAGTTGCAGTCCGGCGGCCAGATGTTTCGCCATGGAGCTGCGCATGGTTGGCGGCGACGTGTCAAAGATGCTCTGTATCTTCGCCATGTCCACTTCCGCGCCGGTTGCCTTGGCGACGGCGCAGGCTTCTACAACAGCGGAATGCAGCGTGGCCTTCCATGGCGGGTCGGCGTTGATCTCACCCAGGTTCTTGCCGGAAGCTGAGGTCACCAAAGCGAACGGCTCCAAAAAGCAGAGCTTGCCCCACAGCAGGCTTAGCTCGTTCGCAACAAACTGGCAGATGAATCCTATTTCGCCCAGGCGCTGGACGACCCCTCCCAATACAGGCTCGCCGCTGGCGGCAATGTTCAAGCGAACTGGTGAGCGCTGCGCAAAGTGGCCTGGTGCCAACCGCTCGGCTTCCACTGCAATGGTTGCGGGGACTACGCGATCGCTTCCGAAGCGCGCTCGCAACACCGCGACATGGTCCACTCCGTTAGGCAACGGAACGATCAACTTCGGCGTTGCTTCCACCGTGGCCAGCGCCGCTTCCAACTGATAAGTCTTGGTTGCTATCCACAGCACATCTGCGGGCTGGGTCAGTTTGTCTACGGCCCTGGCTTTTGCAGTGAGCGTACCCGAGGGCCGCTCCAGCGTTAGGGTTTCAGGGTACGCAGACAGCTTGTCCGGGCGCACAATCAGCGTGACGTCTTCGCCGAGCGATGCTAAAGCCGTGCCGATGAGCCCGCCAATTGCGCCCGCTCCTAAGATTGCATGATCCATGTTGTTTCCTTGATTCGGCATCGTTCCATTCGATGTGCCGCGGCAACTCAAAGGCGCGGCCATCGTGCTAAGCGACCGGCTCGCCGCCGCCCGCAGTTTGAAACAGCGTCGCTATTGCCGGCTTCATCGTCTTTCCCATTGCGTTGCGGGGAAGCGCATCCAGCACAAGTAGCCTCGACGGCAACTTGTGTGGCGCGAGCAACTCCTTGGCCCAGGCGCGAAGCGATCGCAGATCGAGATCATCATCACCCTTCAACACCACTGCGGCGGCAACGCGCTCGCCCCACTCCGGATCGGGGATGCCGACCACGGCACACTCGGCAACCGCGGGGTGCTCGCGCAGCGCTTCCTCAATTTCCAGCGCGGAGACCTTGTGTCCGCCAGTCTTTAAGATGTCAATGTTCGTTCGGCCGAGGATGCGATAGACACCGTTCTCGACCACAGCAGTATCGCCGGTGCGAAACCAGCCCTCGCGGAAGGCATCGCGGCTGGCGTTGGGCTTGCCCCAGTATTCCGCAAACACGCTTGGACCGCAGACTTCGATCTCGCCCGGTGTTCCCGGCGCGACCGGCTTGCCGTTCTCACCGACAAGCTGCAACTCGACGCTAGGCAGCGGCGTCCCGACGCTGCCCGGCACGCGCCGGCCACGCAACGGGTTCGACAAAGCCATGCCAATCTCCGTCATGCCATAACGCTCCAGCAGTGTGTGGCCGCTGATTTCCTTCCAGCGTTCGAGCGTGCTCACCGGCAGCGCTGCCGAGCCGGACACCATTAACCGCAGCTTGGTGCATGACTGGCTGAGCGCCACGCGGCGCTCCGGCGAAGCTGCATCCCAGGCAGCGATAAGCTTTACGTAGACGGTCGGCACAGCCATGAACAGCGTCACGCCGCCTGAGGCGATCCGATCCCACACGACATTCGCATCGAATCGCGGCAGCATTTCGCAGGTTGCGCCCGACCATAGCGCACAGGAAACCACGTTGATGATTCCGTGCACATGATGCAGCGGCAAGCAGAGCACGATGCGATCGTCCGCGGACCACTCCCATGCCTCTACCAGGCTCACGATTTGCGCAGTAATGTTGGCGTGGGTTGTAACCACTCCCTTCGGACGATTCGTGGTGCCGCTGGTGTAGAGAATCATGGCGCGGCGCTCGCTGGCGATGTCCGGCAATTCGGCTGGCTGGCGCACCAGAACTTGGTCGCACGACAATGCTCGAATGCCGCGCCCGGCGGCAATTGGTGCCAGCAGATTTTCCGCCAGAGCGTCGAACACCAATATCGACGCCTTGCTGTCGTCGATGAAATATTCCAGCTCGCACTTTGGGGAGTTGAGCGGCAACGGGACCGCAATGCCACCGGCGCGCCAGATGCCCCATTGCACCGCGACCCAAGGGAATCCCGGCGTCACCAGAAACGCCACGCGTTCTTCGGCAAGGTCCGCGCGGCCGGCAAGCAGCTCCGCCGCCACACGCGATGACGCATCAAGCAAATCGTCGTAAGTAAAAGGCCCCTGCGAATCGACGACAGCCGTGCGTCCACCATGCCGCTCGGCATGAGCAATTAGCGGAAGATGACCGGTGGTGATCACACGCCGACTCTACGTCGTATCGACCGCGTTGTCCATATGCCGACCCATGACTGCGAAATCTTTATTTCATGGGTGGAATATAGGGGATATAGTGGGCAAACAGCCAGCACAAAAAGAACACAACCGGTACGTGAACGATCAACTGCAACACTCCATATCCCACAATGTCTCTGGCCTTCAGTCGCAATATGCCCAGCAGAGGCAGCATCCAGAAGGGGTTGATTAGGTTGGGCAGCGCTTCCGACGCGTTGTAGATCTGTACTACCCAGCCCAAATGCACCTGGTGCAGATTTGCCGCCTGCAAAACATAAGGCGCTTCAATGACCCACTTACTGCCGCCGGAGGGAATGAAAATGCCGAGCACCGCCGAATACATTGCCACCAACAAGGGATAGGTATTGTGGGTGCTGATGGAGGCGAAAAGTTTGGCCAGCGCATCTGCGATCCCGGTTCCCACAATCATTCCGAAGATCACCGCATAGAACGGGAACTGGATCAGCACGCCGCCGGTCGCAGGAATGCAGTCCGCCACAGCACGCATAAAGCGCTTCGGGCGCCAGTGCAACAGCAGGCCAACCGTGATGAACATCAGGTTGTAGGTATTCAGGTCCAGCGCCGCCAGCGCGCCTTGCGGCGAAGTGCGGAATACGTCGACCAGATACCACAACAGCAGTCCGGCAACCAGAATTGTCAGCAGCGGGCTAGGATTCGGCGGTCCTGGCGTTCTCCGGCGACGGCGTGGACAGGTAGGCGATCAGCACCGATAGCACAATCAGGATCGCGGTGGTCGCGATGCTCGGCCACAAGAACAGGGTTTGGGTAAGCGGGATCAGGCCGCTGATGCTGAACAACGAAGCAGGAATGGAAGACTTGGTCGCCATCAGCATGGCGGCCGAAGAAGACAGCCCCATCGCCCATACCGCTCCCAGTCCGAGATAGGCAGCAGCACCGGCAGCGCGGTAATCCATTCCCTTGACGCGATGGGCCAGCTCGCGAACGAACAGTCCGCTGAAGATCAGGCTCAAGCCCCACGAGATCAGCGAGGTCAGCATGGAGAACAATGCCACCATCGCGACCGCTCCCTTCGGCGTCTTGGGAATTCCGGCCAGGGCGCGGATCAGGCGATACACGGCGGGCGTCGAGGCCACGACGTATCCGCCAATGATGATCATCACCATTTGCATGGTGAAAGGCACCAGGGCCCAGAAGTTTTTCCCTCCCTGGATCGCGAGTTTGCTGGGGCTTTGATGCAGCAAAAGGCCGACAACAAAGACCACCACGATTCCCAGCAAAGCGAAAATCAGCGGATCCGGAAACCAGCGCTCACTCCAGTTCGCCAGTCCCAGGCCAAAGCGGACAAGGGGTTGTTCCTGAGCTGCCGCTTGCTTTCTTTGTGGCATGTTCATACTCGATCCTTTCAGTTCGGCGGCGACATTCTGCGAGACGAAGGTTGGTCACCGCCGTGGATATCAGCTGAGCCTGCTAAGCTGTGTCCGACATTGTAGGCGCGCGCCGCGCGCAGGGGAAGTAATTGTTCTACAAGCCATCTCATAAATGCTTTGTGTCAGGGCACGGCTTCAGCCGTGCCGAAAGCTGCCGCCAAAATCGTGGGCTTTAGCCCCTGCGGTACCTCGGTTTCCGCCGCTGGGGGATTTATGAGATGAGTTCCAGTTTCAATCCGCGGAAGAACGCCGGGGGGCAGCGGTGGGGAAATCTCGTGACCTTGCGCCGTCGTTTGTACTGGCTATCGCAGAGGGGTGCTCCGAAGTCGCAGAAGCGCAGAATCTCGACGGTCTGCCAGGCTGCGTCGCAGCTTTACTTCTTGACGGTTTCCTTTTCCAGCTCTTCGAGTTCTTTGGTCAGTTGTTGGGCTTGGTCGTGAAGACGCTGGAGGCGCTCGGCCAGTGAGGGTGCGTTTTTCTCGCCAGGCGCAGCCGCAGGAGGTGGAGCAGACGCAACAACCGGCGCTGGCATCGGTGCTGCCGTCAGGTCGGGTAAGGCCTCGTCGAAGGTATCGCGGTAAATGAGCCGGTCCCCCATAGCCAGCACCACCTTCTTGAGCTGCGGCATGCGGGCTTCGGTAGCCTGAATATAAATCGACTCAAGGTAGAGGAATCCGCCAGTCACAGGGAGAGCGATAATGTTCCCGCGCAGCACGCGCGAGCCCTGCTGGTTCCACAGCGTGAGATCTTTGGAGATGTTCTGGTCCTGGTCGATGCGCGATTCAATTTGCATGGGGCCGTACATCAATTGCTGTTTGGGAAGTTGATAAAAGACCACTTTTCCAAGCTGTTCACCATCGCATCGACCGGCCATCCAGCCGATCAAGTTATCTTTGCCTCGTGGAGTGAAAGGCAGAATCAGCAGGTATTCGGGAGTTTTCTCCCCAGGCAATGTGGCCACGACATAGGTCGGCGCTACTGGCTCCGGTTGTCCAGATTGGCTGAACAGGTCGCGGGCGATCTCCCAAATGTCTTCCTTGTTGTAGAACACCTGGGGGTCGCGCATATGGAAGATGCGGTAGGCCTCGGCCTGCGTCTGAAAGAGAGCTTCGGGATAACGCGCGTGCTTGCGCAGGTCGGCGGGCATTTCTGACGCAGGCTGAAATAACTTCGGGAATAGCTTCTCGTAAGCCTGAATGATCGGATCGCTGGGATCGAATACATATAACGACATCTTGCCCGTGTAGGCGTCCACAGTAGCTTTGACTGCGTTGCGAATGTAGTTTGCGCCTTCGTCAACTCCGGTTACAGGAAGCACTGCCGAATAGGGATGGGAGAGCGAAGTTGTGTAGCCATCCACCATCCACACCAGACGTCCGTCATCGGTAATCACCAGGTAAGGGTCCTGGTCCCAGTGCAAGAAACCAGCCAGGTGCTCCAATCTGGCCCGCACGTTGCGATAAATCATCATGCGGCTTTGACCGGTGAGATAGCCGGTGAAGACAATGTTGGGCTCGCCCTGGGAAATCGCCGCGGCAAGCTTCAGAGGAAATGAGCCGACCGGAAAGCCGCCTGCGCCCTGGTAGGTTGAATATTTGTTCTGGTCACCGGAGGGATAGTCGAACTCTTCGCGCGCGGTGTGAACGAAGACGGGATCTTGAGTCTTCTCGCCAAAGTAAATTTCCGGCCGCGTGAGCTGAAACGCAGGCGACTTGATCTCCGGAGGAGCGTTCTTAATGAGCAGAACGGGCAGGCCATCGGGCGTAATTTTGTTGACTTCGGCAACCACCACACCAAAGCCGTGGGTATAAATAAAGTGAGGATTGATCCAGCTCTCACTGGCCTCGGCCGACAACTGGGTGACATCGATTTCGCGCGGCGACAGCAGCACCTGCTTGATGCGGCCATTGACGAAGTAGCGGTCAACGTCGGTGTCGGGAAAAGTGTAATAGGGGCGTAGAGCTTGAATCTGGGTAATGGTTGCGTTGTAGGCGCGCAGGTCCCACAGCCGAACATTTTCCAGCAGGGTTGCGTCTTGTACCGGATCGACCACGCCCTGACCGGAAGGTGTGAAAGCGCTTTCCGTGGCATTACGATTGAGGCCGAAGGCAGCAGTAGTCGCCTGAATATGGCGCTCAATGTAGGGCCGTTCGATGGAGATCTCGTTCGGTCGCACATACACGGCGCGAACGATGGCCGGCGCGGCCAATTGCAGGACAAAACAGGATCCCACCAGAACGACTGCCCGCTTGAATCGCGACATCCAAACCAGCGGCAGCGCCGCGAACGCGGAAATAATTAATAGCCAGCGCAGAGGCAGAGTAATTTTCTCATCCACGAAGTCGGCGCCGGTCATGAAGGCGTGTGAGTTAAACAGAAGCTCATAGTTGCCCAGGTAAACCCAGCCCGCAAAGCCAAGCAATAAAATCACGGCAAGGACGCGGACAAAGGGCACACGTGTGGCGCCCGGCAAGCGCAGGTAGCTCCCCAGACTGACATTTCTCGAAGGCCCCTCCAGCAACTGGCCGTAGCGGAGCCGTTCGACCAACTGCCATCCCCGGGCCGTCACCCAGAACAGCACTGCGCAAAGAATCGCCAACACAAACACAAATCCCAGCAGGTCCGAATAGAAAGGCA
>JBEKQY010000073.1:0-15477 GCA_049519235.1 Candidatus Korobacteraceae bacterium | reverse complement strand
CGCCCAGGTTTGCCGTGGTGGTGAAGCCGGGCGTCGCATGCTGTGTTGTGATCACAACAACGTGCAGTCCAGCAAACTGAAAGAAGTCGTCATACGGAATTTCCTTGACACCGGCGACGTAGTCGCGAAAGAAATCTGAAAAACTTTGCTCGGTGATGGACTCGGCAGCTTGTTCGACTCCGGCAGAATCCGGGAAGAAGCGATGCTGCTTGGCGTAATGCTGATTCATCCACTGGAACAGATCACGCAGCGATTTTGCGCCGCTGGTTAGCTGGCGCATGCGCAGGTCGAGGAGAACACCCAGAATCTCTCCCTTGTTGTAGTAGCTGATGCTGCGCTCCGGCGAGCGGTAAAATGCAATGCCTTCAAGCCAGGCGTCGAGGCTCGACTCCTCCGCCGACTGCCATTGCCGCGCCGGCCGCCGTTGCAGTTCGGTGATTTCGTCGGCAATCCGCCGCAAATACTCCCGCTCGTCGATGAGGCCTGAGCGCGCCAGCAGCATATCGCTAACCGTGCTGGTGACGCCCTCGCTGAACCACAGCGCGCGCGTGTCTTGTTCGCGTTGATAATCGATCGGTTCAAGCGACTGCGGGCGAATGCGTTTCACATTCCACACGTGAAAGAACTCGTGAGCGCTGACGCTGGCCACCGGCATCAGATCACTGCGCAAACGGTCGGCATTGACGTCGATCGCCGTGCCGTAGGCGTGTTCCATGCCGCCTCCCCCATAGCCACGGGTAAAATGGTAGAGAAATGTGTATTCCTCATAAGGACGGTCCTGCATCCAGTCGACTGCGGCATGAGTAATTTTCGCGAGTAGTTCGTCGAGCTTTGCCATGTCATAGTCAGCAGGATTGCCGTCTACCACAACGTGGTATATAGCTCCGTCCTGCTGAAAAGCCGATTGTTGGAAACTTCCAACCTCCACCGGGCTGTCCACCAGCTCGTCATAATCATGGGCAATCCCAACGTCCTGATCGACTTTGCCGGGCGGGACTCCCCCCAGGATGTGCAGGTCGCGCATCTCCCACGTTGTGGGAGCATCTAAAAAGCGAATGCTGACGGGCTGCGAGCGGAGGTCGGGCGAATACATCAGCACCATTGCCCAGTTGAAGAAACCGTGCTCGGCGTTCAGTGTGCTGCCGAACGGGCCAGGCGTGTCGAGGTGAACGTCATAGCTGACGACGACACAGCCTGCCGGCGCGGTGATCTCCCACTCGCTGGTCTTGCGGTTGAGAACGGGGACCGGCATATCCGAGGCGTCATGGGCGCTCACATTCTCGATGTTCGCCGCGAAGTTGCGGACCTGGTAGAGCGCATTCCAGACCGGCATGTCCAGCGTGCGAATTCCATTACCCTCTCGCAAGCGGATGCTGATGTGAGCCAGATGCTTAGTTGGATCGGCGAGTGAGACGAAGTATTCGGTCGGCTCCGGCCGGGTGCTGGCTGGCGAAGCGCAAGTCACCGGTGTCGCAGCGGAAGCGCCGGCCGCAAACAGTAAGAGGGCTGCGGCCATCGAACATGCGCAAACTGCGATGCGAAAGCGGCTCACGCGGTGGTCGCGACCTCATGTAGAGACTTGAGCTTCGCCGGCAGCTTCTCATAGATGCCGCCGAAGCCGCCGTTGGAGAGAATTGCGACAACGTCGCCGGAGCGCAGTTCGGTCGAGATGGTTTCGACGATCGCATCTGCATTGCTGAGCAGCCGCGCCGGCTTCCCGTTGGCGTTCACCTCAGCAACCACAGCAGCCGGGTTGAGCCGCTCGGCCTCGGGAATCGCTTCGGACTTGAATACATCGGCCAAAACGACCTCGTCGGCAAGCGAAAGACTTTGGGCAAGCTCATGTTGAAATACTTTGCGCCGAAGCGTATTGGAGCGGGGTTCGAGGACTGCCCAAAGACGCCGCCCGGGATAGCGCGTGCGCACGGCCTTGAGCGTCTGCGCAATCGCCGTGGGGTGATGGGCAAAGTCATCGATGATGGTGATGCCGTGAACCTCGGCCTTTACTTCGAAGCGTCGCTTCACGCTCCGAAAGGCCCGCAGCGCCACTGCGATGGTATCGCCGGCAATGCCGTAATTGGCGGCCATCGCGGCGGCGGCAGTCGCGTTCAACACGTTGTATTCGCCCGCGAGCGAAAACTCGAACTCGGCCCAAACTTTGCCGTCGTGCAGCACCGTCCAGCGAGTTACGGTTGGCATGTACTCGATGCCGGCAATTCGCCATGCGGAAGCTTCAGCGAAGCCGTAGCGCTCAACCCGACAAAAAGCGCGACTCACGCACCCGTCAACGTTAGCGTGACCATCCCACGCGATCAGCAACCCGCGACGCGGGATCAGATTGACCAGCCGTTTGAATGCAGTCTTCACCTCGTCGAGATTCTTGTAAATGTCGGAGTGATCGAACTCAACCGAGGTAAGAATGACCGCGTCGGGAAAGTAATGGAGAAACTTCGGACCTTTATCGAAGAATGCGGTATCGTATTCGTCGCCCTCAAGAATGAACTCGTGGCCAGATCCCATGGCGAAAGAGCTGCCGAAGTTCTCCGGTATTCCACCAATGAGAAAGCTGGGAGCACGGCCGGCATGACGAAAGATCCACGCCAGCATCGAGGATGTGGTCGTCTTGCCGTGGGTTCCGGCGACGACCAAGCGTTCCTTGTCCAACAAAAACTCATCGTGCAGAACCTGTGGCAAAGACTGGAACGGAATACGCTGGTCGAGGACAAATTCCAGCTCGGCGTTGCCTCGCGAGATGGCATTGCCGACGACCACTAAATCAGGCCGAACCTGGAGGTTCGACTGGCTGAAAGGCTGGGAGATGGGAATGCCGAGCGATGTCAGAAAGTCTGACATTGGGGGATATGCCACAGCGTCGGAGCCGGTGACCCGGAAGCCGCGCTGCTTAAGCATTCCGGCCAGCGAGGCCATTGCGGTTCCGCAAATGCCGATAAAGTGAATGTGGTGGGCCTTCATGATGTAGATAGCGGCAATGTTGCACTTTCTTTCCGTACCGCCGCTTCGTAACTTAATGCAACCGTACGGCCGACCGAAAGCTCGGCCTGAACGCCAAAGGGCAAGGTGATGCTCGCGCTTCCATTGGACACGTGTCCCGATTTCAGCCCAAATGCTATTGGGACCTCCAGGTCCGCCAGAATGCGCATCACTACGTCTTGCAGGGTGTAGTCGAGAGCGCCGCGCTCGGCACAATCGACCATCTCGCCGAAGACGATCCCCTGCACACCCTCAAACTTGCCCGCCAGCTTCAACTGCATCAGCATGCGATCGATGCGATATGGACGCTCGGCGCGGTCCTCAAGAAAAAGGATCGTGCCTTGCGTGCGAATCTCGTATGGCGTTCCGAGCGACGCACACAGCAATGACAAGCAGCCGCCGTAGAGCACACCTGTAGCCGTTCCTGCCGCCAAAGGCTGCACTTCATCGGGGAGGAACTCTCGCTGATAGGATTCTCCCGACGAAAACGCCGTGAGCCAACTAGCCTCGTCCAGACCGCCAGGGCGAGCCATGTCGCCTGCCACCATGGGCGCGTGGAAGGTCACCAGTCCCGCAGCATCACACAGATACGTCAACAACGTGGTGACGTCGCTGCAGCCGGCGAAGATCTTTGGGTTCGCGCGGACCAGCTCCAGGTCGAGATAAGGCAGCAAGTAATTGCAACCATAACCACCGCGCGCGCAGAAAATGGCTTTCACCTCAGGCCGCGAGAACATCTGGTGCAGTTCGCCCAGGCGACGCTGCACGGATCCGGCGAAGTACAATTGGCGCTCAAAGATTGAAGGCAGATAAAACGGCTGGTATCCCAATCGGAGCAATTCGGCGCAACCCGCCTCCAGATCATCGCCATGGAAACCGCTGGCCGGAGCGATGATGCCTACGGTATCGCCGGGCCGCAGCGGCTGGGGTCGGACGCGCTCAGGTTGGCCAGATTGAATCATGTAAACCGCTAATCTTAAATGAAAAACTCGCCGCGGCAGAGCAGCGTGGCCGGGCCGGTGAGAAAGACTTCGTCGCTCCACTCCACGGTTTGCACTCCGCCGGGAGCGCAAACTCGCACCGGCGACTTCGCCTTGCCGGAGTGAATCGAGACGACGGCGGCAGCGCACGATCCTGTGCCGGAGGACATTGTCTCGCCCACGCCGCGTTCGCAGAAGCGCACCTCGATCTCGCCTGGGCCCAGAATCTTCACGAACTCGACGTTCATGCCGTGTTTGAAATCGTGATGCCTGGAGATCTGCTCGGCCACGGCCTGCCAGCCCAGTTCGAATTGCGGGACAAACACAACGTAATGCGGATTACCCATCGAAACGGGCGTGCCGGAGACCTCGCCATAACTGAATTTGATGGGGAATTCGTCGCCCACCTCGGGCGTGCCAATGGAAGTGCGAAACTCAAAGTCGTTTCCATCGCGCGCGGTGAGCTCGCAAGTCTTGAGGCCAGCGCCGGTGCGGATCACCACCGAGCTGCGATGATTCTCCGCGCAATACCAGGCGGCAACGCAGCGCGTGCCATTGCCCGAGATTTCGGCCTCGGAGCCATCGGCGTTCAGCAAGCGAACGCGAATATCGGCATCCTTGGCCGGCAGCACCCACTCCACTCCATCGGCGCCAACGCCATTGTGGCGATCGCAGATGCGCTGGGTAAAGGAGTAAATATTGCTGGGAGCGTGGGCAAAGTCGATGATGAGGAAATCGTTGCCGCAGGCCGTCGTCTTCACAAATGGAATGGTGGGCATATCAGGTCGCGCTGGGCGGATTGTAGCAAAGGCAGAGTGATCGGGATATTAACTGCGAGAATGCCGACACGGCTAGCGCCCGGGTCACGCCAGACTCCGCTGTGCTGATTGCCAGTTCGGAAAGGTCGAGAGCGTAGATCAGGCGGGGACGGCACAGCGTGCAAGACGGGATTTGTACCGCACGACCTATTGGGCGGAAGCAGCGTTGTGCATCTTCGCAGAATTCAGGTCGAGGCTACTTTCCAGCACCATTTCCACCGAATCGCCGGTACCCAACTGGACCTCTGGCCCGCGGGTGAGCAGAACAGTGGCCAATCCAATGACTCCTCCGGTAGCCGCGCCAATAGCCGCACCTTTGGCGCCGCTGGCCCAGGCGCCAATACCTGCTCCGGCAACAGTCGTGGTTGCGAGGGTGCCGGCGTCCTTCCCCTTGCCTCCGGGTCCCTGAATGGTCCCTTCCTTGTCTGAGACGATGTTGTCCTTGGAACCGGGAGTGTTCTGCACCGCGCCGGGCAGCATGATGGTGTAGCCGTTGGGGAAGATCATCGAAGTGAAGCTCATCTGCAATTGTGCGCGGCCTTTGACGTGGCCGGGGCGTACTACGCGCAGGACTTCGCCCTGAACGAACGTTCCCGCGGGAATGACGATCTGGTTGTTCTGGGTGATAGGGAAAGCGGTTTGGGCGTAGACCGGATCGCCTGGCCGCGCGCTCTTGCTGTTGATGCCCTGCTTGAGAGTAAGCGGAATCTTGGTGCCGGCGGGAACCATGATGTCCGGCGCAGCAGGAGAATTGGGCTGAGCCTGGGCCTGTGCCTCAGGAACCGCCGTGGCGCGTGGGGTGAGGTGCGGGACGTCCTGGCTGGTCTGGGCGATGGCTGGCAGAATGCCAACCCCAGCGCTCAGGGCGATTGCGAGCAGAGCGGCGACGGCTCTCATTCGTTCCTCCGACAGGGCCGGATTCTCTCTCCACATGAACTTTGCGGCCGGCTGCCTCTACAGGCTGCGGGAAAAATCAGAACAGCGGATCCCTCACCGACTAAAGTCGGTTCGGGATGACAAGAATAACGGGTTCTTAGCGACACACCTAAAGGTGTGCCCTTTCAAAACCGTGCACAACCCGCTTTTTGCGCAGCCTGTTTAGCCGCTCTTGGCCGCGAAAGCGGCGGAGAGCTACTTCAGGTTATACAACGCGTTCACATGGGAGGTCACGGTAATCTTCTCTGCGCTGAACTCGGCGGTCGGCGGCGGAGGCGCGGCTTCTGCGGCCATCGGAGCCATCTTTGCCATCATGGGACGGATGGGCTGTTGCTCGTACACATCGACTGAGGCGTACGACAGCTCGCCCAGCGTGCGTCCGCTGGATTGCGCAACGGCATTGGCTTCATTATGCGCGCGGCGCAGCGCGTCTTCCACCGCCTTGACTTTGGCCGCATCCATGTCCTCCAGCAAATAGCTGATGGACGTGTCGGTGACGTCCAGATTCGCCAGAGCTTGCGCGATCGGCCCAATCTTGGAGAAATCCTTCAGCTTGAGGCTGATGTTGGCATCCACGCGATAGCCGACCAGTTTGCGCTTCGGGTTCTTGTAGTCGTAAACCGGCTGCGTGGTGAAGCGGCTGATCTGCGCGTCTTTGGGATCGAGTCCGTTGGCGCGCAAAAGCTGGCGGATTTGCTCAGCCGCCTGCGAAGCCTTCTGGGTTGCATCCTGCAGCTTCTCTTCCTGGGCCGAGACGCCGAACTGCACTAGCGCGGTGTCGGGATCGGATTCGAACTTGCCGTCAGCACCGACCCAAACGGTATTGGGAAGCGGATTATTGGAACGCTCTTGCGCCAGCGCCAGGGTGCCAGTCGTCAGCGAACCGGCCAGTGTCATCACAAGCACTGCAAGAAGAAGTCGTGATTTTTTCATGATACTGTCTAGACGCCTCGTATATGGAAGAGTAAGCCCTGATCCCGAGCTCGGGGTCCTGCGAGCCGAATCATAGTCCCACATGCCCGGTTTCACCAGTTCAGTCGAGAAAGCCAATCGGCTGCCTCTCACGCCAGCCGTTAAATTCCATTTTTCCACAGCCGCCGATCCTGTATACTCCGCGAGTCCTTTTCGCGCGCCCGTCTCCGCGCATCCTAAGATTAGCCGTTCCAGCAGCGATTCCTGGCCGGATTACTCGTAGAATGAGGTAGCGCCGTGATTCGAAAGTTCGGCGTTCGCAGTGTTGGTTTAGGACATTCTCCGATGGACAAGTTTGTGGTACGCGGCGGAAATCCGCTGCTGGGCACCGTGCGTATCAGCGGTGCGAAGAACGCCGCTCTGCCGGCCATGGCGGCCGCGCTGCTAACCGACGAGCCGGTCATCCTGGAAAACGTTCCGCAGGTGCGCGACATTGAGACGGAGCGCAAGCTGCTGGCGGCGATGGGTGCGGAAGTCGAGCTCGGCTATGGCCGCGCGCAGCATCGCACTACCATCTGCTGCCGCAATGTGGCCAATCCGGAAGCTTCCTACGAATTGGTCAAGACCATGCGGGCTTCCACGCTGGTCCTGGGGCCGCTGGTGGCGCGCATGGGAGAGGCGCGCGTGTCGTTGCCGGGCGGCTGCGCCATCGGAGCGCGTCCCATTGACCTGCACCTGAAGGGACTGGAGAAGCTGGGCGCGAAGATTACCCAGGAGCACGGCTACATCCAAGCGCGTGCGGCACGGCTGAAGGGAGCGCGCGTCGTCTTCGAGAAAATTACCGTTACAGGGACCGAGGACGTGCTGATGGCGGCCACGCTGGCCGAAGGCGAGACAGTGCTGGAGAATTGCGCGCGCGAACCCGAGGTGGTTGATCTGGCGGCGCTGCTGAACAAGATGGGCGCGCACATCGAAGGCGCCGGCACGCACATCATCTGCATTCGCGGCGTGGAGAAACTGCACGGCGCGCGTCACCGCATTATTCCTGACCGCGTTGAGGCCGGTACGTTCATCGTTGCCGGCGCGCTTACCGGCGGCGACCTCGTGGTCTCCGGTTGCGAGCCGCTTCACCTCGACGCGCTGCTGCAAAAGCTGGCGGAGTGCGGCGTGAGGGTGCACGCCAACGGCGAGTCGGTGCGCGTCATGGGCAACGGGCCGCTGAAGAGCGCCGACATGGTGACGGAGGAATATCCCGGCTTCCCCACCGACATGCAGGCGCAATACATGGCGCTGGCGACGCAGGCCGAGGGCACGAGTGTGGTCACGGAAAACATCTTCGAAAACCGCTTCATGCACGCGCAGGAACTGCTGCGCATGGGAGCCAACGTCAAGATCGAAGGCCGCCGCGCCATGGTGCGAGGCAGAACTCCTCTAAGCGGCGCTGCAGTGCAAGCCAGCGATCTGCGCGCCTCGGCGTCCCTGGTCCTGGCCGCGCTGGTGGCTGATGGCGAAACCATCATCGACCGGGTCTATCACATCGATCGCGGCTACGAACACATCGAAGAGAAGCTGCGCGGCGTCGGCGCGCAGATCCGCCGCATCGGCGAACTGCTGCCGCGGCGGGTGGCGACGCCGGCCGTGGCAAGCTAGAAGATTCGGCCTCAATTCAGTGACGTAGCCCCACCCGCGGCGTCACGCGCATCTGTGATCTACCTCGCAGAATCCCTTGCCCAATCAGGCGATTGTAGAGGCGAGGAGACTTTCATGCGTGGTGACAAGAAAGTGATTGAGCAGTTAAACATCGCTCTCAGCGCCGAACTGACGGCCATTGTACAGTACATGGTGCAGGCGGAGATTTGCGAAAACTGGGGTTATGGCCGGCTGGCCGGGCTTACAAAGGCGCGGGCCATCGAAGAAATGCATCATGCCGAGGGACTGATCGAGCGCATCGTCTTTCTCGACGGCACACCGGCAGTCTCAGTTCCGCTTACACCTGAAGTCGGGGCGACCGTGAAGCAACAGCTCGAAGCCGATCTCGCCTCCGAAACCGCCGCTATTCGCGAGTACAACGAAGCGTCCGCCATCTGCCGCGAAGCGGGGGACGCGGGCAGCAAAGACCTGTTCGAGAATATGCTCCAGGCCGAAGAGCGGCATGCCGATTTTCTGGAAGCGCAACTGCACTCCATCAAAGAGATGGGCATCGGCCCGTACCTGGCGCAACAGATGAGCAAGTGATGCAGCGGGGAAGCGGCGACTGGTTCACCGCTTTTTTACCGCGATCACATTGTCATCGGGGTTGCGGTCGATCAGCTTGTCCAGCGGGTCAATGCCGGCCTTTGCTGGAACTTTATCGACCGTGACGGTGATGTCGGTCTTCTCCTGATCGATCTTGCGCCTCGCGAGGTACAGATACTTTCCGCCGGCGTCCAGCACGCCAATATCGATCATGTCGTTCACCGGAGCAGCGTGCTCCTGCCCGCGGCCATCGGCGCGGAATTTCTTCGCCTCTACGGTTAGATGAACTTGATACTTTCCATCCGGCTGCAGGATGTAGTCGGCGGAAAGCGCGCGGTTGTCGTAAATGGTGATGTTTCGGAACAAGTCGTCAAACACGTATTGATACTGCGGAGGCGTGACCTTCTGGAAATAACTCTCCAGCTCGAGCGAGGTTGGATACGGCGGACCTTTAAAAGCGTGGGCCTTCATAAATTCCCGGATCGCCTCATTGACCTTGTCTTCCCCGATGTAGTCCTGTAGGGCGTACATCACCATCGCGCCCTTGTTGTAGTGAATGTAGCCCTGGTTGGGATCGACCATGTAGAGCGGATACTCTTCGTTGCGCTCCTGGCCGCGGCCGCGCAGGTACTGGTCGAGCTCAAAGCGCAGGAAGCGCTGCATCGACTCCGGCCCGAAGTGGTGCTTCATCACCATGAGCGCTGTGTACTGCGCCATGGTTTCGTCGATCGACGTCGCACCCTCGACATAGGAGGACATCACCTGGTGTCCCCACCATTGATGGCCCGTCTCATGCGCGGTCACATAGAACGGGAGGTTTACGGCGTCGGGTTTCTTGCTGATCTTGGTAATGAAGCCAATCGACTCGGAGAACGGGATGGCGTTGGCGAACGACTCGGCGAAGGTTCCGTAGCGCGGAAATTCGATGATGCGCAGCTGATGGAACTGGAACGGGCTAAAGTTCGCGGTGCAATAGGCGAGAGTCTCCTTCATGCTTGCCATCATCGTATCCAGATTGAATTCGTCTCCCGGCTGGTAGTAGATCTCCAGGTTGACACCGTCCCAGCGGTCGCGACGCACCGCGTAGCGCGCCGACTGTATCGAGTAGATGTTCATGATGGGCGCGTCCATCTTGTAATGGAAATAGCGCCGGCCATTCTGCTCCCACTCCTTCTGCAGATATCCGGGAGCAATGGCAATCTGGTCAGGGCTGGTGCTGACGGTGGCGTCGAAGTTGATCCAATCGGCGTCAAAGCTGCCGCTGTTGTACTGGCGGGCGGCCACGTCGTCGAGCTTGGGCAGCCGCCGCACTTTTTCCAGTCCATGCTTGTGGCGCGTGCTGTCATCGGTCAGCTCGATATCGGGGGCATATCCGATGTAGGGGTGATACCGGTCATTCACGAACGTCCCGTTACGCACGATGTCGGTGTTGGGCTGCGAGTTCTCGAATCCCGGATTGTCATACTGCACCGCGAAGTCGAGCTGGATGCGGCCCTGTGGCGGCAGCGGCGCGGGAAGCTTGTAGAGGTAGAAGCCCAGCGACGAGTCACTGACCAGCGCGGTCTGTCCGCCGCCAAAGCTGAGTTTGTCGATCCGAATGTGGGGCACAGGCCGCGGCGCAAGATCGACGGGCTGGACGGTCACGGCAATACGATCGATGTCCGAAGCCGTTTTGTTCTCCAGCCACATCGTGCCATGGGCGGAGACCGAGCGCTTCTCGGGATAGATGTCCATCTGCATGGTCACATCAGTGATGCGCGGCTGCGGCAGCGACCAATATTGGCGATACTTCTTTTCGTACTGCGCGCGGGCCTCGTCGATCTTGAACGTAGTGCGATAAGGGTTGAGGATGTGCGTGTTGTAGAAGATGTAGCCGCCGACGCCCAACAGCAGGACAACGCAGGCAGTTGCACCGGCCAGAGTCGCGCGAGAAAACCGTTCACCGGCAAGATGCATTCGCACGCGCCAACTACTCTCCATGCCGCGCACCCAGAGCAGGTTGGTGATGATCGCCAGCAGGACTGCGGCAATCGCCCAGTACAGCCGGAACCAGAAGATGGGCGCGAGGAAGGGCCCGTAGCCGTTCATGTCGGAGTAAATGAGGAAAGGCGTTTGTGCGAAGCGATAAAGATAGTCCTGGAATCCGGCTGGGGGCAGAGCCAGCGTCGCGATGAGGTACAGCACCATCACAAAATGGCCGAGGTACTTGTTGTTGATGAGCGTCTGCACGAAGATTGCGAGGACGCACAGAACCCAGAGCCCGACGAGGCGGTTGAGAAACAATTCGCGGAAGTACAGTGCAAGCTCGAAGTGATAGTAACCTTGCGCGATCTGAACGACCAGACCGGCAGCAAGAATCAACAGCGCCACCAGGACCTGCACCAGCATGAGCGCGAACAGCTTGGAGCAGAACAGCACCCAGCGCTGCAAGGGCAGGGCATCCATCACCTGGTTGAGCTGCGCGTCGCGCTCGCGCCACACCAGCTCGCCGGAGGAGAAAATGATGATGGCGAGGGCGAAGATACTAAAACCGGTACCGGCCATCTCCAGCATCTGGTAGGTGACGGGCCACGTTCTGCTGGACAGGGGGTCGCCGAGACCCGCAGCCAATGCGATGGCGAGCAGGAAACCGGCCAGCATTAGCACCAGGAAGAAAACGTTCTTGGTGGTTTCGCGAAATTGAATTCCGGTGAGCGAACGCAAATGGCGCAGCGACGCGGCGGTCGAAAACCTGGGATGCGCGATGGGCAGCGAATCCGCGGGTCGAATCACATGGTTCTCTTCGAGAGCCTTGCGGCGTTTGCCCGTGTCCGCCGCGTAAGCGAACGAAACCTTCAAATAAGCTAGCGCTGCGAAGGCGGCTCCCACGCCTATCCATAGAATGCGATTCGCCAGCAGGATTCCTTGCAGGGGGATGAGCTGGGTGTTGCGCTGGAAGGAAGTCCAGTAACGGGTGATGTGATCGATGGCCGCGCTGCCCAGCGGATCAAGAAGCGCGAAGCTTACGCTGGTGGCCAGAGAAGCGGAGTTTTGGGTAACGGTAAAATACCCGATCAGCACCAGCACGCTGGCCACATATACGGGCAGCATCTTTCGTGACAATGCTGCCAACGCGAAGAAGATGGCGGTCAGAAACAGAAGGTTCGGCAAAACGTTGATGAAGTACGGCTGAAGATAGGCCGCGAGCATCTGCGGGCCAAGCCGCGTCTTGTCGATCCACGGCATCAGCGTGCCCAGCCATGCGCCCAGGCCCACACCGCTGAAGATGAAGACCTGCAAGGCGAAGGCAGCAAGAAAGCGGCCGCCGAGGTAATCGAGCTTGGTGATCGGCGCGGTATAGAAAAAATCCGTGCAGTTGCTGTCGATGTCCTGATAGGTCGCCTGACCGGCGATGGCCGCTGTGATAACGAGACAGAAGAAGCAGATGAAGGTGATGACCGAGTTCAGCGCATAGGGCGAATTGATCAGCACCTTGCCGCCGGTGCCGAAATCGACGCTGGCTTCTGCGAAAGCGCCGCCCGACATCAAGGTGAACAGGCAGCCCAGCGCAAAAAGGACGAGGAAGTAGACCCAGGTCGAAATGCGCCGCAGGCGCTGCTGAAGGTCGAAGAGAACAATGTTGACTAGCATGGCGTCAGTTGGCCGTGCCGCGAGTGAAACCGCGAATGGTGGCGAAGTAGAGATCTTCGAGATCGGGGACGACCGCCTCGAAACCTGGCTCGGGAAGATCGTCCTGCAACACGTGCAGCAGGGTCCTGCCCGCGAACAGCCGCATGGAGATGACGCGGAAGCGTTGCTGATACTCCGGTACCTCGGAGCGCGCGATGGCTTTTTTCCACACGCGTCCGTTGAGCTCTTCCACCAACGTTGCGGGATCGCCCGCGGCGTGTACGCGTCCCTCGTGAATAATCGCCATGTTGCGGCACAGATCAGTCACGTCGGAGACGATGTGGGTCGAGAGAATGATGACGACATTCTCGCCGATGGCGCTCAGCAGATTGTGGAAGCGCACGCGCTCCTCGGGATCGAGGCCGGCGGTGGGCTCGTCGACAATGATGAGGAGCGGATTGCCCAGCAGCGCCTGAGCAATGCCGAAGCGCTGCTTCATGCCGCCGGAGTAGCTGCCCAGCGGCTGGTTGCGATGCTCCCACAGATTCGTCTGGCGCAGCAGGGCGTGCACTACGTCGCGGCGCTCCTTGACGTTCTCGATGCCTTTCAGCGCGGCGAAATGGGAGAGCAGATTCTCCGCCGTGACCTTGGGATAGAGCCCGAACTCCTGCGGCAAATAGCCGAGCAGTTTGCGGATTTCGTCTTTTTGCCGCAGCACGTCGATGCCATCGAGGCGCGCGCTGCCGCTGTCGGCTTCCTGCAACGTCGCAAGAGTTCGCATCAAGGTGGACTTGCCGGCGCCGTTGGGACCGAGCAATCCGAACATGCCTTGCGGGATTGACAAGGAGACGTCCTGCAACGCCTGCGTGCCGTTGGGATAGCGCTTGGAGAGGTTATCGATTTGTAGATGCATCGGCCTGCCTGTCAGTTTCTGATACGAAAGTGTCGCGAGAATAGTTCCGCAAGGGCCGCTGGATGCGAGCCGTCACGAACCTGACATGGTACTGATTTCACGAGCGGGGCCTACACGTTTTCACTCAACTGTTTCGGCGCCTTTCTCAATAAAAGGGAGTTTTTTCACTAGCTACGGCTACTCACAACGGTAACCTTCGCCTTGTCCGTCATCGTGACACAATCGCCAATTGCAGGCTGAAACTGAGACGAAAAACTCGAGGGGTGAAACTTGCTCGCTGCAGTCAAGGCGGTCTAATCGGCCACGGCGAGATGTTCGGCGGGCCAGTCGGCAACCGTGGCTTCCCTGAGCGTGATCTCCTCGGCGTAGCTTGGGTCGCGCAGGATGCGGGAGACGATGGCAGTGTGCAGCGCGTGTCCAGCGCGGTCGGCCTTGACGTAGCCCAGAATGCGCTTGCCGAAGAGCGCGAGGTCGCCGATCAGGTCAAGCACTTTGTGGCGGACGAACTCGTCCGGGAAGCGCAGCGGAGGATTGTCAAGCCCGTCGCGGGTGAGCACGACGCAGTTCTCGCGCGAGGCGCCGCGGATCAGGCCCATGTTTAGCATTGCGTGTTGCTGCTCGAGGAAGCCGAAAGTTCGCGCGGCGGCGATGTCCCTCACATAGCTGCCGTTGGAGAGCTCGACCTGGAAGTGCTCGCTGCCAATCAGCGGATGAGGAAAATCGATGGCATAGCTGACCGAGTAGCGCTCGGCGGGATAGACGCCGATGAACTTGTCGCCCTCGCGCAATTCGTAAGGCCGCAGGATCTTCAGGTAGACGCGCTTGCGGCGCTGCTGGCGCAGGCCGGCTTGGGTGATCATCTCGATAAAGGGCAACGCGCTGCCGTCCAGGATGGGAAGCTCGAGGTTGTCGAGCTCGACGATGGCGTTGTCGACGCCCATGCCGATGAAGGCCGACAGCAGATGCTCCGTGGTTGAGATGAGCACGCCTTTCTTCATCAAACTGGTGGCGTAGCTCACCCTGGCAACGTTGCGGCTAATGGCCTCGACCTCGAAGCCGTCGAGATCGACGCGGCGGAAGACAATGCCACTGCCAGCCGAAGCAGGCAGGATCCGCAGACGAACCGGCGCTCCACTGTGGAGACCAATGCCGTTACATTCCGTAGGCTTGCGAATTGTACGTTCGTAGATCAACGCGGGAGTTTTACGGGAGCGTAACTGGAAGATTACAGGATGAACTCTATCCCGGCTGTTGTATTTTTGCCACAACCATGGCCTGTGCGACCTCACCGATGGGCTGCCCCGCTGCCGGCTGAGGCGGGTAACGTATTGTCTCTTCAGGTGCATCCCCGCCGTTGCGAATCCTCATGAAGCGGTTCAGTAGATCGAACCAGAAAGGCGCGCCCAACGAAATCGCCACAATGCTGAGCATCCAGCCAAGAATGCGGTCTGCCCGTTCCCCCGCGCTTGCCGGCCAGGATTGCCGGTTCCATCCCACGATCTGTCCCAGTGTGCCCAGCTCATTTTGCCCAACCGGGTTGATTGCGGCAGACGGTGCGGTGCCGTTATCAGGAGTTGTGACCGGCGCCGGGCTTTGCCCCGGCGCTGTGCGGTTCTTGGCCTGTTCCACCAGCTCGGCCCGCAGGGTGGGATCGGTCCATAGCACTTTGGCCATTTGCAGCGTGTCGGCATTGGCGCAAAGCACCAGGACGGCGGCAATAATCACCGTCCACACCTGGGTGGTGCGTTTGTACCAGCCGGAGACGCGGTCCATGGTGTCGTTGAACCAGGCTTCAATGTTCTTCTGCGCCTGAACCACATCGTTGTTGCAGGTTTGAATGACCGCCAGCAGGGTTTTCTTTACGTCGCCCTCAGGTAGATTGTTGATGCCGGCCACCAGGTCGGCGAAGCTGATGACTCCGGGCTTCTGTTGGGTGGCAATGTCCATCACCGCGGTGGCAAAGGTCCGCGCCGAAAGGTAGGCCGGCAGCGCATCTTTTGTGCCCTGCTGGCCCATACCGGCAATCAGCGGATGGGCATAGAACTGGTGTAAGAACCAGTTGACTTCCGCAGGATTCGAGGGT
>JBEKQY010000072.1:0-15501 GCA_049519235.1 Candidatus Korobacteraceae bacterium | reverse complement strand
CGCTGGGCGGCAGTAAATACGCTTGCTCGGGGTTGTACACCAGAAATCGTGACATACCCCTTTGTGCATCATTTATCCTTCCAGCGCAAGTGAGTTCTCACGCACTCACTGAAGTCGTGCCCAGATACAGAGCATTTCAACGCGGAGTTTTTCAGCGGCCTGTAAAGGCGTGCCCTGACACAAAGCTCTAGTTTCAAAAATCTCGTTTTGCTACTCCGGGGCTAAAGCCCTTTTTCGGAAAGGACGGTTTTCGCGGGCCTATACCAGTTTCGGAGTTAGTGTAGACCGGGTAGAGCCAGCCTTCAGGCTGGCGTCCAGGCAATTCACTTCTATAAGGCTTGGGCCGCGGCGAGACGCGGCGCTAAAAGCGCCGCTCTACCCGTGCGTGGCGGACTACACTAACTGTGAAACTGCTCTAAAGGCCCGCGCTTCCACCCGAAGCACTGCAAAACTTTTTGGAACAAGCTCTACTGGCTAGCGGCTACTGACGGCTACTGGCTGCCGGTGACTGGCTACTGCTTTTCCATTTCTGCTCGAACTTGCGCTTGCTCACGATGGCGCGGCCGATGGTGCCGTAGGCGATAACTTCGCTGCCGTTGTGGGCGCTGACGCGAAAGGTCAGGAAGCGGCCGTTGACGGACTCCAGCACCGCCTCGCACTTCACCGCCGCGCCAATGCCGGTGGGGGCGCGATGAATGACGTTGATGGCGGTGCCCACGCTGACCTCGTCAGCTTCGCAGAAGGGCAGCAGGGCTTCGAAGCCGGCCGTTTCCATCCAGGCGACCAGGTGGGGCGTGGACAGCACCGGCGGCAACTCGGGCCGGCCCGCGCTCAAGGTATGTTGGAATTTCACCCGCCGCTCGACTTCGCCGCGGGTGCCGAGGGGAACCGGTTTGGCCATGCTGTGAGAGTAATGCGGCAGCAGTCAGGTTGTCATCCCGCCGTGCCCTATTCCAAACCGGCGCCGCGTTTCGCTGCGGGCGAGAGAACCGCTTGGGCCAAGCTTTATAAAAGTGAATTGCCTGAACGCCAGCCTGAAGGCTGGCTCTACCCGGTCTACACTAACTCCGAAACTGGTTAGCCCAACAGAAGGGCGAACCTGGGACACGAGCACGGATGAATCCCTGCCCTTTGAAAGCCGGAGGAAATTAGGATACTACTCAAAACTTGGCCGGCGCCCGAAGACGCCGGCCAGGAAAGATGATCGATCTAAAGAAGCTCAGTGTTCTATCACGCTCATTCTGGCTTCCGTGTCGGGATCCATCGACACGACTTTCGTGGGCGAGATCATGTAAATGACGGACGGCTCCTGAGCTCCTTGTGGCGACGCCGTCCCTCTGCCATTTGAGGCGATGTTGTAGGTGCCAGGAACACCGAGCGACTGATGCAGCCCACCCGGGCCGCTGTCATCTGCGCTGAGCACAAGGTTGCCGTTGCCGTCGGCTGAAGCAGTCAGTATTTGGTTGTCTGCATTCGCGTAGTCCAGCGGCACCAGCGACCCTCCGGCAGAGGTTCCGACAAAAGATGCGTTGGAGAACGGGCCGCCGGTTTGCGGCTCCCACCAATAAAAGTCGGGATTCGAGCCGATACTCACCATGAATCCCTTGTTCTGGCTGATCAGGAAGCCTGCCGGACTATTGCCTCCTCCCGAGAAGCTCACGGCTCCGTTGGCAGCCACTGTGTAGGTTGTCTGGAATGGCGATTTCTGCGTGATGGTGCCGGCGTCGTCGTCATCTTCGGCAAGACTATTACAGGTACCGTTACCATTGCAGCTAAGGAGCGTGGTACCCGATCGATCGTCACCCGGGCCACCAGTCGATTGATAGTAGGCGACCGACAGTCCGTTCAAAGAGCCGTTGTTGAACGTCCCGCTCTGTTTCAGCAGCGAGCCCGCGAGCATTCCATTACCGGTCAGCGAAACCGAGTCGGTCCCCTCCATCACCAACTCGCCGGTGGTAACGACATACACTGCGTTGCTATTTGGGCCACCACTGCTTTGGACTGCGACTGTGGCCCGGCCGGTTTGCGGATTCACCCCGGACACGGTGCCGGTAAAGGTGCAGGTATAGAAACTTCCGGCGTCATTGCCGTCACACGTTCCATTGGTCATGTTGCCGGCAGCGAGCGTGAACTGGCCCACATTGACTTGGCGATATCCGGTACTGTCGGTTCCCGTCCACCCGTACACCCACTTGCCGTTCAGTGCGCTGAGCGAAAATGCGCTGGAGTTGGCTTTGAGCAGCCCGCCCGAGCCCCGGCTGCCCTGGCCGTTGGTGTCGTCGTACTCGATGATTCGGCCATTGGCCGACGAGTCAAGCACGAAGGCAAAGGTCACCGGGCCGTAGGACTGGCCTTGCAGCGTAATCGTATTCAAGCCGGTGGTGCTGATGGCGTAGGCGCCGCTGACTGCCGCGTTGATGGGCTGGCCGGTGATGGAGTTGTAGTCGATCATTCCGCTGGTGATGTTGCCATTGCCATCGGAGATGAAGCTGCCCGCCAGCGTCCAGGGACCGGATGAGTTGAAGCCGTTGAGGTAGAAAGCGTAGTTGCCGCTGAGGGCCCCGGGATTGCCGCTGCCAGCGGGATTGATGGTGATGCTGAGTTGCGCGTTGGCGCTCACCGGCGGAGTTTCGGAATCGGTGACCTGGACGGTGAAGGGTGAAGTGCCCGCCAGTTGCGGAGTGCCGCTGATGGTACCGGTGTGGCTGTTCAAGGTCAGCCCGCTGGGAAGCGTGCCGGAAATAATGCTCCAGCTATAAGGATAGACTCCGCCGATGGCGGTGATGGGCGCGCTGTATGGCGTTCCGGCGACGCCCTGGGGCAGCGAGGTGGTGCTGATGCTCAACGGCACCGCCGGACTGACGGTGATGCTCAAGGGCTGAGTTGCGGTCTGGGCAGGATTTTCCGAGTCGGTCACCTTCACCGTGAAGTTCGAGACGCCCGCGCCAGTCGGTGCGCCGGTGATGGCTCCGGTACTGCTGTTCAGAGTCAAGCCGCTGGGCAAGCTGCCGCTGACGATGCTCCAGGTGTAAGGAGTAACTCCGCCCGTCGCCGCCAAGGTTGCGTTGTAGGGCGAGTTCTGGGTGCCGTTGGGCAGCGTGGTGGTTGTAATGGTCAACTGGGTGAGGGTGCTGTCCACCGTAATGCCAAGAGGCGCGTTGGCGTTCACCGGCGGCGTCTCCGAGTCGGTGACCTGCACGGTGAAGGGATAACTCCCGGCCAGGGTGGGTGTGCCGGAAATCACGCCGCTGCCGGCATCGAGCAGCAAGCCCGGAGGCAGGCTGCCGGAAATTGTGCTCCAGGTGTAAGGCAGAACGCCGCCCGCGGCCAACAAGGTGGTGTTGTAGCTATAGTTCAACGTGCCGTCCGGCAACGAAGCGGTAGTGATGTTCAAGGGCAAAATGGGGGCAAAGTAACTGAAGATGTCCAGGATCAACTGGGTGGAGCTGACCGCAAATGCATCTACATCGCCGTTCAGCGTCGGCACAATCGCCATGTTGGAAGTGACCGCGCCATCGCGCGCGTTGAGGGTTGAGACCAAGGGTTGACCTTCGGCGTCGGGCCACAACGTGAGATAGCCAAGGGGCGCGCCGTTCAGCGGCACTACCGTCGCATTGAACACATAGGCCTGAGCGCTGGGCACACTGCACCCGCTGCCCAGGACGTCGACCGGTAAGGTGCCACTGAAAGCGCCGCTGCCATTGCGCGTGTCCAACACCCGGCAGGGCGACAGGGTATAGAGCGACAAAGCGTCGGCTCCGGAGTTGGCGGGGGCAAAGTAGCCATCGATGTCAATCACCAGATCGGTGTTGTCGGTGACGTAAACGCTGATGGCCCCGGCGGTCCCGGCAGGAACCAAAGCGGCGTTGGCCACAATGGTACCGGTGGGCGCGTTGAGGGTGGAGACGAGGGGCTGGTTTTGTCCCGTCGGCCAGACGGTGAGGTAGTGCAGGATCGTCCTGGGGATGACGGTGAAGTTCAGCGAATAGCCTCCGCCTTGGGCGCTGTCGGGTATGTCACAGGAACTGGCCAGGACCGGGAAAATACGCTGCTGATGGCCCACCAGAGACGGCCCGCCCAGAGGCCCGGTGGGTCCGCGCGTATCGGCAACCCGGCATGGGGTCAGGGGAAACAGCGCCAGGGTCGAGCTGGTGGCGGGCGCGAAGTAGCCGTCGATGTCCAGCACCACATCTGTCTTGTTGGTCACGTAAACGCTGACCGCTCCGTTGGTGCCGGCGGGCACGATGGCGGCATTCGCCTTGGTGCGACCGTCCCGGGAATTTAACAGCGAGACGAGAGGCTGGGTTTGTCCGGTCGGCCATATGGTGAGGTAACCCAGATCTCCCCACGGCACCACCGTCACATTCAACGAGTAGGCCGCGGCGGTGTCGGGAATGTCACAGGCACTTTGGGGAATCGGAAAGGAGCGCTGGCTGCCGGCTTCCATGGTGGGACCGCCAAACTCACCCGGCGCATTGCGGGTGTCGGCCACCCGGCACGGAGTGACAGCGACAAATTGCATGGCGGTTTGCGAATAAACAGCAAGCGCGGTAGTAAGGAGGACAAATAAGATAGCAAACAACAAGCTGCGACGTAGGGTTGGCATAGCTACTCCCGATACTCGAATGGACACTGCGGTCCCCATCGTGGACCGCGCGAAGCAGCAGCCTTGCCGGTGGTCGCGCCCAGTGACCTTAGTTCAAACGTGCAACAGGCGATGGCGCAGACAGATCTGCTAACCGTGCAAGCCGCTGCGATAGGCTGACGTACGCTTGTGCAGGGCCGGTTCTGCCTGGCGGTTCCCAGCGCCAGCGAGGAAGCGCCAGCGAACTAGCCCAAGAGGTTAACGTCGCGGGAGAAAATTCCTACCGAATTGATGATTGCGCTGCGGGCGCAGACAGGTCAATGACATTGGCGGTAAATCGCAGCGGCATTCCTAAAATGGGACGAGCCGCGCCAGCGGTTCCAGAAGCGGCCAGCGGCGCGCATCTGCTGGACGACGCCATCCAGAAGGATTACGTCCCGGTCGCCGAGTTCGGCCGTTACACCATTTGGCACCGCAAGGAGCTAACTACGCCACTTTAAGGCTATTGACATTAATTCAAGTCTCAGCGTAAAGTCACTTCACTTTAACCGCTCCCAAACTACCTCTTCGGAGGATCAGTTCTTAATCGAGTTCTTAGTATTGGACTAGGTGTAGTCTGCCTATTCCCAGGGATAGCTGTCGATTCTTGATAGGACAACCATCCTATTGAAGCCAGATTTCAATTTGGAACTAGATGAGCCACTAAGGTGGATATTTCCCAACTTGGGGCTTGACTTATTTTTGTCTCGAAAAGAAACTTTCGCATGAGAGGGAGAGTGCGCCAGCTCCCTTCCTTCTGCCGATCCCGTCTCCGCAGTTTGTGTGAGGTGATTATGGTAGCGCGCCGCGTCGTTTCACTGTCGCTATTAATCCTATCGGTCGTCCTGGCTGTGCCACTTTTTGCGCAGAAGGGTGGCGGAGGCGGTCAAGCCAATCCACAAGCCAGCCAGGCAACTCCAAGCAGCCAGACTGCCGGGGGTGGTGGCAGCCAGGGACTTCAGGGTTTCTCGTATGCCCCAGAAGAGTGGCCGCAGTTGACGTTGCCGAGCGCAAAGAACCCCATCCGAACCATTCCCGGCCGAACTGTCCTTTGCTACAAGCTCACGAAGGCAAACAGTGGAACACAGCCGTTCATCCTGCAGAAACTCAAGTTGCCTAGCGAAGTGGCGGGGACTGGCTTCGATCGTCCTTGCGGCGGTAATGGAGCGGGCGAGACCGATTCGGAGGGGCGGAAGAAATGCAGAAGTTCGAAACCCGATGATCACCCCAATAATCACTGGAACGCTTGTTCGCCGCTGGACGAGAAGAACGCTCTATTGATGGGGCAGGAGCTGGTCATCGGAATTGATGTTTCCGATCTAAGCGACAGCGGCGGCAATATCAACCAATTAAAGCTACTCAATATCAATGTGACCACGCAGCAGAGCACGCCGCTAAATCCGTCTCCCATCCGGCCGTCCTTTCCAGGAGCAGCCGGAGCCGGCGCGACTACGTCGACGGGCTCAGCGCAAGAAGCCGAGCAGGCAGGAGCCAAAGGAGGCTGGTGGACGCCATTACCGAATCGTCCTGCTGGGTGGGATGGCAAATCAACGTGGAAGGCGTGCACGGAATACCACAAAGGCACCATCGTTGCGGACTGGACACATAGTCGCTTTTACCGGGCCAACAGGGACTTCAACTCCGGCCCGTTTTTGCTGGATCCGTTTCCCCGTCAGCGAGTTTCGGACAGAATCGCGGATGGTTCTGTGATTTGGCAGGAGATGAATGAACCGGCGGACGCAGCCGTTCAGCCAAAGTGGGAGCCGGGAAAAGTATACGAGCGGGGGCAGATAGTGAAGGTCCTACGGGGAGGGGGCGGAACGGATCGCGCCGCTGCCGTCAACAGCATTTTGCTGCTGCAGGGGACATCATCCTTCTCTAATTTGCTTGCACAGGTTTCCTTGGAACTGAGAAGGGCGCTAAATGTGGATGAGCTTGCGCAGTCCGCTCAAGTGGGCGCAAGTTCACAGGGTGCCAACGCGCAGCTAATCAATAGGGCTAATGCGGTTCCGAGTTACAACAGCCCTTCGAGTTCGTGTGACACAGCCCCGAAAGCTGTTGGGCCGCCGGAGTGGCAATATTATTGGGCGGTCAAACGAGGGACGTCGGGATCTGTTCCCGCTGATCCCTTTTCGATACGCCTTATGCCGCGGGCGATTTATATTCCGTGGCCGTATCAACTTCCGGGCGACGTGATCCCGAGCTTCACTGTGAACCTGGTCTATACGCCACCCGTCCCTGGCGCGCCGTGGCAGGGCGATACCTTTTATCCTGCCGGAAGCGTGGTTACCTCGACTGCGAACAGTGGACATTACTATACGGCGCTGACCGGCGGATTCTCCGACCGCGAGCCGAAGGAGCCGGACTTTCCGGTCGATGCTCCGCCGACGGTCGAGGACGGCAACCTGGTTTGGCTGGACTCGGGCACGAGTGCACCCAGCGTTTCCGCGGCCTCAAGTCAGCCTGCGGGACAAGGCGGGGGACAGAATCCTGGAGGCGGTGCCCAGCAGCAAGGGGGAGCTTCGGGGGCCGGAAAACCTCAGCAATGGCTGGCGAAATCGCATTATATGCTGGGCGACGTCGTACTCGATCCGTATAACGGCCACTACTTCACGATGGTCAGATCAACCGGCGGCAAATCCGGATCGAACAGTCCCTTTCAGCCGCTGGCCAGCACCACGACGCTACACGATGGCGATCTTCTTTTGCTGCAGACGGACAAGACGTCTACCGTTCAATGGCAGGCGGGAGCACATCACCAGGCACCCGAAGTACTGAATATCGAAGGGACTTACTATCAGGTGATCGGCTCTACGGCGACCACAGGTAACTCATCCAAGTCGTACGATAGTTTTCCCCCACCTAAGAATCACGACCAGCGCCCGCAGGACGGCGATGTAATTTGGCAGGCTTCGGGCCCGGCCAGACCGTACAGCCAGACGTGGAAGCAAAATAATCCTTATTCCTTCGGAGATACGATTAAGGGCAGCGACGGAATACTGTACGTGATGGTGGGCACCGCAGGTGGCAACTCTGGATCGGCAGAACCTGAAACTGGGAGTGGCTCGGGACGGCCGGCGACTGTCCCCGATGGCGATCTCCTATGGATGCCGACAGCGAAGGGTAAGGCTAAATGCACCAAGAGGTGGGTGGCCAACACTTACTACAAACTCGATGCCAAGGTGTGCAGCGGCGATCTTCAGGAATACCAGATGATTCGCTACACCGCGGGCACTTCGGGGCCGTCGCCGCGGAGTCCGTTTCCTGTAGCTATGGCGGGTGGCGCGGCGAATCAACACCCGTATCCACGAAGGGTGAGTGACGGAACAATCACCTGGGTGCCGTATAGTGAGCTTCGGCCGTGGCGTCCGGATGTTCAATACGAGCAAGGAGCGGTCGTGTACGCTCCGGGCGATCCCGACCCCAAAGCACGATATTGGATAGCGTTGAACACTGTGGCATCTGGTGGCAGTCCGATTCAGACTCCTCTGGTCCCCCACCATCCATGCGCGCAGCCGGAGTTTGACGACGACGGGCGTCGGTGGGGATGTGAGCCATTGCTATTTTGGAAGGAGGGTATTGACTATCACGCGAACGTCCTCGTCGCCTCTAACGACGAAACCGATGACGCAAGACAGTTGTGGCAAGCTACCAACTCCGGTACCTCCGGACCTACTCCGGCGCAGCCTGCATTTCCCATCTTCGAGCCGCGCACGGTGATCGAACCGAAGTCAGAGGTTGGAGTCGACGCACAAGGACACGCGGTTTGGGAGGATTCCGGAGCGATCCGGCCGATCGGGCTGCCGCCGGGTGATCCGACTTGGGTTGCGAACAGAGACTACAACCCCGGCGACGTTGTTTTCGTACCTGGACCGGGGAATGGACGCTATTACACCGCGCTGTCGTCTAGCACAGGCCAAGACCCGCGAACCTCTCCCATGTCGTATCAGAACTTTCCGCTGGGGTATCCGCAATTGCCGGTTACTTGGCAGGATTCCGGCACGATGACGCCATCTACGGTGGCGAGCGGCCAGCCGGCGGACCAGACCGTTAGCCTGGTGAATGCTCCGTTGCCGCAGACGCACTCGTTGTCCTACTTCAATATTGCTGCGGGAGTGGTCGTTCCGTTTTACCGGCCGCCGGTTTTTGGGTTCGTCTCGGCCAGCAGCTTACCTCCGAACAAACTACCTACTGGCTTTACGGCCGCCACCAGCCCCCCCGGAACGATGACCACGCTCGGCCTGAATCCTATGGCCGGCGGGTGTACGGTCGGTGTGGGCACCAAGACCGTGTACAGCTGTCCCGAGAAGGTTGGAAAAGGCTCCTATCCTGTTGACCCGGTTCTTGCACTCACGGTTTATTACCCTCCCGTTGATGCTGAAACACCGTGGCGTTGGAGAAACGTCAAGAACTGGATCCCCGGGGGTAGCTTTGCCTTCTCACTCGCTAATCCCACCAGCAACTTTTACCTCGGAGGAAGCAACGAGTTCCTAGTGAGGAACGTTCAGGTCTTCTACGGCTGGGCTTTCGTAAAGACTGCGACCGAGATTGGTCCAGCGACCAGTCAGTCTCAGTGGGGCGGTTTTGCCGGACCGGCCCCGGCCGTCTCGACCAAGCAAGGATTTGGCCAGAGTCTATTTGTGGGCTTCACGTTTAACTTGAGCGGCTTCGTTCAAACACTTGGCTTCGGCGGGTCAAAGGCTCAATAGCGTCCCGAGCATGTGTTAGCGGAGAGTTAGCTAGCCCTCCTGCTATATCCCACAATGTGGGATAAGCAGCGCCTGTCAAAAAGCAGATCCCTCGGCGGCTTGAAAGCCGCCTCGTGATGACAAATAAATAACGACGCTGACGCTGGCCTAAAGGCCCGCTCTACCCAAGCTAGCTGCTGGCTCCCTGCGCGGCCTCTGCAATTGGGCCCAGTGCAGAATCCGGACAGCAGCCCAAGCGGTTCTTTTGACGGCAGCGAAACGCGGCGCTAAAGAGGCTGTTACGAAATTCAGTGTCGCCGCTCTGCGGCTGGCATTCTGTCCCACTCCCACCGGGGCCTGACGGCCCCGGCTAACTTCATCCCGCCGCTGCGCGGCTGGATTGATCGATTTTCGATCTGTTTGTTCCACCGGACCAAGTTAGAGTGGGGTTTCGTAACAACCTCTAAAGCGCCGCTCTGCCCGAAGGCAGTTGTCAATTGCTAGTTGTCAGTGAACCGCAGATGAAGCCGTCTTGAAACGTGCGCCAGCTTCGCTGGGCTAAAGCCCAGCGCTTCCACCCAAGAGCAGTTGTCAGTTGCCAGTTGTCAGTGAACCGCAGATCCCTCCGCTCCGCTTCGCTCCGGCCGGGATGACAATTTCATGGGGTTGATCATGGCTAACCATAAAAACCGAAGTAGGAGGTTAGTAACTTGCTTGTGCTCGTCGCTAGTTGCTCGAAGCTAGTCGCCCCGCAGCTAGTCGCTCGAAGCTTCCTGCGCGGCCTCTTGCGGCTTGGGATTGGTCACGCGCTCGATGAGTTCTTCGGCCAGCTTCAGATAGGCTTCGGCGCCGCGAGAGTGGGGATCGTAGACCAGCGCCGGCTTGCCGTGGCTGGGCGCTTCGGCGAGGCGGATGTTGCGCGGGATCGCGGTCCGGCACATCAGGTCGCCAAAGAAGCTGCGCAGCTCGGCGGCGACGGACTGCGCCAGGTTGGTGCGCTCGTCGAACATGGTGAGGACAACGCCTTCGACGGCGAGCGAGCGGTTGAGCTCGATGCGGATGCGGTCGATGGTGTCGAGCAGCTCGGTGACGCCTTCGAGGGCGAAGTACTCGGCCTGCATGGGGATGAGCACGGTGTCGGCGGCGACCAGCGCGTTGAGGGTGAGCAGGTCGAGCGCGGGCGGACAGTCGAGCACGATGAACTGGAAGCGCTCACCCAGCGGCTGGAGGGCATGGCGCAGGCGATACTCGCGGAAGTCGAGTGGGACGAGCTCGATGTTTGCGCCCAGCAGATTTTTGTGCGCGGGGATGATGCTGAGGTGCTCGAGCTCGGTGGGCTGCACGGCGTCGGCGGCGGTGAGCTCGCCCATGAGGACCTTGTAGGTGCTGGGGCGATTGGGATCGCGCAGGAAGCCCAGGCCGCTGGAGGCGTTGGATTGGGGGTCGCAGTCGACCAGCAGGGTCGCGGCGCCAACCGAGGCGAAGGAGGCGGCGAGGTTGATGGCGGTGGTGGTCTTGCCCACTCCGCCCTTCTGGTTGGTGACCGCGATGATTCGTCCCATGGCTTCCGCTTTTCGCTGTTCGCTATTCGCTATTCGTTTTTCGCCAAATCGTCATTCCCGGATCGAGCTTACGGGGATCAGATTGCCGGCTGTGCAGCAGATCGCCGCCGGCGAAAAGCGGACGGCGAGAAGCGAATAGCGATTCCCGATAGCAGCTTAGAACGTGGGCGCGACGAGGGCAACTGGCCAGCCAAGGCTAGCCAACATTTTCCGAGGAAAAGCTGTGCAATTCCGCCGTATGTGGGCGCAAGGTGCTGATTCGCCAGCGGGGCGCGGTAACTGCGATTGTGGAAGGCGCGAAAGAGAAGGAAGCCCCCGAGACGCGCCAATCCCAAATTACGCGGGACCGTGGATGTTCGCGCCGCTTGATCTTAATTTTACGCGCCGGGAAAGCCAATCGGCCAGGATGTGAGCCGGATGAGAAATGTTCCACGTGGAACATTGGCCAAGACGCGCCCAGATGTGCAGTGCCCAAGTCGCGCCCGCTTTTCGGACTTTTTCAGCGGCCTCTTTAGTCGGGGGATGAGAAATGTTCCACGTGGAACATTTGTCGTAAGTGGGAAGCATACTATATTCTGTACCTGCTGGCTTACATATTGTGGAAATAATATCAATAGACCTGGCAATATAATAGGTTACAGTGGGAAATGTGTAATTTTCAGCAATGTTCCACGTGGATCATTTTCCCCAGAATGGCGCCTCAAAAACAGGGGCCAAACCAAAAAGTGGGCAGTGGTGAGTTTGAAGATCAGCGGAGCCGAGCCGCGACTGCGCCCCCCAAAACCCGTGTCATCCTGGGCCGAGGTTCGTTCGCCCAGCGAACGAACCGGAGTCGAAGGACCCCTATTTAATCAAAGATTCTTCGTGATACAGGGGGCCCTCGACTCCGGCGGCCGCCGTCGCTCGGGATGACACCATATTGTTGGGCCACGGGGCTTCGAGTGTCCCGACATCTAAACTGCACCACTACCAAATATCTTGCTCCGCTGATCTCCTGTGTGCCGCCCGGCTCGGCTTCCAGCTCCCCCTACTTCGGTACGCTCGTCGTGGGCGCTACGCTGGTTGGGGTGGTAGTCAGACCGCAAGCGGCCGTTTTGTGTTTGATCGCGAGATAGCTTGCGGCCTATGATCTTAAGCCATGAGCGCACCGGAAGGTAAGAAGGGCCTGGATGAGGCGATGCGACGTATCGAGGAGGCCAGGAAGTCTAATTCGAAGGCGCTTTTCCTTTCTGGGCTTGAGTTGGCCAGCATCCCAAGTACGGTCTGGGAACTCTCCCATCTTGAAGCGCTCGACCTCAGCGACAACCACATCACCGCGATACCGAATGCGCCCGGACAGCTCAGGAATCTTAGAGAGCTCAGGCTTCGCCACAACCAGATCACCGCCATACCCGACCCGCTCGCCCAGTTCGCCAATCTGCGAGTCCTCAGTCTCAGCCGCAACCGGATCACCGCCATACCCGACACGCTCGCCCAGCTTGCTAACCTGCGAGTCCTCGATCTCAGCAACAACGAGATCACCGCCATACCTGACGCGCTCGCCCGACTCGGCCACCTGGAAGAGCTCTATCTCTACAGCAACCGGATCACCGCCATACCCGACACGCTCGCCCAGCTTGCTAACCTGCGAGTCCTCTATCTGTGGGGCAACCAGATCAGCGCCATACCCGACGCGCTCGCCCGGCTCGCCAATCTGCAAACCCTCGATCTCAGCTACAACCAGATCACCAGCATTCCCACGTCTCTATCTCGTCTAGCCAAGCTGGACAAACTTGATCTCAGCACCAATCCCCTTCCGGAGGAAGTCTTTGCCGCCCTGAAGCTCGGGATTCCAAGCTTTCTTCGTTACCTGGAATCCACGGCGATCCGGAAGGTCTACCCCCGCACCGTCAAGCTGGTCCTGCTGGGCGAGCCTCAGTCCGGCAAGACGACCCTCCTCGAAGCCCTACAGGGCAATCCGACCCGTTGCGACGAGCCGCGTAAGGAAACCATCGGTATCAATGTTGTCACCCTTGAGAAGCAACATCCGGTCGACCACAAGCCGATGTATCTATCCGCCTGGGATTTTGCCGGCCAGCACATGGAGCACGCCACCCACCAGTTTTTCCTCACCGAAAATGCCATCTACCTGATTCTCTGGAACTCCCGCCAAGGCGCCGCATCCGGCAAGCGTGATCTGTGGTACTGGCTGGAGCTACTGAAGATGCGGGTGCGCAATCCGAAATTCCTGTTGGTCGCTACCCACACCGAGCATACGCCGCCGGATTTGAATCTCTCGGAAATCGAGCGCAGCTATCCCGGTTGCGCGGGACAATTCCCCGTCGAACTATCCAATCTCAAGGGTTTGGACCAGTTGCAGGCAAGAATCCTGGAGCTGGCAGCGGATTCGCCTTCGTTGCGTGCAGAGTGGCCGCCCGAGTGGCTGCAAGTTCGCGATGCCGTACGTAAGATTCGCGAGGAAGAACCTCACCTTAGCCCGGCGGCTTTTCGCGAGCTTCTGAAACAGAATGGCGTCACCGACCCAGTCGCGCAAAATGACCTGGCGGGCCAACTGCACTATTTAGGCGAGATCCTTTACTTCCAGGAGCGCGAGGAGCTTTCCAGACTGGTTATCCTCAATCCGGAGTGGGTGACGGAGCTGATCGGCCTGGTGGTGCGCAGCGACCAAGCCCGGCAAAATGGCGGCATCCTAAGCGAAACCGCCTTGGGCGAACTTTGGGAGCACGCGAACCTTCAGCCGGAGATCCAAGGACACCTGGTGCGTCTGATGGACTGGTTCGATCTTACCTATTCCACCGGCCACGCAACGGACATAGGCATCGTCGTGGAAGCGCTGCCGTACTCTACGCCGGAGGAATTGCAGCAAATCAGCCTTCCCCAGGACCAACGTCGCACGGAGATGATCTTTCGCTTCCCGTCGCTGCAACGTCATTTGCCTCCCGGCATACCCACCTGGGGTATCGCTCGTGCGCATCGCTTCCGGAAGCACAAGCCGTGGAGGGACGCCGCCGCCTTCAAGGACGACGACACCAAGAGCCAGGCGCTCCTGCTGGCTTCCGACGCGAAGAAGGAAGTGAGGCTGAGCGTTGCCGGCGACTACCCTCCATTTTTCTTCAGGGTGATGAAGGACATTCTTACCGACACGTTCAAGCGTTATCCGGGAATGGAGCCCGAGCGTCTCTTTCCTTGTCCCTGCCAGCCGGGGTGTGACGCGACCTATCTGTATGAAACGGTCTTCAAACGGCTTGGGGATGGCAAGGCTGACATCACCTGTCCCCGGTCCGGCGACGATGTGCCGATCGAGTCGCTGCTGAGCGGCTTCCGCCCTCCGACAACCGACAAGGGACAACATGCGTTCGAGTCCGAGATGCGCCGGGGCATCACGCTGCTACTGCGCGCTCAGCGCGAGCAATTGGAGAACACTTGCCCGTCGGTCTTCACGCTACTTACCAGCCAGGGCTTCAAGCAGTTGGATACCTGGTTCGAGTGGCGCACGAAAGACGCAGAACTCGAATTGACCCTCTATTGCGAGCACGATACGGAGTGGCACGCCATTCGTGACAGCGTATATCGATTCCGAGTGGACCAGGAATGGTTTGGGACATTCAAGGAAAAATGGGCAGACTTGGTGAGGATCACGAAGTACGTCGGCCCGCTGGCCAAAGTGTCCGGCAGCCCGCCGATTGCCGGCATTGGCGCTCTGGCTTCGAGCATCGCGGGCTTGCCGGAGCTGAGTCGCTCGCCCTTCGCAGAAATCTCGCGCGAGCTGGGGGAAAAAGGTAAGCCCGAGTTTGTCGATATTGAAACCCGGCACTTGCTGGAGCGGCTGATCGCGTCTCTGGATGGACGGCGCGGGGCCACCGAGCCCACCAAGCCGAAGTATGGCGGACTGCACCGCGAGATTGTCGAAGATGGTCGCGTCCTCTGGCTCTGTCCCGACCACGCCAGGCCATCCCGAGACCGCGGCGGCCGCGCAAGCAGGATTGCAAACCAGGTGGAGGCTTGAGTTATCCCGAAGGTCGAGACGCGGGCGCCTCACTCATTCGCGCTCGGGTGCCCCGCCCTTCTCGCCTGCGGTTGGCGAGAGGGTGGAAACAATCGTCCGCAACGCCGGGTAGTGGGTCAGTTTGGATATGGATGCGTGCCTTTCGCGCAGCGGCGCGAATCGGCACGCCCAGATCCCTCGCTTCGCAAAAGAGGCTCTCTCGGGATGACAATCAAACTGACCCACTACCCAACGCCGCATTTCTCTCGTCCAGTTTTCCACAACTGATTTTCCTTCCCCTTCCCGGCAGCGCGCCTATAATGAGGCGATTCGGCGCGTCTCCAGAAACCCTCGCCGCCGGCGAAGGACATGGGATCTCGCCGGTATCTGCTGGCTCTATAGGTTGCTGAAAAGTCGAAAAGCAGATCCCTCGCGGGCTAAAGTGTCTGCGTGAGTACTCGATTTGAAAGTTTACGGTGGGCGAAGACTGCTGAGATCGGCGCTAATTAAGCCGCGCAGCGGCGACACGGTTCTCACGCAGACACTAAAGCCCGCTCGGGATGACAAAAATGGATGACTTTAACGCGGGCCTGAAGAGACTGTGTCGCAACTGGAAATCAAATTTCGCGGTGGAACAAACAC
>JBEKQY010000071.1:0-15512 GCA_049519235.1 Candidatus Korobacteraceae bacterium | reverse complement strand
GCACCTCATCGATGGCCTCGGCGTGCAGCCGGATTCCATCCTGGCCGTCACTTTCACCAACAAGGCGGCATCCGAAATGGCCAGCCGCGTCGAGTCGCTGGTCGGCACGCGCTCGGTGACCAAGCCGCTGATCTCCACCTTCCATTCCTTCTGTGTGCGCCTGCTGCGGCGCGACATTCAAACCCTACAGATTGCCGGCAAGGGTTACCGCAAAGACTTCGTTATCTACGACGAGGTGGATCAGCAGAACGTCGTCAAGGCGGCGATGAAGCGCCTCGGCATTGACAGCAAGCAGGTGACGCCGTCGAGCGTGCTGGGGCACATCTCGTGGGCCAAGAACCACATGCTCGATCCGCAAGAGGTGCACTTGCAGTCCAACGATCCCAAAACCGAGCGCGTCGCCCACATCTACGAGATCTACCGGCAAGAGTTGGCCAAGTCGAACGCGCTGGATTTCGACGATCTGTTGCTGTATGCGGTCCGGGTGTTGAAAGCCTCAGGCGACACGCGCGAGCGCTACAATCGCCGCTATCGCTACATCCTGGTCGACGAATATCAGGATACGAATCGCCCGCAATATGAACTGATGCGTATGCTCGCCGGCAGCGAGCACAACGTCTGCGCGGTTGGCGATGAGGACCAGAGCATTTACTCCTGGCGCGGCGCCGACATCCGCAACATCCTGGAATTCGAGCAGGACTTCCCCGAAGCCCGCCTCATTCGCCTGGAACAGAACTATCGCTCGACCCAGAACATTTTGCAGGCGGCCTCGGCAGTGGTTGCGCGCAACATCAAGCGCAAAGGAAAAACCCTGTGGACTGACCGTCAGGGCGGGGCGCAGATCGGCTACTACGAAGCGCCCGACGGGGAGAACGAAGCGCTGTTCGCCGCCGACTACATTGCCAAGTATCTGCGGCAAGGCCAGACCGAGCACGGCGAGACCCCGCGCGCTGCCGTGTTGTATCGTACCAACTCGCAATCGCGGCTGGTGGAAGAGGCGATGCGCCGCTATCAGATGAACTACCACGTTGTGGGAGGCTTCAGCTTTTACGAGCGCGCCGAGATCAAGGACATGATCTCGTATCTGAAGGTCATCGCTAATCCGGACGATTCGATTGCCTTGCAGCGAGTGATCAACACTCCCGCGCGAGGTCTTGGCAAGACCACCATGGAGACCATCGAGCGCATCGCGCTGGAGACCGGAGTCTCCATGTGGAGCGCGGTAAATGAGATCATCCGACAAAGGCTGCTGCCGCCACGGGCCCTCGCATCGCTCACCAGCTTCCGCGACCTGATTGCAGATGCGCGCGCCATGCACCTGGGCACGTTTCGCGAGCGAGTCGTGGATACCGCGGCGGAACTGCCGACGACCGACACTGCTGCACGGCCCACCGCCGACGATCTTCAGCACAACATCGATTTCTCGCCGCAGATGTTCGAGGACGAAGCGAACATCCTCGCCGGCGCCGCGAACAGCAGGTCCCTCGACTCCGCCGGCCAACGGCAGGCCGGCGCCACTCGGGATGGCAATCCTAACGCTGATAGCGATGATGAGCAGCAACCCCGGGTTGAAGGCTTTCGCGCTTCGGGTGACCCGGCGAATACAGCCGAGCTGTTGAAGTTTCTGCTCGATCGCACCGGCTACATCAAGCTGCTGGAGCAGGAGGACACGCCGGAGTCGCTGGCCCGCATCGAGAACCTGCACGAGCTGGTGAACGCGGCCATGGATTCGCGCGATCGCGGCGAGAGCCTCAGCGAGTTTCTCGACCACGCTGCGCTGGTCAGTGACGCCGACGACTACGACGAGAATGCGCGCGTGACGCTGATGACGCTGCACTCGGCCAAAGGTCTGGAGTTCCCGCTGGTGTTCCTGATCGGGCTGGAAGAAGGCTTGTTCCCGCACTCCCGTACTCTGCTGGCGCCGGATGACATCGAAGAGGAGCGCCGCCTTTGTTACGTCGGCATGACGCGGGCGAGGGACACGCTCATCCTCACGCGGGCGCGCTATCGTCGGCGTTACGGAACTGACATGCCCGAGGCGAGCGTGCCATCGCGCTTTCTGGAGGAAGTTCCCGAGGAGTTGTTGCAAGACCTCGGATCGCCGCGACGTCCGTCATACGCCACCAGCAGCGACTACGGCAGCAGCCGCCACTATGCCTACGAGGATGAGGACCAGCGTTTAAAGTACGGGCGTCGCAACACGCAACGGGCCTCCTACAGCGGGCCGACGTACAACTCCATCGACAACATCGCGGAATTTTTTGCCTCGCGCGGTAAGAAGTTCACGCGGCCAAAGATTGAAGTAGCCGCGCCCGCCGGGCGGACGGGATTTCGTCCCGGTCAGCGGGTTCGCCATCCCAAGTACGGCGAAGGCACCGTGTACAAGCGTGAGGGCGATGGGGAAGACGCCAAGATTACGGTACAATTTCCAAGATTCGGTTTGAAAAAGCTGGTCGAAAAATACGCCCAACTGGAAAAAGCGTAACTCCGTTCATGAGGGGAACCTGGAATTCATGGCAAATACCACGAGCATCACCGATAAGGCAGAACGCAAGAAGCTGAAGCGCGCGGCGCGCAAGAAGGCCGCTCCCAAGGCGCCTCGCACTTACGCGCGCGGTTCAGAGAAGCGCAAAGTGAAAAAGATGGCCCGCGGCCAATCGAAGCGGTAAAACAGTCGTCAGTTGCCTGTAGGAAAGCGGGGTTCGCGCCAGGTGACAACTGACGCTGGACCAACGCACGGGTAACTAGAGACTCCAGTCTGCTCAATCGGGCTGGAGCTATTTCTTTGGGGGATGGCTGTTGGATTCGGACAGACCGGATGCCGGGTTTGACGCGGCGCTTTGGTCGGGCTGGTCGAGATCGATGAGCTGCGAGCCGGGCGGCTGCGGCAAGGTAAACTGATCGTCCCGCATGGACTCGTTGATGACGAGCTTCACCACCGTGAGGCGAATGGAATACTCTTCCTGCGGGCGATTGATCTGTATCACGTTAGGAAAGCTGACGCCGCTGTAATCCTGGTAAGCCTGATAGGTCGCCTCGGTGGCTACGGCGCCCTTCTGGTCATAAACAATCTGTTGATGCGGCACCAGGTTGGTGCGGTCGAAGATGATCTTGCGCGACAGATACCAATCGTCCCCCGCATGGTGGAGGACGTCGATGACGTAATCGGGCTGCTCGAGGTTCTTTTTCTTCTTCGCGTCGTAAATGATCTCGGTGCTGTCCTCCAGCACCGCGATGTCGCTCTGGGGATCGATTTTCGGCAGCAATAACGCGGTGTAGATCACTTGCGGCCGCAGGTTTTCCAGAGAACTATCCGTGGGATGAGCGACGTTGTTGTGGCCAACGTAAAACTTGTTCTTGGCCGGTATCGACAATTTGAATTGATTGCCGTCGCTGACCATATCGAAGGCCTTGTTGCGCACAATGGGGAACAGTCCGATCATGCGCAGCATATTTGGTTTGCGGACCAGAATGTAGCCGCGAATCTCCGTGTACTCGGTGAGCGTGCCCTTCTTTTCTCCGCCCACCGAAGTGGCGATGTCAACCGTGGCATTGAGAGTCTGGATCTTTGCCGCTTGCGTGTTGATGCGGTCCAAGAGCTCCTGCTTGGTGGCCGTTTGCAGTTTGGCCCTGCTGGTGCGCATCTCCACCGTACGGGTGCGGAAGAGACATCCCGTGTCGCCGGCCAGCACAGCGAGCAACGAAACCGCGACAAGTACTCTGGATGGACTCATAGCTGGACGATGACAATTGATTGAATCCTTTAGTATACGGCAGACGCGCGACCCTCCTGGGACACAGGAGCTACTGGGCAGCCGCTACGGAGCGGCGATAGGCCGCCACATTGCGAGCATGCTCTTCCAAGTCACGCGCGAAACGATGGTGCCCGTTGTTGTCACTCACGAAATAGAGGAAGTTGGTTCGCGCCGGATGCATGGCAGCTTGCAGCGAAGCCAGTCCGGGGTTGGCGATGGGACCCGGTGGCAGTCCTGGGTACCTGTAGGTGTTATACGGCGAGTCGAATTGCAGATCGGACTCGTGGATGGCGCCGCGATAGCGGCCTGCGAGCAGCGCCGCATAGATCACGCTGGGATCGGCGGCCAGAGCCATGTTTTTCCCCAGCCGGTTGTAATAAACGGCGGCGACCATGGGCCGTTCCTTAGGATCGGCGGTTTCCTTTTCCACGATCGACGCCATGGTCACAATGCGATGCATGTCGGCATTTCCCAGCAGACCGATCTTCTGCGCCTCCCGCCGGAAGCGATGCACCATGGCGGCTGCTATGTCGTGAGCGCTGTCGATACGAGTGAACTGGTAGGTATCGGGGAAGAGATATCCTTCCAGCGACTTGGCGTCGGGATCGATGTCGCGGACCAGGAAGATGTCGCTTCGCGCCGCGTTCAGGAAATCGGACGCCGAGCCCAGTCCCGCCTGCTCCACCGCGGCGGCAATGTCGTACATATTGAAGCCTTCGGGCACGACAACCGTGCGCGCGTAAACATCGCCCTGGACCAGCCGGCGCCATACTTCCAGAGCGTTTGCCGGCTGCTCGAATTTGTACTCGCCCGCCTTCAGCGTCTTGAGACCCTTGGCATAGTGCACCATGAGGAATGCGGCCGAGCTGCGGATGACGCCCTGCTGCTGAAGATCGCGGGCGATGTGACGTGTGCTCCAGCCCGGGCGCAGCAGTACTAAGGTCGTCTGTGCGGGCCGCAGCGGCAGCAGCGCCGCCCATGCAAACCAGATGGCAAATGCCAGCACCAGCGCGATGATGAGTTTCAGCAAAGCTCGCATGTGGTCTAAGTAGTTTAGATGAAGAGGCGATGGGCGGCGCTGCTACGGCACCGAGGCCGGTGAGCTATCTTGAATCGGTTTTCTTAGGAATCAGAAGAAACTGTAACAAACAGAATACGTTCAGGTGCTACGATGAGGCGGTTAGACCACTTGCGAGGAGGGGACGAAGATGTTGGAGCGATCAGGAACCCTCGCTGACGATCCGTTCCGTGGCCGGCACCCAACCAGTCACGAACGGATGACGGGACTGCCTTGGGATGCTTCGTACCACGACGGCCCTGCGCCTTGGGATATTGGCCAGCCGCAGCCGGCGGTTGTGCGTTTGGCATCCGAAGGCGGATTCGCCGGAGCGGTGCTCGATGCGGGCTGCGGGACCGGCGAGAACGCTCTTCACGTCGCTTCGCTGGGATTATCGGTTCTGGGCGTTGACGTGGCTAAAACGGCACTGGCGATTGCCCGACAGAAAGCCGCCGACCGTGGGATCGAGGTTGAGTTCGCCGCGGCTGACGCTTTCCATCTGGAGCGTTTGGGGCGCAGGTTTAAGACGGTGCTGGACTGCGGACTGTTCCACACCTGCGACGGCGACGAGCGACCCGGATACGTGGCGAGTCTGGCGTCGGTGACGGAGCACGATGGAACCCTGTATGTGTTGTGCTTCAGTGACCGTGGTCCCGATACTGGTCCGCACCCCATTAGTCAGGAAGAGCTGACGGCAGCGTTCAACCCCAGCAATGGATGGAATGTAGCCGCCATCGAACCGGGCCGCCTTCAGACGAGATTCCACGATGACCACGGCGCACCGGCCTGGTTCGCGACCATCAAACGGATCTAACCGCGGAGGGCCGCCGATTTCTTACCAGTACGAAAACGCACGGAAGTAAGAAAATCTTACTTTTGACAAAAGTAAGTAAAGTAAGAAAATCGGCAATGGTCGCGAGCGGGAAATAGCCATCTGCAGCCCAGGGAAGCACTTAGCGCAGTCAGACTGGTCTCGCCGAATTGCTTTGCTGCAGCTTCGCCCGTTCCGGTAGCAACCGGAAGGCTTGATCCCGAGCTGGCAAAGGATCTCTTATTCATGCCCTGACACCAAGCGGCTTAACTCTTGCTACCCTGACGCCTTCCGAAACTCCAAAAACGATTGCAGGATCAGCACGGCTGCTAATTGATCCACCACCTCAGCCCGGCGGCGGATGCTCATCTCAGTCTGACTCAGGACGCGATTGGCCTCCACCGACGTCAGCCGCTCGTCGAACAGATGCACCGGCAGCTTGAATTTGCGGCGCAGCTCTTCGGCGAACTCCTGCACCTTTTCCGCTTGGATTCCCTCATCCCCGCTCATGCGCAACGGAAGTCCCATCACAATTTCACGAATACCATATTGCCGGATCACGCGCCTCAGGTGGTCGAGATCGTTTCTCTTGTTACTGCGCCGATAGGTGGGCAGTCCCTGGGCGGTCAATCCCAGCGCATCGCTGACCGCCAGCCCGATGTTTCGCGCGCCAAAGTCCAGCGCAAGGATTCGAGAGGGCGGTGAGGCAGCGGCTTCTGTCGAGAAGTTTTCCATTCGGATACAGCAAAAAGTATCATGTCGCGAATCTTACCGTTGCGAGTACGATAAACCACATGCCGGACCAGCTTCTGGACAATCCGACACCAGCCCGCAAGGACATCGATCCCGGCGCGGAGGCCAATGCTGCCGGCGGACCAGCCCCGATCCCCCAAGTCTCGATCAATCGCTCCACCGTGGCTGAGCTGGAGCGGCGGCGGATTTTACATGCGCAGTCGACCGCGCTGGTGATTTTGGCGAGCGCGGCCGTACTCACTTTGATCTATGTCGGCAAGCTGCTCTTGGTTGTGATTCTGATCTCGATCCTGCTGTCGTTTGTGCTGGCTCCTATTGTGGACCTGTTGGTCCGCGTTCAGGTACCGCGAGCGGTGGGTGCGTTGCTGGCGGTGGCGCTTCTGGTGAGCGCACTCGGGCTTGCCAGCTACGGCTCTTACAGCCGGGCGCTGGATTTCATGCATGAAGTTCCCAAGTACAAAGCCAGAATTCAGACGATGGGAGCGAAGATCCGCGAGCAGGCCGAGCAGATACAGGAAACCACCGAGACGGTGCTGCCTGAAAACGAACAGGACCAGCACGCGGTAACCGTGAAGCAGTCGAGCAGTTGGACAGATCTGGTCAGCAAGAATGCCAGTTCCGTGTCGGAGCTGGCCCTGGCCCTGACGTTTATCCCCTTCCTGGTTTTCTTCATGTTGAGCTGGCAAGACCATGTACGCTCAGCCACGGTGATGCTGTTCAGCATGGAGAACCGCAACTCGGCCTATGTGATGCTCGGCCTGATTGCCAGCATGATCCGCTCGTTCATCGTGGGCAACTTCATCATCGGAGTGTTTCTGAGCGCGTGCAGCATCGCCCTGTTTGGCGCCATCGGCCTGCCGTACTTCTACTTCCTGGGAGCGATCAGTGGCTTTCTCAGCTTGGTTCCCTATCTCGGTGTGCTGCTGGCGATTTTGCCGCCCTTGATTGCCGATCTTGGACACCTTACCGCCGGGATAGCCTTGCTGATCATTAGCGTGGTGACGGGGTTGCATCTCATCGCCATGAATGTGCTCTATCCCAAGATTCTGGGCAAACGTCTGCAACTGAATCCGCTGGCCGTAACCCTGGCGCTGCTGTTTTGGGGATGGCTGTGGGGCGCAATGGGATTGATTCTCGCTGTGCCCATTACCGGGGCAGTAAAGATCATTTGCGACCACATCGAACGCCTGCGGCCCTACGGGGCGTGGCTGGGGGAGTGAACCGCTTTTCGCCGTTCGCTTTTCGCCGTTCGCTCTTCGCTTTTCGCTCTTCGCCAGAATCCCTCCGACGAGTTCAGTTGTTGTTTCACGCACCGAAAACGCGCGTTACTAAAAGCTCAGAGCTAAAGGCTAAGAGCCTCTGGCTAAAAGCAAATAGCGAAAAGCGCCCGCTCGCCGTTAAAATCAATCCTTGGTAATCATCCCGACGGGGGCTTCTATGGCACACATGGTGAAATGCGTGAAGCTGGGGCGCGAGGCGGAGGGCCTGGACGAGCCGCCCTTCGACGGCGAACTGGGGCTGAAGATCTACAACAACGTTTCCAAGCTGGCCTGGGAGCAGTGGCAGGAGCACATGAAAATGCTGCTCAACGAATATCGCCTGCAGCCCTGGAAGAAGGACCACCAGGAATTCATCGTGCAGCAGATGGAAGCGTATTTCTTCGGCGAAGGCTCGGAGAAACCCAAGGAGTTCGTCGCGCCCACGCAGTAGCTGGCTGCTAATGGCTCGTTCCCGCCCTTATTGGCAGCCGGCGAAGCTGGCTGACGCCAGCTGCGTGCTCCACTGCGAGCCGGTGGCCATGTAATACTCGTTGGTATACCAGAACGTGCAGCCGTCCTGATCAATGCGCATGCTGCTGTAGTTCCCCCATCCCCGGTTGAGGGCGTCCGAGCCGGTTCCGTCAATCACCGTCAGCTCATTTTCCATCGTGCCCAGCGGATCGCTGAGGGTGCGCCCCGTAATCGCAATCGAGGGATACATGCTGGAACTCGACTCGCTGTAGCCGAGCAGGATGTCGTACTTCTTGTCGCGGGCGAGGGAGCCCATCCAGCGATAGTTCGCGTCGGGAGCGAACGTGCCCGACTGAAACAGCGCGATGCTGGTGACCGGAAGGGCCCGGATGGGCGCGGTGAACTCATACCATCGGGGAGCCTCGTTGCCGCCGGAGGCCGTGGAGTCGTGCAGCACATACCAGTGTTGCGAGGGAAATGGCCTCGGCGGCGTCGCCAGCACGTTCGTCAGCGGCGTGTCTTCCCAATAGGCAAGCCGGTACAGCAAGCGGTCGCCAATAACCTGGAGTTGCGTGGAGGTGTCCTTCTGCGGAACGCAGTTGCCGTCGTACGCGCCGTTGCAGGCGGGCGTGAAGGCGGGCACCGTAATCAGTTGCGAGCCGTCGTTTCCGGTGACCGTGGAATTCTGCGGGTCCTGATAATCGGGATGCAAGGAGTAGAGAGACAGATGAGACGAATCCCACAGGCTCATGAAGAATTCGTCTTCATTGGCCGGCGGCGCCAGTGCGGAATCGATGTCCACCGGTAAGGGGTACCCGTCGGCGGGAGAAAGCACGAAGCAGATCTGTTCTGCTGAACCGTCTCCCACCACCAGCTTGGCGCTGTCGTAGGCACATAGCTCCGGCCCGACAAAGCCTGAAGTTGAGTATTCTCCCTCCGTTTGATAGTAACCATTGGACCATATGCCCCACTTGGGCGAATCCCACAACAAGGTCCCTTGCGGAAATTCATATTCGTAATAGTTGCCCAGCGCGTCGGAGCTGGTGGAAACTGCGATGCAGGTGTAGTAGGGCGCAGCACCCAGCGTGTTCTCAGCGAACAACCAGCGTTGGTTCGCCTTGTCCCATTGAACAATCAGCTGGAGGCCGCCGCTGGCGTTGGCACACGCTGTTCCTCCAAGAGCCGACCAGAGCGTGCTGCCGAGAATCGGCCCTGCCTGGAGCTGGCCCGAACTATTATCGAACACCGCGTAAACTGGGTCTGTCCATTGCACGACCTGGGTAGCGCCAACGGCGAGGCTGGTGTCTGGCGCTGGGCTGGAAGGCGTGAAATTCGGGAAGCCGTTGCCCAGGCCGAGAAAGTTCAAGCCAATGGAGAAGTTCGAGCCCGAGGCGGGCGAGATCATGTCGGGGATGGTAGGAAGCCCGGGCAACCTTGCCAGGTCCCGCAAAGGCCGCGAAACCGCAAAACTCTCCGCACGCCGCACCATGGGTTTCGGGTTTGACTGCGCCGACAACGAAGACCCGGATAGCAGCAACAGACTCGCAGCCAGCAGGCAGCAGCGACCGGCAGTTCCCGTGAAATCTTCTCGCATAATAATTCTCCTCCGTTCCTGGCTGCGGTTCCATTGGCCGCAACCTGCGCGTCCGAGCAGCCGTAGTTCCAAAGCGGATTATCCCTAATATGGCGAAAATCCCAGAGTCTTATCGTCCCTCTGCACCCAGATGTGGGCCTTGTCGGCGATGCGATCATTGACGGTGACAACGACTACCACGCCGCTAGGCACCGCGAAGCGCGAACCGCTATAGCCGTGCGGAACGGCTGCCCCATCCAACTTGTGGCTCTTGATCAAGCCCCATTCCCCGCCCGGCCCCCAGTCCTTGATGAAGTCGTCATAGGGATAGCGGGAGTACTTGCCGGGGTGTTGTTTCCAGTCCGGATCGTGCATCCAGATACCGTAGGCCTGCTCGTAATTTTGCTGTTGCAGAGCGTCGAAGAAGCGGTCCACGATGCGCTCTTCCGGCCAGAAACGGAGCTGCCACCAGATGAGAGCGATGACGATCGCCAGGAAGACCAGCGCGATGATGAGGTTGCGTTTCTTGCGCGCGGACGCTACATCGTACGGCTGGGCTTCGAACAGGGTCATGGCGAAGACAGTTTACTCGCTAGGGGATGAGATGACCATTTGCGCCGACCAGTTCGCCTATCAGGAGAAAAAGCCGTCTCTACGCGAAGCCCTATGGCTGCTTGCCGAGCGCCTGCAAGCGCTGCATGGCAAGTTGCGCCACCGCGGTACCGGGCGAATCCTTCTGCATCTGCTCGTAGATGTGGCGGGCGTCGTTTGGCTGGTCCATGGATTCATACAGCGAGGCCAGCGCCAGTTGCGCCGCACTCTTGCCGACGGAGGCGGTGGGGTGATCGATCAACTGCTTGTAGAGATCGACCGCCTGCGAGTTGCGGTTGGTATCGTGATAGACGCCGGCCAGCGCTATCTTTGCCAGACTGGCAATCTCCGGGTAGCGGCTGCCCGCCACTTGTTGCAAATCCTTTTCGGCAGTCGCGTTGTCGCCCAGATCGCGGGCCGTGATTGCGGCGAAATAGCGGGCTACCTGCGCCGACTGGGTGAAGGAGTATTTGTTCGCAATGCGATTGAATTCTGCGTTGGTGGTCTTGTCGCGCTCCTGGGTTGAGGCGTAGCTTGGGACGTCGGGAGTTGCCGGGGTCCCGGCGGGACGAACCGGAGTGTTGTATTTCTGGATGGCTTGTGCCAACTCCGCGCTGGCCTGTTGGTCGCGGTAGCTCACATAGGCCCAACCGCCCCCGAGCACGGCCAGAATCACCGCCAGCGCAACTCCGGCGGCGATGAGCTTGGAGCGGTGTTCGACCGCCCAGGTGATGGTTTCGGCGGTGGAGGTAGTAAAGGAATCCTGCTTAAGCTGATGTCGAGTGTAACTGCGCACGGGTGGTCCTTCTCTGGTTAGTCACAAAGGTGGGAAAATCGTAGTTTATCAGCCCCTGGAATAGCGGGTCAAACCACGTATGCCGTTATGCAAACCATGCAACCCGGGGCAATATGTTCGCGGGTCACGACTGCAGATCTGACTCAAACAGGAAACCGTGCCACCGGGGCTGACCGCGCTGCCACTATCGTTTCTCGATCGCGGCCGCCTTGGCGATGGAGAGATGTCACTAAACTCTCATCGTTTGCGCGCATGAAGGTGATTGGACGGTTTAGGCTTTAGTGATGGTTCTGCAAAGCGCCGTGCTACGATGCACTGCGAACGCAACAGTCGAAAAAATATTTTTTCGCGTTAACTTTCACCAAATCAATCACTCGCACAAGAACGGAGGAACACCCGCAATATTTTCTCTGGCGCGAAATTTTTTTCGTGCTACTATCCGTTGCAGCCAAGAAGAAAGCTGTTTGCACAAATGCGGTGCAACGCTCCCTGACACCGCTACATCAGGTTTGCAAAATATGATTTCCGGTCGGTTTGTGCCGCGTTTTTTTCGGCTATACTCAGTCCCGTTTCCCGCTAACTGACGTCTCGTTGCTCAGAGGCCCTTCGCCTCAGGACTTTACTTATGTCTTCTTTTGCCGTTGCCGCCGCAAATCCGTGGATGCGCGTTCTGGACGCATTGGAAAAAAAGGTCACCCGCACCTCTTACGAGACCTGGCTGAAGCCTACGCGCTACGATCACGCGCAAGGTGCGATTCTGTTCGTGCGAGTTCCCAATCCCGAGTTCTGCCATATTGGCGAGCGCTATGGCGATCTGATCAGCGAAGCGTTCGAGAATCTCGGTCTCGAGTTTCGCGATGTGGAATTCGTCACCGCGGAAGAGCAGCGCGATGGCAAGGCCGCGACCAAGGCCGCCAGCAGCGCCGGACATCAAGTAGCAGCCACATCGCCTCCCTCTGACCAACCCGTATCCGGACCCGTCACGCAACAACGTTTCGATTGGGATGGAGCGGCGCAATTGAACCCCAGATACACCTTCGACGACTTCGTGATCGGCACCGGCAATCAATTTGCCCACGCTGCGGCCCGTGCGGTTGCAGAACGGCCTTCGAAGGCCTACAACCCGCTCTTCCTGTATGGCGGCGTTGGCATGGGGAAGACCCATCTGATGCAAGCCATCGGACACGAGATAAAGGTCCGGCAGCCGGAGAAGTCCATCTGCTACGTCTCCGGCGAGCGCTTCACCAACGACATGATCAACGCGCTGCGCTACAGCAAGATGGGCGGATTTCGCGACAAATACCGCAACATGGATGTGCTGCTGGTCGACGATATCCAGTTTCTGGTCAACAAAGAGCGTACGCAGGAAGAGTTTTTCCACACTTTCAACGCGCTGCACGAGTGCATGCGCCAGATCGTCATTGCCAGCGATCGTCCACCGAAGGAGTTGGCTGAGATCGAAGATCGCCTCCGCAGCCGCTTTGAGTGGGGCCTGATCGCCGACATCCAGCCTCCAGATCTGGAGACCAAGGTCGCCATCCTACAGAAGAAGGCCGAGTCGGAACGGGTGGTGCTGCCGACTGATGTCGCTCTGTTCATCGCTTCGAACATTCGCAGCAACGTGCGCGAATTGGAAGGCGCGCTCATCCGGCTGACCGCCTATTCTTCACTGACTGGAGGAGAGATCAACCTGCAAACGACGCAGGAAGTGCTGAAGAATTTGATCGATTCGCAAGTCCGTAAGATCACAATTGAGTCGATCCAAAAGGCGGTGTGCGAGCAGTTCGGGCTGCGGCTATTGGAGATAAAGGCCAAAAATAACTCGCGCGTCATTGTGTTCCCGCGGCAGATCGCCATGTATCTGGCAAAGCATCTCACCGATGCTTCGCTTCCCGAGATTGGGCGCCAATTCGGTGGCAAGCATCACACCACGGGTCTACACTCGGTTGGGAAGATCGAGGAGGCTCGCAAGTCCGACAAGGATTTAAACAGGATGCTGAACAAGCTCACCGAGAGCCTGGGCCTGTGAAGCTTAGCTCCAGCGCGGTTTTTCACTCTTGGACCAAGTTTTCTTCGCTGCAACCTGTGAATGGGGTGTGGATTCAGTGGAAAGCTGCGGACGAAATTCCTCTCCTCTCCTGGATCGCCACAGCCGGGCACAACCTGGGATATCGGTTTCATACAGGCACAAATGACTCCAGCCTGCGGCGCTCGCAGTTCTGCTCTAAATTTCCACTTTTCCCCAGTGCCTACTATTACTACTGGTTTTATATGTTTTTGATTTGATATAAGGAGTAGCAGTATAAAAGGGCTGCCCGCCTCCGGCGGGCGCCGAGGTGGGACTTATGGCTGCGGAAGCAACGGGAACAATTCAGGGTACAGCGATGGAAATCAGTGTCAGCAAGTTCGAGTTGCTCAAGGAACTGACTGCCACACAAGGAGTGGTCGAACGCAAGACCACGATTCCGATCCTCTCCAACTTTTTATTCGAGGCGGCGAATGACCGGCTTACCATCACCGCTACCGATCTCGACCTCAGCCTGCGTACGTCCTGTGCGGCGAAGGTGAAGCGCGAAGGCGCCTGCACTATTCCAGCGCGCAAGCTCTACGACTACGTAAAGCTGCTGCCCGACACCGACATCTCCATCAAGCTGCTGGAGAACCATTGGGTCAATATCCGCGCTGGCCGCTCCAACACCAAGATGGTCGGTATGGCGCGCGCGAACTTCCCGGGATTGCCAACGTTTCCGGCGGCGGGATCCGTGAAGATTCCGGCACCGACCCTGCGCAGCATGATAGCGCGGACTATCTTTGCGATCTCCAGCGAGGAGTCGCGCTACACCCTGAACGGCGGGCTCATGGTGCTGAAGCCGGAGTCGATCACCATGGTGGCGACGGACGGGCATCGTCTGGCGCATATCGAAAAGCAGGGCGAACAGTTCGACGTGAGCGGCGAGAACCGGACGCTTGTCCCCAAGAAAGCCATGAGCGAGATTTACTCGCTATTACAGAACAGCGATGTGGACTTCGTCGAGTTTGCCAAAGATGAATCGACGCTGTTCTTCCGGATCGGCGAGCGGCTGCTGACCTCGCGCCAATTGACCGGACAGTTCCCCAACTACGAAGCCGTGCTGCCACGTGAGGCCAACAAGTTCGTGGTGCTGCATGGCGCGGACCTCAACACCTCCATCCAGCGCGTCGCGCAGTTCGCCGACGAGCGCTCACGGGCCATCCGCATGAAGCTCGACAAGAACGAGCTGAAGATTTCGTCCTCTTCCACCGATGCCGGCGAGTCGGAAGACTCGATCGAGACCGCTTACACCTCCGACCCTGTAACGATTGGCTTCAACTCGGAATACCTGCTCGATTTTCTCAAGGCCTCTGATGGCGGCGACGTGCGGCTGGAGTTCAAAGACGCGCAGTCCGCTGGCCAGATGCGTCCCGAGGACGCCGGCGACGACGGCTTTAAGTACCGGTACGTCGTAATGCCGATGCGGATATGAGGAACAAGGGCCTATGCCTCTTCTTGTGGCCACGTAAGGAGAAAAACGATGAGCGGTGTCCTAGGAGTGCGCTCGGAGCCTGCGGCCGTCCATTGGGCAATCGTAAGCGGTAGCCCTGATGACCTGATCCTAGATGCCCACGGCAGTGAGGTTGCACCTGGCTCCTACAGCGAAGGTGAGTCACTCGCCTGGATTCGCCAGCGCGTGCTGCACATTCTGGACACCTACCGGCCGACCAAAGTTGGAATTAAGTACCCTGAACGGAACGCGATGGGAGCAAACAAGGACGCAACTAAGTGTCGTTGCCGCGTCGAAGGTGTGGTGTTGGAAGTTGCCAGCACGCAGAACTTGGTAACGGTTACCGGCGCACTCGGTACATTTGCCAAACTCATCCATAGCAAGTCGCCAGCAACAGATCTCGGGGCCGACGATTTGCGGGGGCTCGATTGGTCCCGGTTTAAAGACAAGAAAATGCGCGAGGCTATTTATGTGGCCGCCTCAGTTTTAACGGAAGGATAGCTCAGATGTTCGAGGTCTACGCGACAACCCGTTATGACAGAATCGAGCCGATTGGAATTGGCGAGGGCATGAACTCCGCTGTCTTTCGCGCATTCGATCCGTACCTGCAACGTGAGATCGCTGTTAAGGAGATTGAGAAGGGCCGCTTCGGGAACGATTTCGACGCATATTGCAATGAGGCACGGTTGATGTTCGCAGTATCCGACCCCAACATCGTCGACATCGTGTATGTTTGCGAAACGAGCGATCACATCGGACTCGCACTACCGTATTTTTCCGACGGGTCGTTGCAAGCGCGGATCAAAGATAAACCCCTCGGGCTCAAAGATTTGATGAAGATATCCCAGGGGATTCTGCACGGTGTCGGGCGCATCCATAGCAAACGGCTACTGCATCTGGATCTGAAGCCTTCGAATATTCTATT
>JBEKQY010000070.1:0-17348 GCA_049519235.1 Candidatus Korobacteraceae bacterium | reverse complement strand
GTAAGAAGGCTCCCGAATGCAATTGCTCCTACGCTCGCCCTGAGCAGCTCGCCATGGACGAGCCTGTTCTCGCCGTCTCGATTAGATCGAACTGCCCGGAACTGGATGATGGCGAAGAACGGATTGACGGCCAACCATCAGTGCCCTATCATGCGATCCGCTGAAGTCGGGGCCCGGAAGCGTGCCTGATCACGCACCTGCCGGGCGGTAACTTCCAGGAAATCCTCGTCGGACTGTTTCGCCGGCTTTGCCACCCCAGTCTTGCGCTGGATCATCTCAGCCAATTGAACTGCGGTGTTGAAGCGAACCATGTCTTCCAGATCCAGCCTGCGGTGCAGGAAAGTCTCGATAAGGATAAGATCCTGCTCGGAGAGATTGGATAACTCGAGATGGAAAGTGGTCTCCGTGGACCGGGCGGAGGTCCAATTAGGTTTCACCTCGGAGGTCTTGGTGTCATGGATTACGATCGTGCCGGCAACGTAGTCTCCAAGCCGCTTGCTTTGCCGGCTCAACACCACCGAGATCACCCCTGGCAGGTAAAAGAACAGGCCATCGATCACGCGCATCAGGTTGCGGCCGACGCCTTCGATGGCGGTAATGGGGCGGCCCGTGTCCTTGACCACGCGAATGCCGGCCACTCGCTTGCCCGGGGTTTGTCCCTGCCAGAGTATCTCGAAAGCGGCAAAGTATCCCCAATAAATGCAAAACAGCAGGAAGAGGCCAATTGCGACGGCCCAGGTCCCAGACAATCCCCCTGCTGGCTTCACCAACGCCGGCAAGAGGAATGCCGCCAGCAGAAAGATGGCCGTGTACAGCACAACCTGAATTACAGTATCCAGTGCAAGCGCGAGGAAGCGGCTGCCGATGCCGGCCGGAGCCAGTTCCATCGTGATCTGCTCGGGAGTCTGGATCGTCAGCTCGTTATTGGGATACAACCTTGATCTCCACTTACTGGATTGAAAGACGCCGCCCTTATTGGAGCCGCCTGGAGCAGTTGATGGACCGCGTGCAGGATGCTGGCCTGAAATCGCTGAGTCGGGCCGAACTGCGCGAACTGGGTTTGCTGTATCGGCAGGCCGCAGCAGACTTGGGGGTGCTGCGCGCCGACCTCAGCTCCGTGCACTTTGCCGGTTATCTGAACCAGTTACTGGCACGCGCCCACCATACCATCTATTCCGGTCACAAGACCAATCATTTGGCAGCTCTTCTCTTCTACCGTGACACCTATCCGCAGGTGTTCCGCAGAAATTTCAACTACTGCTTCTTCGCTTTCATTCTGTTCCTGGGCGGAGCGGTGGTCGGCGCCATCCTCACCCTACAAGACCCCGATTTCCGGCTGGCGATCATCGGTCCGCAGATGGTGCAGACTATCGAGCGCCATGAGATGTGGACCCATTCCGTGGTGGCGATCAAGCCGCTGGCGTCCAGCGCCATCATGACCAACAACCTCAGCGTGGCGTTCACCACGTTCGCTGCCGGCATCACGGCGGGAATCGGCACCATGTACATGGTCATCTTCAACGGCCTGCTGATCGGGGTAATCGGCGCCGCCTGCGCGCAAGCCGGAATGGGCCTGCAACTGTGGAGCTTTGTCGCGCCGCATGGCGTGCTGGAGCTGCCGGCCATTTTCATCTCCGCGGGCGCTGGTCTGCGAATCGCCACCGGTCTGCTTTTTCCCGGCGTCGCGTGCCTATGCTCCTGCTGGCCGGCGTGATCGAAGGTTTCCTATCGCCCACCGAGCTCTCCGCTCCTATGAAGTTCCTGTTTGCAGCGTCAATGTTTACGTTGCTTGCAGCCTATCTTTCGGGAGTGACGGTGAAGAAAACCTCTACAGCCGATTCTGCTGCTTGATTTCGAGATAAGCATTCACGACCGCGGCGGACATGGCTGCCGTGCTTACTTCCACCAGCAGAGTGCCGCGATCGCGCATTCGCGCCAGCAGAACCTGACGGCGGTGGATGACTTCCTGCGCGGCGGAAGCCTCGTACATGCGCGCCGCCGTCGTCGGATCTTGTATGGCCATCGCGAGCAAGTCTGGCTGGCCGACGACCGTAAACAGCACCAGATGCTGCGGAGTCAGTTGCAGGGCAGCATCGATCACTTCGGGCGTCATGGCTGTCTCAGCGAGATCGGTCAGCCAGATCACCAGGCTCCGTCGCTTCTGGCTGCTCATCAGCGCGCTGACAGCTCGCAGGTGGTCCGCCTCGAGCGTGCCGGCGCGGAGATCCACCAGTTCCTCCATGAGCTGCCGCAGATGCGCGCTGCCTCGCCGCGGCAACATACGATGACTGGGAACGCGATCATAGGCCAGCAGCCCAACGCGATCGCCCGAGTACAGCGCCACCTCCGCCAGGCAGAGCGCGGTGTTGACGGCATAGTCCAGCTTGCTGAGTCCGCTAATTTGCGCTTGCATCAGCCGCCCGCAGTCGATCACCACCCAGATGGTTTGGCTGCGCTCCGCCTGATAGACCTTGGAAACCAGCTTGCCGCGGCGGGCGGTGGCGCTCCAGCAGATGTTGCGGAAGTCGTCGCCTTGCCGGTATTCTCGCAAGCTCTCGAACTCGCGCCCCACTCCGCGTGTGCGCGCCTGTCTCTGCTGAAGCTCAATCTGACGGCTGCGCGCCAGGTAGATCGATTGCTGACGGGCTTCCTCCAGGTTGGGATAAACGCGGACCGTCTGCTCCAGCCGCGCGCGCGCCCATCGCTCCGCCAGCCGCAGCGGACTCTGATAGTGGATGTACACGTCGCCGAGCGTGGCATCGCCGCGAGCCACGGGCGTGATGGAGTATGCTGCTGCGCCTTCGCCACGGGCGGGCGCGGTCAGTTCGACATGCGGTATCTCGCTCCGCAGTTGCGCCGGAACCTCGTCGAACATCTCGGCCAGAACGGTTACGCGTCCGTCGTTGCGCAGCGCCAGCTCCACCGAACTGGGGACCGAAAGCGCTACCGGATCGCGCCAGCGGCGGACGACGATCAACTGTTGCGGACGCGGTAACCAGTACAGGTCAACCGCGGCGGCAATCAGCAGCAGCAAGTCCCAGGCCAGAATTCCGAGGGCGAAGCGTGGGTCGAGGAACGCCGGGCCTAGCCAGACCAGGCCGACAGCAGCAAGCAGGAAGGAACGCCGGCCAAAGGCAATGCCCGCTCGGCCATACGACTCGGCATGAGATTGCCTCACAGCCGGAGTCAAGGTCGAAGGCGAGCTCACTGCGGGACCTCAATCGTCCGCAGCAGGTCCTGAATAATCTGATCGGCGGTCAAGCCTTCCAGTTCGGCTTCGGGCTTCAGCAGCACACGGTGGCGAAGCACGGGCAATGCCGCGCTCTTCACGTCATCGGGTATGACATAGTCGCGGGCGTCCACGGCGGCCACAGCTTTGGCGGCCTGCATCAGGAAGACGGCGGCGCGCGGACTCGCACCCAGAGAAAGCGCTGGCGATTCGCGGGTGGCGCGCGCCACGCGAACCACGTATGTGAAGAGGCTCTCCTCGACGCGAACTCGGGTGCGGATCTCCTCCTGCGCGCCTACCAGCACCGCGGGGTCGAGCGCCTGCAACGCGAGCGAAGAGAGATCGCGGGAATCGAAACCCTGCTGGAAGCGGCTGAGGAGTTGCGCTTCCTCCGCAGCCGTGGGATACGCGATGTCGATCTTCAGCAGGAAGCGGTCAAGTTGCGCTTCGGGCAAGGGATAGGTGCCCTCGAACTCGATGGGATTTTGTGTCGCGAACACGGTAAAGAATGCGGGCAACTGGTGCCGCGTGCCGTCCACCGTTACCTGGTGCTCCTCCATGCACTCCAGCAGCGCAGCCTGGGTGCGCGGCGGCATGCGGTTGACTTCGTCCACCAGCAAAAAGTCGGTAAACACCGGTCCCGCGTGAAAACCAAAAGTGCTGGTTGCCAGATTGAGCACGTTGGTTCCCAGGATGTCCGCGGGCATCAAGTCCGAGGTCGCCTGCACCCGTCGAAAGCGTAGCTGCAACACTGCGGCCAGCGCCTTGACGGTCAGGGTCTTGGCGATGCCGGGCACGCCTTCCAGCAGCGCGTGGCCGCGGCAAAGCAGAGCGAGCAGGCACTGGTCCAGCATCTCCGTTTGGCCCACAATTACTTTGGACATCTGCTCGCGAATATGCGAAACCACTGCGGAAACAGCTTCCATTTATCGAATCTCCTGGGCAGGGTCGGGAAAGAGCTTCAACAACACTGAGTACTGGTGCAGGCGCTGCACGAGTGCGAGCGCCTCTTTTTGCGTCAGATCCTCAAAGAAGCGCGCTGACTCGCACCTGTCCAGCAACGTGCGCAAGTCCTGGCTATCGATGTCCCAGCGCTCGGCGACAGCGCCTGTCAATTCCTGGCTGGTTGCTGAGGGCCGAAGACCCAACCGCTTGCCCAGCGTGTAACGAAAACGTTCATAGGAGATGTCAACGGCAACATTCGCCGCGCCGGCATGTTCATAAAGCTGGCCGAGAGCGCACACGTATTCCAGTGGCGAGAGTCGCGACTCTGGCCGCGGCGCGCGTTGGGGCGAACTGCGCCGCGAAAATGTCACCAGCACGGCCACCGCGACAAACGCCAACTGTCCGAACAGCCATGCCAACTGCGGGTGCGCGACAGCCACCGGCGCAGCCTCGCGATGCCCATGAAAATATTCGTCCCACAGAACCCGGCGCGACTTGCTACCGATGGTGCTCAATAGAAACTCCAGGTTTCGCGACTCGCGCAGGCCGGCATTGCTGAGCAGACTCGATGAGGCAAGCCAGATCATGCCTCCCGACCCATGCGCGTATTGCATAACGGTGTAACGCGAGTTGTCGCCGTAGAGGCCGATTCCCTGCCCCGCTTTTGACCATGAAGCGATCGCATCGAGCTTGATCTCCGGCGCGCTCAGCGCTTGCGGCGAGGGCGCCTGCGCAGGGAATGTTTCCCACCCCAGCGATATGGGCAACTGCAACGGCGCAGCCTCAGAGACGAATAACGGACTGTAGGCTCCGGCCAAAATCATTACACCGCCATCCGACGTGAATTTGGCCAGCGCATCTCGGTCGGATTGCGATGGGATGTCCTCGGGATCGGTCAGAATCAGCACTGTATTTCGCGCATCCTTCAGCTCAGCCGGAGGACGACTCCAGCGCTCAACCCGATATCCCGTTTCATGCAGCAGCAGATATGCGGCTTTGGCGCCTTCTGATGCAGCGGAATAGCTGGTCGCAAAGTGCGCATCGGACTCTGCCGGCGTGAGGAAAAACGCGAGCAAAACACTAATCAAAAACACGGTTGCAGCAATGGTGACCAGACAGCGATCTTCGGAGCTTAGTTTCAGCGGCATCCGAGTCGCTCCAGCAGCGCGAATGCGCCGGCAAAGGTATCGGCGGTAGCGGTATCGGTTCCGTACCACACTTTCTCGAAACTCCGCGTCAACTGCTGCAAAGGATCACGATGCGCATCGTCTGGGGGCAACAGGCGCAGATACTCGCGTGGCGTGCGCGCACGATCCGGATGCCAAAGTCCCTGGCCTTCCAGAAAGGAGATCGCAGCCCAGTACGATAGGTGGACGGCGTCGCGCCATCGTCCCTGCTGCGCCGCAGCTTGAGCTTCGGCCTGCCAGTCGCGCCATGGTTTGGCAACAATCGTCTCCGGAGATCCGGTGAAGGTGGTGTAGATGTTGCTCTGCCGGTAATTGCGGATGACCCAGAAAACAGCCACGACCACAGCCACTGCAAGCAGCAACCAAATGACGATACGGCTTACCACCGGAAACGCAGAGGAAACCAGAATTCGATCCAGCAACTGCGCCAGCCAGCGTTGTACCACGTACTTTAATCGGTCGTACCAACTTTCTCCCTCGACGTTGCGGAATTCGCGGCGGGAAAGGATCTCGTTAAGTTTGTCGCGCTGCGTCGCAGCGGTCATCTTCGCAGCCTCCATACCGTGGGCATCCGACAACAGGAGATCGATCTGCGAAGTAATGACCGCAAGATTGGCAGGTGTACGCTGCTTGGCATAGTCGCGCAGAGCTTGCCCTACGTTATCGCTGGAGATGGTGAAGACACGGCCATCGGCTTCAACCCGCCATTCCGCCGGGAGATTACGGGCGATTGATAACGCACTGCTATTGTCCGGAGCCGACACCACCGATCGCCGTAATTGCCCCAGTCCTTCAACGTATTGCGAAAGCCAGAGTGGGGTGTCGGCCGCTGAGGCAATGGAAACCAACAGCAACAAGCTCGCAATGCGAAGCGCGCGCATTCTACGAAGCGCTGGCGGCTGCCGAACCAGCCGGACCTTCGCCGAGCGCGGCCATCATAAGGTGGATGTCGAAGGCTTCCTTGCGCACACGCTCGTCGTAATACATGAGCGATAACGAGATGGTAAGAATAGGCGTTACTAGACACTCAATAACATAGCTCAGAATAGCGGATGCGACCTGGAGGATCGGCGTCACTGCCGCTGCACCTCCCGTGTGCCCCTTGATGGCAATCACGGCGCCCAATGGAAGCATAAGTCCCATCTCAAGGGCCAATACCAGAGCGAAATACAAAAGATAAATGGCGAATACGCGGGAGCGATGTCCGGCTGTGAGTTGACGGCTGCGCGCCAAACTCTCTCCCAGTCCCGTATCCTCCAGCACAGCTACAGGTATTGCCAGCGCCCACATCAGGGAGAGAATTATGCCGGGAATGATGAACAATAACGTTCCAATCCCGATACCAATTCCCATGCCAATCATGATGAAGAAGACCCGCAACAACATACCCGAAACTCGACCGTAGGCCTCGCCCAGCGTGATCGTTTTCTCCAAATAGGCAGCCGAGACGACGATGATCGTTGCCGAGTTCGCCGCGGCCACTGCCAACAGATTGAATACCACGGCAACCAGAAGTCCAATTGCTGCGCTCGTGGTGACTGATGGCGAGAACATCCTGGGCGCCCAAAGACCAGCAGCCCGAACAACGAAGAACGGCAGGTAAGCGACCGCCGCGATTCCGACGAATACGGCGAAGCGGCTGCGGTAAAGCTGGAAGGCGCGATCCAACAGCTCACCCAGCGTGAGCGGCCGAAGCATGACAGCCATGGAAGGTCCTTTTGGGGCAGATTCGCGCCGATACTACCACAGAGACTTTGGTTTTGCACTTTCTCTCTTCGAATTTCGTGAGGGGCCGCAGTTATAAAAAGAGACGGCCGGGGAACTGCTGCCACCGGCCGTCAAGCTGCTCGTCAGGGTTAGCGGGCCTGGTCGACTTCCCTGCGATCACGATGCAGGGTCGCCACGAAGACATCCTTGGCGCCCGGATCCTTAACCTGTCCCAGGAGCACGGGACGGAAGCCGAACGTGCGTCCGTAGTAGGCGCGCATGCCATCCTCGTCGGCCTTGATGACCGCGCCGTTAAGGGTCGCGCCCGCAAGTAATCCGGACTTTGCTCCTCCCTGGAAGATAGCCGGCGGACAGATTTCCGTCTTACCTAGATTGGATAGGGAATTGGCAAAGCGGGTTTACAGGCGATGAGCAACTATTTGCAGGCGCGGCTGACAACCGAACATGAGCGGGAGACATCGCCGGCAACCTTCAAGCGCGGCGTTTGCGGTCTATCGCGGAGCGTTGCCAGGGGCGCTCCGGACGCTGCGCTTCCGGCAGGTCACGGTCGCGCACGCGGTCGTACTGGTAGGCTTCGCTCACCGTGCCCAGACCCTCGTTGTAGAGACTGATGCCTCCGGTGCCTTCCTTCAATTCCTCGGAGAACTCGTGCAATGCTTTCAGGTGGTCAGCAGTAGCAGGATAGACAGCCTTGCTGGTCTGCAAAATTTTCTGGTAACCCTGGTCCACCAGCTTGGAGATTTCGCCCTGGATCAGATAACCCGGATAAGCGAAGATCTTCACGCCGCCGTCATCGGTACGCTCAATCGCCGCCGAACAGTGATACTTCTTGAGAAATATCCGATTGCTGGCGCCGGGGGCCTCCAGCACGTCGAAGCCGTGCTCGCGAAACCATGCCACAGCTTCTTCAAACGATCTCGTTTTAACCTTCTTGGCCATTAGCCTTGCAGCCCTCAATTCTCGCGTGCTGGATCGTAGCCGCCATTTCTGTATGGAATGCGATATCTGGCTCGCGAATCCCGTTGCCTTCGGCGACAATTTTTCCGCTGCCGAGTGCCCGGAAGTCACTTTCGCACACTGTCCGCTCCCACGGCAACTCGCCGCGTCACAAGAAATTCGACGAAGCGATCCGGATCGGTCCTTACTTGGGCCAGCGCGCCGAGGTGTAATCCACGGCCTCCTGTACGTTCAGCTCGCGCGTACTAACGCCGGTCCGGACATACAGCTTGGGCGCGTCGCCCTCCTTAACATAAACCGGCCGGGGCGTAGGAGCGACCATGACGCGGCAGACTTCCTTGTTGTGCAGTGAATGGAAGACGATTTGCACGCAGTGGCACGCGTCGCCACCGAGTTTGGCCGCGACCGCGGTCATCAGCGCCTGCTCGAAACCGTCGCGGTCGTGTTTCTTTAAGGTTTGGTAATCATCGTCGAGACCGACAATCGTGCCATCGTCGGAGACGCCAATCAACAGCGTTCCGCCGTTGCTGTTCATGTAGCCGGCGAGCGTCTTTAGCACGACCGCTTCCAGCGCACGATTCACCTTGTGCTCGCGCAAATCCCACCGGAATGAGGACTTGAACTCCAGCTTCGCGCTCTCGCCTTGTGCGATCAACGTGTCCAGGTCGCTTTCGAGCGCGGCACTCAATTGCTCGATTCGCTGCGAGCGCCGCTGCATGGTCGAGTACAATCCTGCTCCACACACACTCAAAACAATGCCGACGATCGCGTAAAACGTGGTTTTCTCCGGAGTCTGGCCGGTCATTGATCGATGCAGTTGCATAAGGGCGAAGTTTGCAGCGGTTGAGTTTCCCGGCCGGTATTCGTAGTAGTAAACGAACTCGTTGGTGGGATAGAGGACGAAGATCCCAACCGCTGCGCCGAGCAGAAACGCGATGCCGAACATGCGCAGCCGAGACCGAAGTTGCCAGGAAAGCTGCGCTGAGCTTGGCATCGCCGCTAGCTTCTCCAATGCAAGGTGACGGGGCCGTCCATGGGATGACGCATAGGTTTGCCGGTCGCCTGCGACTCCAGCCGCGCCTGCTTCAGCTCGAAGTACCACTTGGCCGGGCGGTCAGCGTCGTCGATCAACATGAGGCTGGGATTGTACCTCAGTCCTTCCGCCTGCTGGATCATGGTGAGCTGGTCCTGCCGCACGAAACGCCGGCCAAAGAACTTGGCGATAGGCGTGAGAAACGGCACATTGAGAAAGACATTCCACGCCGCGCAAACGTCGATGCGGCAATTGTTCTCCACCGTCGGCGTCACTGTCGTCAGGCTGGCAAACCACTTTTCGCCGCAGCGGATGATCTCGTAGCGCCGGTTGGGCAAAACGAAATCGATGGTCGTCGTGATTGGCTGCCCATACACGCCCAGCAGCTTGTAGGGCGCGCTGTTGGCCGACGGCTGATGCGCGGTCATACGAAAGCCGTTCTCGATGGGCTCGAAGTGCTTTTCCTTTTCATGGATGCTGGCGCGCGAGCGCCACCACCACGCCTGATGCACGAACGGCCCGTGCGCCGGATCCATCAGTCCGATGATGCCGTGGTCGATATTGCAGGGCAGGTCGGCAGTCAGATACGCCGAACGGAAGCGCCGGCTGAACTTGGGCACCTCGGGAACTGGGAGCTGCGTGATATCGGCCGCGTGCAATTTTCCCCTCCCACTCTGTGGGACATAGGCCCAGAGGTGTCCGTCGCGCTCCTCGCAGGGAAATGCGGTCGCATAGATGCGGCAAGGATCGAGCGAATCGCGCTGCGTCAGCGACGGAATCTCGCAGCACTGCCCAGATACGGGTTCGAACGACCAGCCGTGATATTTGCAGGTCACTTGCTGCCCATCGAACCATCCATAGGAGAGCGGAATACCACGATGTGGACAGGAGTCGCGCATAGCAAAGTAGCGGCCGCTCGCGGTGCGGCCAAATACCAGCGGGATGCCGAGCAGCACGGCCTTCGCCATCTGCTGGCCCGAAATCTCCGAGGCGCGAATCGCCGGATACCAGTCGTCGTAAATGAGGGTGGTCGTTGGCCCTGAGGCCGCGACCGCCGCGCGAGTAACTTCGCCGATCATGTTCGAAGCCATACTACAGCGAAAGCGGGTGAACTGCTATGGACGCGCCACCCGAATAAATCTGTTGACCACGGGACACGGAGAGCACGGAGTTGAAGTTTTTTCTGTGCTCTCGTTCTACAAAAATGGATACGGCCCTGCTAAAGTTGTACTGTTGGACAGTTAAACTGAAGGCTTTGAAGAACGAGATTCGGCGCGAGCTAATGTGGGGAGGTCGCCCCGGTACTGAGTTGGAAGACTTGCACCCGCGCGTTCACCGCATCAGCGACGTAGATGCGGTTGCTGGCATCGACCCACAACCCTTTCGGAGCAAGAAACTCTCCAATCCTGCTGCCAGGTTGGCCAAACGTGCCCATCGGCGTTCCATCCGGTTGGTACACGCTGATGATGGACCTGGCAACATAACTGACGTAGATGTTTCCCTCCCTGTCCAACGCCAGGCCGTTTTCTTCATCAACGCCGACAACAACCCGGAAATAACCAATGCGGTTGCCGTCGAAATCCAGCACTTGAAGGCGTGACCCTTCCGCATCCAGGACCACAATTCCGTGATCGCTCACGGCGATCTGCGTCGGAGACGCAAATTCTCCGCTGCCCCTGCCGTGCCGGTCCGTGCCCACGCGTTTTAGAACATTGCCTTGCAGATCGAGGACAAAAATGAGGTTGCGTGGGGTGTCGGCGAGATATAAACGGCCCGCCTTCCGGTCAATGGCAATTCCGGTGGGACGCTCATACATGTTTTCGCCATGGAAGTTCCCGATATAGCGGACGAATTGCCCGTACTGGCTGTACACCAGGACCATTCCCTGCTCGGAATCAGCGATGTAAATGTTGTCTTCAGCATCCACCGCAACTCCGGCGGGCATCTGCAACCTGCGGCCTTGACTGCCCAGAATGCTGAACGAAGTCTTGCCCTTAGGGTCAAACACATGTACGGCCCGCAGCTCGGGATCACTGATAATCACGCGCTGCTGGGAGTCGGTGGTCACCTGCTGCGGCGCGCCCATTACCCTGGCCCGCCCATAAACCAAGGTCACTACTTTATTGCGAATACTTGCCAGGTTGGATGGTGGTTGCGCGATTTCCGTGGCGTGGGCCGGGGGCGCGAAGTCTTCCACAACCCTGCGGGTGGGAAGAATCATCCGCCAAGGGACCACGCTCTGCCTGGCCGCGTCCTCGCCCAGGACTGAAGTGGACCAGGAGTTTGAGCCCTGCCCTTCAAGAGCACGAGTGAACTTCGACGCCTTCTTGTACGTTGCATTGGCGCAAAACGTACCAAGATATTTCACTTGGCGCGCGTCTCCCAGGCTCGCTCGCGGAAAGGCGCGAACACTTTGCGTAGGCGGCTCAAGCCGTAACGACGCGGACGAAGCGGTGGCAGATGGGGCAGGATCCTCGCGCGTTTGACTGAGCGCGGATTGGGGCATGAGGAGCGACAGCGCAAGCCCAAGCACAATCCGCAGCTCAGCGCTTGCCGTGCGCGTGCTTCTGCCCAAAAGCAAATGCTGCGGACACAAAATACCGCGCATTGATGGCGCCTCAGGAGTCTGCTTCCAGCCAAGCGTATAAAAGGGGGGCCGAGGGCCTTGGCTTCTCCAACTGGTGTTAGCATTTTGCCCGCTCCTGCCTTGTGTGTCTGTGATCTCCATCTCACAGGAAGGTGACAAAGGGGAACTGAGACCTCCGGGGGCACAACTCAGCCATTGCGTTCCAGCACCATGCCGATTGACAGAATCTGTCCAAAGTTGTACTGTTCAACTGTTAAACTTGAGGTTCGCATGAACATTGTCGCCGTGAAGAATAAGTTTCAGATCGTGATTCCGCAGCACATCCGCGAGCAGGTGCAGGTGCAGATCGGTGATCTTCTGGAAGCCGGCGTAGAGGGTGGGAAGATCACCTTCACGCCCAAAAGCCTTATCGACCGTCATCTTGCTGAGGGTCTTGAAGACCTCAAACGGGGCCGGACCCACGGTCCGTACACCGACGCCAACGATGCGATTAAGGCGCTTGAGTCGCGCGCGAAACGGCATACGAAGAAGCGTCGGCAATGAAGCTGCCGTTTACGGAAAGGGCCGCACCCGAAGTAAAACATCTGTTCACCACAGAGACACTGAGACACAGAGAAGAAACGATCGGATCTACTCTGTGTCTCCGTGTCTCTGTGGTGAATATTTCTTTCTTAGAAAAAAGACCGGAGCATTTGCCCCGGCCGCACATTCTAGCCACTAGTCACTGACCACTACTTCGTGATCTTCTCCCCAATGGACTTCGCCTGGGTGAACAGCAGCAAATAATCCGGCCCGCCCGCCTTCGAATCCGTCCCCGACATGTTGAATCCGCCGAAGGGATGTGCGCCCACCATCGCTCCCGTGCACTTGCGGTTGATGTACAGGTTGCCGACGTGGAACTGCTGTTTGGCCGCCTCAATCTTGTCGTCCGAGGTGGTATATACCGCGCCAGTCAGGCCGAACTCGGTGTTGTTGGCGATCTGCAAGCCGTGCTCGAAGCTCCGGGCCTTGATGACCGCGAGTACCGGCCCAAAGATCTCCTGCTGCGAGATCGTGCCCATGGGATCGACGTCGGCAATCACCGTCGGCTGGATAAAATAGCCTTCGCCCGCTTCGGTGGCACGCTCGCCCCCGGTAATCAGCCGGCCGCCTTCGGCGATGCCCTTCTCGATGTAGCCCAGCATCGTTTTCATCGACTTCTCGTTCACCACCGGTCCAATATTTGGGTTCAACACCGGATCCCCGACAGTGATCTTCTCCACCCGCTCCTTCAGGCGCTGGAGAAATTTGTCGTACACGCGCTCGTCAATAATCGCGCGCGAGCACGCCGAGCACTTCTGACCGCTGAATCCGAAGGCGGAGACCGCGACGCCTTCAACCGCCGCATCCAGATCGGCGTCGGCATCGACGATAATCGAGTCCTTGCCGCCCATCTCCAGGATGGTACGCTTAATCCAGAGTTGCCCTGGCTGCTGCACCGCGGCGCGCTGGTTGATGTGCAGGCCCACTTCCTTCGATCCGGTGAAGGCGATGTAGCGCGTCTTGGGGTGCTCGACGATCGCATTGCCAAAGCTGTTGCCGTGGCCGGGACAGAAGTTCACCACCCCATCCGGCAGTCCGGCTTCTTCCAGAATCTCGAAAAACTTTGCGGCGATAGTTGGCGAGTCGCCCGACGGCTTCAGGATCACGGTGTTGCCGCAGACAATCGACGCCAATGTCATGCCTCCCATGATGGCGCTGGGGAAGTTCCACGGCGAAATTACCGCGCCCACGCCCAGCGGGATGTAGCGCAGCCAATCGCGCTCGCCCGGCAACTGCACCGGCGGCTCGGCCTGCGACAGCCGGAGCGCTTCCAGCGCATAGAAGTCGCAGAAGTCGATCAGCTCGGCGACATCGGCGTCGGCCTCGGCCCAATTCTTCCCAACCTCGAAGATCATCCACGCCATCAGCTCCAACCTGCGCTCGCGCAGCAGATGGCTGACGCGGAACAGCAAATTGGTGCGCTCTTCGACCGAGGTGTACTTCCAGCTCTCGAAGGCCTTCAGTGCCGCTTGCGTCGCGGGCTCGACCTCCGCAGCACCGGCCGCTTGATGGACTCCAACAATTTCGGATGGTTTGGCGGGATTGAGCGACTGGGTTTTCTCGCCAGTCTTCACGCGCCGGCCGCCGATCACCAGGTCGTACTCGCGGCCCAGTTCGTTGCGGACTTTAGCGATGGCGGCCCTCATGCGGCGCGTGTTTTCGGGATTGCTCCAGTCAATCGACGGCTCATTCTTGAATTGGTCTGGAATGCGGGCGTTATTGATGGTGGCAGCGACGCGTGTTCCTTCGCGCGCGGGAGTAGTCGTGGTTGCCATAAATGCGTCCTCTCAGTTAGCTCGAAATAGGATGACGTCTACTAGATGCTGGCTGTCGCGGAGAGATGCGCCAGTTGGTCAGACCCTTTATTTTACGCCTGCCGCACCTCGCGCGCCCGCTCGCCAGGACTGTCTTTCGGGCAGCCCTGCGTTGCTTCGTGCTTCGGCTGTATGATACCTTCCGCTCGTTCCGTTTTGCGCTCGGTTGGCGATTGGCTACGGCGTGGCCATCTTTCTAAGTGCAGTTGTCAGTTGTCAGTTAGTACGATATGAGCTAACTGGCCAATAGAATCCGCTGGCTGTTCAGATGGCGTAACCCCTGGCGTCTCCCTCCAGCGGATACGGTTGCAGCTCCTTCTCGCCGGTCACTAGAAAAGTTCGCATTGCAGTGCGGAAGCGAACTCCATTACGCTGTCGCAAGGTGGACAACGGGGTTTCTGGAAGCCCGGTTGAGCGCCCTCTTTCATGCAGTTGAATTTCAACGCCCTGCCCTCGCTGATCGCCCTAACCATCCTGGTTGGAGTCTTTGCGTCCATTTCCCGCCAGCAAACCAAGGAGCGAGTCAACCTCTGGCTGGTGGGATGGGCTTTCATCTTATTGCGCTCGGTGGTGGAGTTCGCACAGTTCAGGGTTGACAGCTTGGCCCGGATCGAGCGGGCGGTTGGCCTGTGCGCCATGGAAATGGCGGGCATCGCTTTCGTGGTCTCGGTGGCGCCGCAGGCCACGACGTGGCTGCGGCAGTGGGTGATTGCCCTGGTGCTGGGCGTTCCGGCTCTCGCGTACGCAAGGGCAGTGCTGTGGGGCGTGAGCGACGCCCGCGTCTACTACGCCATAGTGATGCTGGAACTGTTTGCTGCCTTGCTTTTGTTACGGATCTGGTACAGAAGAATCACTCGCTATGTCGTGTGGCTTGGCTTGGCATTGGTTACCGTGGCTGCGCTGATATTGTGGAGCATCGCTTCCGGTAACCCGGATTATGGTGTGTACCTTATCCTTGCTGCCTTGAATTTGTTCGCCGCCGGCCTCTACTGGTACCGTTCCCGCCCGTCCTCAGCCGGGGTCCTGCCTAGTGTCTTCGGCTTCATTGCCTGGGGACTCACATTTCCTGCTGGAATGCTTATGGCACGGTTCGCTCCCTCGGTCCATATCGAATCCGAAGCTTGGAACATCCCGAAATACCTGGTGGCCGTGGGCATGATTGTCACCCTGCTGGAAGATCAAATCCGCGCCGGCGAGCATCTCGCCTATCATGACGAGCTCACCGGATTGCCCAATCGGCGTCTGCTGCAGGACCGGCTGCTGCAGGCTCTCGCTCGTGCCGATCGCAACGGCCGCAAAGTGGCCGTTTTCCTGCTCGACCTCAATGACTTCAAGGAAGTGAATGACACCTTCGGGCATCGCATTGGCGACGCCGCGTTGCAGCAGGTAGTCAACCGGCTCTCCACCCGCATGCGCGCCTCCGATACCCTGGCCCGAACTGGAGGCGACGAGTTCACCGTGGTGAGCGAAGTTGCCGCCGTTGAGGGGGCGCAAACGCTGGCCTTGGCGCTGGAATCGGCATTGGTGCTGCCGCTCCGAGTCAAAGGAAGATTGGTGCGGACGGGTGTAAGTGTGGGCTTTGCTCTTTATCCCGATGATGGCGCCGACCCCGCTGAGCTCTATGCCGTTGCCGATAAGGCGATGTACGCTGCCAAGCGCGGCGTCCGCTTGGCGTAATCGACCGGCAAAAAAGCCGGAGGTCTACCCATGGTCACTACTCACGGAAATCTGTGGCGTTAAGATCGAGGTATGAAGAAACTCCGGGTCGGGGTCTTGTTTGGCGGGCGCAGCGGCGAACATGAAGTCTCGCTGCTGTCGGCGGCGTCGGTACTGAACGCAATCGATAAGAGCAAGTACGAAGTGGTGCCCATCGGCATTACCAAAGAAGGCCGCTGGGTGACCGCTGCCCATGCTGAACGCCTGTTGCAAGGCAAGCCGGCCGATGCTCCCGCGCCGCGACATCTGCGCGCCGGCGATCCGGATGCCACTTCTGCCGCGGCCGTTTTAGCACGTGGCGAGGGCGTAGTGGTGCCGCCGATGCCGGGAGAAAATCACTCGTCGCTCATGCCTTTTGAGACCGACGCTCATCAGCTTCGGGCCGCCGTCAATCCTGTCGATGTGGACATTATCTTCCCAGTGCTGCATGGTACCTTCGGCGAAGACGGCACCATTCAGGGCCTGCTGGAGTTGGCCGACATCGCTTACGTGGGTGCGGGCGTGCTCGGCTCCGCGGCCGGCATGGACAAAGATGTGATGAAGCGTCTCTTTCGCAATGCCGGACTGCCCATCGTGAAGCACCTCACTGTCCTGCGCAGCGCCTGGCGCGGGCAACCTAGGAAAGTCCGCAAGCAGATCGAAAGCACGCTCAAGTATCCGGTGTTCGTGAAGCCCGCGAATTTGGGCTCGTCGGTTGGCATCAGCAAAGTTCACGATTCCAGCGAACTCGCCGCCGCATTGGACGAGGCTGCGCGCTTCGATCGCAAACTGGTGATCGAGCAAGCGGTGGGCGGCAAGAAGGGAAAGGCGCGCGAGATCGAGTGCTCCGTGCTGGGCAACGACAATCCCATTGCGTCCGTACCCGGTGAGATCGTGCCCATTAAGGAGTTCTACGACTACAGCGCCAAGTACCTGGTGGAAGGCTCGGAGTCGATTATCCCTGCCAGGATTGGCAAGGCCAAGCAGAAGGAGGTGCAGCGCCTCGCCGTCGCCTCGTTCCAGGCGGTGGACTGCGCTGGCATGGCACGCGTGGACTTCCTGATGGACCCGCGCACGAAAAAAATCTACGTGAACGAGATCAACACCATCCCCGGCTTCACTTCGATCAGCATGTATCCCAAGATGTGGGCGGCGACCGGCATTTCCTATCCCGAACTCATGGATCGGCTGATTCAACTTGGCCTGGAGCGTCATGCGGAGAAAAAGGAAAATCAGTACAGCCGGTGAGCCCTAGGCTTATTCGTACGCCAGCGCATCGATGGGGTCCTTCTGCGCGGCCTTGATCGCCGGATAGAACGCTCCCAGCAGAGAGCCGACCAGCGCAATAATTGCCGCCTTCAGTAGCCATTCGTAGGTGATTAGCACGGGCAGCGTCTGGAACCTCGCCCGCAGGCCGGCGCGCGCGCCATAGCTCATCGCGATCCCCAGAATGACGCCGCCAATGGCGATCAGCAGCGTCTCCCGCAGCACCACGTTCACAATGTAGAACTTGCCCGCGCCCAGCGACTTCAGGATGCCGATCTCGCGCGTGCGCTCCATGACGGCGGTATACATTGCCTGAAAGATCACG
>JBEKQY010000069.1:0-15936 GCA_049519235.1 Candidatus Korobacteraceae bacterium | reverse complement strand
TCAGCAATGAAGCGGCTTCTGTGGCGGGCCATCTTGGGCTGTCGAACCTGATCTGGTTCTACGACAACAACCACATCACCATTGAAGGCCACACCTCGCTGGCCTTCACCGACGATGTCGCCACCCGCTTCGTCGCCTGGCACTGGAATGTGCTGCGGGTCAGCGATGTCAACGATCTCGACCTGGTCGACGTCGCCATCAGGGCTGCACAGAGGGAGCCGGACCGGCCGTCGATCATCATCTGCGATACACATATCGGGTGGGGCTCTCCCCACCGTCAAGACACCAAGGAAGCCCATGGCGAAGCGCTGGGAGTAGAAGAAGTCCGCCTGACGAAGATTGTCTACGGCTGGCCGCCCGATGCCCAGTTCCTCGTTCCCGATGAAGTGCAGAGCTATATGGGCAAGGCGGTCGAGCGCGGAGCAAAGTGGGAGCAGGAGTGGGACGGGAAATGCCAAGCATGGGCGGCCATGAATCCTGATCTCGCCAAAATCTGGCAGCAGATGTCGAACCAGGAACTGCCCGCCGGCTGGGACAAAGATATTCCGGCGTTCCCCGCCGACGCGAAGGGCCTGGCCACGCGCGACTCGAGCGCCAAAGTAGAGAACGCCGTCGCCGCAAGGGTCCCTTGGCTGATCGGCGGCGCTGCCGATCTTTATCCCTCGACCAAAACGCTCATCAAGGACGGCGGCGACTTCGAGAAGGGCGACTACGCGGGGCGCAACTTCCACTTCGGCATCCGCGAGCACACCATGGGCGCAATCCTGAGCGGCATGGCGCTCTCCTGTGTGCGGCCCTTTGGAGCGACGTTCTTTATCTTCTCCGACTACATGCGGCCGACGATTCGCCTGGCTGCGATGATGGAGCTGCCGGTCATCTACATTTACACGCACGACTCCATCGGCCTCGGCGAAGACGGGCCGACACACCAGCCGATCGAGCACCTCATGTCGTTGCGCGCCATACCCAGAATGATGACCTTCCGCCCGGCCGACGCCAACGAAGTCGCCGAAACCTGGCGCATCATCATGCCGATGAAGGACCAACCGGTGGCGCTGGTCCTCACTCGTCAGGGCGTGCCGACCTTCGATCGCAGCAAGTACGCCTCGGCCGCGGGCGTGGCCAAAGGCGCCTACATTCTGGCGGACTCTGGCGGCACGCCCGACATCATCCTGATGGGGACTGGCTCTGAGGTGCAGTTATGTGTCGGAGCCTTCGAGCAGCTCACCGCCGAAGGGGTGAAGGCGCGCGTGGTCTCCATGCCGTGCTGGGAGCTGTTTGAGCGGCAATCCGCCGAGTACAAGGCCCAGGTATTTCCGGCGGACGTGCGGGCGCGTGTGTCAGTGGAAGCCGGCGCCAGTCTTGGCTGGAGCAAATACGTCGGCCCCGACGGAGACATAGTTGCCCACGATGACTTCGGAGCGTCAGCCCCCTACAGGGAGATCCTGAAGCACTTTGGCTTCACCGTGGAAAACGTTGTAGCTAAGGCCCACGAAGTGATGAGGAAGACAAAAGCCTGACCATTCAGGCTTACCATCGTTATCTTCAGCGCTACCGGCGACCTTACACATCGCAAACCCATTCCCGCTCTGTAACGACCTGGTAGAAACGTGGGGAATTTTCTGGCTTGACAAAGGCCGCCGCCTGTGTATACTGTATATGTACAGTAAACAGTGACCGGCATTCCGACATTGCGAATCGATCTCGACTCCGACGTTGCCGCTTACAGGCAAATTGTGGATGGGCTGCGAATTTTGTTGGTCGAGGGCAAACTCGCTCCCGGTGCGGAGCTGCCGTCGGTGCGCCGGATCGCTGTGGACCTGGGAGTCCATTTCAACACCGTTGCCGAGGCCTATCGTACTCTAGCCGAGGAGGGCTGGCTCGATCTGCGGCACGGCCGGGGCGCGACCGTGGTCAAGCGTAATACTCCGCCGGCAGCCAACGCCGAGCGAGTCCAGGAATTCCGGCATCGTCTAAGGGCTCTGGTGGCTGAGATACGGTCGCAAGGAGCTTCTGCCGCGAAACTCAGCCTTGAGCTGCGCCATTTGGCAGATGAATTGAAAAATGAAGCCTGAAATCGCGATAGTTATTGGCCCGTTGATTTTCCTGGCCGTGATCGTCCAGTTCATGCCCTTGCTGACGCGCCGAGGGATTTTCTTTGGCGCAACCGTTGATCCCGCGTTTCCCCAGAGCAGGGATGGGCGGCGCTTGTTGCGCTCGTACCGTCGGCAAGCGGCGCTGTGGGGCGCGCTGGCCATTGCGCTTGCCGCTTTGCTGACGCGGCAGAATGCCGCTGTGGCGATCCTGGCGCCTATGTTCGCTCTCCTGATTGCTGCGGGCCTAAGCTATTGGCTCAAGTTTCGCGAAGTCCACGCCCGCTATGGGGTCCGGCGGCCGGAGATCCGAGAGGCCAGTCTTTCCTCCGTCCCCGAGAAGGAGACCATCAGCCTATGGCTGCTCGTTCCGCCGCTGCTGGCAATACCCGCGGTTGCGCTTTACTTGCACTTGCATTGGAACCAGATACCAGCGACGTTTCCGGTACATTGGGGTGCCGACGGGCAGCCGAACCGCTGGGCCAGCCGTGACCCACTTGGGGTTTATGGGTCGCTGCTGATAGCCAGCTTGGTGAATTTATTTATCCTGGGACTGGCCTGGATGTTGTCACGGCTATCCCGCAAAACGGTGATGCGCTACGTTACGGTTCGCTTGCTGGAGCTGCTGCTGTATCCGCTGACATTTGTATTCGTGATGGTTTCTCTGCTGCCGCTGATGCGAATCCCGATGTGGCTCATTCCTGCCCCGATATTGGTTTTCGTTCTCGGAGTGATGTACTGGGGCTACTTGAAGATCAGCGCTCCTTCGGCCCGAGATGAAGTGCCGGAGCCGCAAAACGACTCCTACTGGAAGGCGGGAGCGTTCTATTACAACCCAAACGATCCGGCAATCTTCGTGTCCAAGCGGGTGGGAATTGGCTACACCATGAACTTCGCCAATAAGTGGTCGTGGGTTGCGATAGGCGCGATCATTCTTGCGATCGCTGCCTCCATCTATTTCGGCGGCAAGGCCACGTCGTAAGAGGCCTGTCCGAAAGAGGCTGGTAGGTACTGAACTCTTCCCAGCGAGATGAAGAGGCGAGAGAGCGCCGTTATCGCACCGGCTGAAGACTCGCCCTTTCAACAGATTCATGAGATGGCTTTTCGATCCCTCGCCACCTGGCTGTTTGCAGCCTTGGTCATCTCAAGAACTACCGAGCACCCTCGCCAAACTCTTGCGGTTCCTCACCGGCAGCAAGCGCAAAGCTGCGCTGACCAGCGCGACATATACCGCTCTGGCTTCGGGCAGGTTCTTCAGCTCAGCCAAATGCTTGCGCACTGTCGCTACGTCTCCCCGAACCAGCGACCCGCTGAAGGCAGCAGAAGCGTCATGCTTCAGATAATTGCGTAGTGTTTGCAGCAGCAGCGGCAGCATCACGCGCTTAATGTCCCTTTGACGGATACCAGCCGCCTGCGCCACCTGCTCCAGTGAGGCCATTAATGCGACCACCAACGGCGAAGCGAGGCTTCCGAAGACGTGATACAGCACCTTGTTCTGTTTCTTGATGACGAAGGCGTCTCCGCCTAAGTCTTCGACGATGGATCTGGCAGCCCTCACCGCCGCAGCATCTCCCTCGACTGCGAAGGCCACGCCTGCCATCTCCGGTACGGTACCGCGCACGAAGGTCATCATGGGATGCACCGATGCGACCCGCGCACCTTTCTCTCGCAGGCAAGTAAGTTCGTCGCTGGTGAGCGCTCCGCTGGAATGAAATACAATCTTGCTTTTCCAATCCTGGGATTGTGCCAGCAGGCGCGCCACACTCGCAATCACATCGTCAGGAACCGTGATCCAAACGACCTCGCTATCGAGCGGCTGCTTGCCTATCTCAACCAGGCGCGCCTTCAGTCGGCGCGCCAGCGTTCTTGTTTGACGATTGCGAAATCCTTTTCTGCGTGCAGCGAGGGATCGCACCTCATAGCCTGCGGGAGGCAGAGTCAGGGCCAGCGCGGTGCCGAGATTTCCCGGGCCAACAATGCTGATCGCGGGACGGCGATTTGAAGGCAATGGTTTGGACACGGCGGGCAGAATAGCAGATTTCCAGGCGTCAGCGGGCGGCTCCAAGGGATCTTGGGCTCCAGCGGATGGTTCTTTAAGGCTCGTAGGCCGCAGCCTGACCCAGCGCGCCATTTACAATATTGTGTGCATGAAGTCTCGGTACCCATTATCATCGTGCGCTACTCTCGCACTGCTTCTGATAGCTGCTTTTAGTGCCAGTTGCAGCAAACAACAGCAAACGTCGCCGGAGGCGTCGGCTGCAGCGCAGGCCGCGGCTACGACGAGCGCCATAGCCGCGCCTCAGCCGGTCGGTGCGCCGGCAAGTCCTGAGACCACCGCTCTTAAGCCAGACATCAATGGCAAACAAGTCATGCAGTACGTGAAGGAAGTTGTTGCCTTCGGCTCGCGCCCACCGGGAAGTCCCGCGCACGCCAAGCTGGAGCAGTACATCCTCTCCAGGCTGAAGGGAGTGGATGTGGAGCAGGACAAGTTCACGGCGCAGACGCCCGCGGGCAAGTTTCCCATCAACAACATCATCGCTAAATTTCCCGGCAAGAAGGACGGCATCATCATCGTCGCCGGGCACTACGACACCAACTATCCACTGCCCAAGACCTACGTCGGAGCGAACGACGGCGGCTCCACGACCGCGCTGCTGCTCGCTTTGGCTGATCACTTTCGCGGTAAGCAGCCTGATGGCTACAGCGTATGGTTGGTGTGGACCGACGGGGAAGAGGCATTCGTGAAGTGGACCGATACGGACAGTCTCTATGGCACGCGACAGCTTGCGCACCAGTGGCAGCAGGATGGCACGGCGAAGAAAGTGAAAGCGTTCCTATTGGTTGACATGATTGGCGACGCCGATCTCGATATCCAGCGCGACACGAACTCCACGCCCTGGCTCAGCGATGTGGTGTACCAGGCAGCCAGCGATCTCGGCTACCAGTCACACTTTTTTCAGCAGACAATTGCCATCGAAGACGACCACATTCCGTTTGCTAAGATCGGCGTCCCGGTTGTGGATCTCATCGACTTTACTTACGGATACAACAATGTCTTCCATCACACGCCCGAGGACACAATCGATAAGCTGAGTCCGCAATCGCTGGCAATCACGGGCGATGTAGTGCTGGAGACGATTCGGCTGTTGGATGCAAGATAGACGGACATAGGTAATTTTTCTGCTCACGAGCCATTCTCGCCGTGCAAGTCCGCAAGCACAGCGCAGCACTTCGCCCGGATCACAGCCGACATTCGGGTAGTGTCTGAAAAGTGCGTTGATGAATTTCAGACATCGGCATTCGCATCTGTATGGCGCACCTGCTCTAGAATGTGATCAACTCAGTGTGCGGCATCACGCAACGGCAAGGCTCCGGAATTGTTCTAATCAATTTCCCGGCGCGTTAGCCGTGGGTCACGCGAGGTGGACATGCAAAACTGGAAGAAGGCAGTGGTATTCGGATCAATCGGGGCCGGCGCAGTGCTGATCCTTACTGGCCGCCGCCCAGCGGGCATGGCCTTCGCTGCCGCCGGTCTTGCGCTGCTGGCGTCCGAGTATCCCGAAAAATTTGAGGCGGTATGGGAGAGCGCTCCTGACTACTTGCATAAGGGAATGCAGATTTTTGCGACGCTGCAAAAGCTGGGCGAGGGCTTTGCCGAGGAAGCCGAGCGGCGCAGTGTGAGCGCCTGGCGCAACGTTCGTTCCGAGTACCGATCTTAGACACGGCCAGGAGTCTCCGAGCGCGGTCCCCGGATGGATTGTTTCGATGCGGCGCTGAGGTTCAGCACTGCGGGGGCCGCTCCAACCAGCACTGCGAGGTATCCTCCGACCATTCTTCCGCTCCACCAGCACAATTGCCGCACCCTTGGCGGGGAGTCACGAGCTGTCGCTGTTACCTCCGCTGATGTATCTGTTTCCCACAGTGCCCTATCGGGCCGTTGCGCAGGTCAACGTAGACCGTCAGCAGGTATACTTTTTGAATCCATGTCCACCAAGCTGGAGGAGATTACCGCTGCTGCCCGCCGCAGAGTTGCCGCTGCCAAGGCGTCAGCCGACATGCGCGCTCTGGATTTCGCTGCAAAGCGTCACCAGCCAAGAGGGTTTCGCAGAGCTCTAAAGGAGCAGGCTGCAAGCGGCACCGCCGTAATCGCCGAACTGAAGAAGGCTTCGCCGTCAAAAGGGCTGATCCGCGCGGATTTCCCGGTGGCGGAGCTAGCGCACGAGTTGGAAACGGCGGGAGCTGCGGCGCTTTCCGTGTTGACCGACGAGGAGTATTTCCAAGGATCATTGCAGAATCTTGCGATCGCCTCGGCGGCGACAAGGCTCCCGTGCTTGCGCAAGGACTTCATGGTTGACGAGTTCCAGATGCTGGAGGCGCGCGCGCACAGCGCCGACGCGGTCCTGCTGATTGCTGCCGCCCTTAGTCAGTTGGAACTGATCAACCTACGTCAGCGCGCGTGCGAGGCCGAACTCGATGTCCTGTGCGAGGTCCACGATGCCGTGGAGTTGCAACGCGCGCTCGACGCCGGCTTCGATACCGTTGGCGTCAACAACCGCGACCTGCACACATTTCGCGTCGATCTGAGAACATCGTTGCAACTGGCCGAGCTTATCCCGGCGGGCATATTGAAGGTTGCCGAGAGTGGAATTGAAAGCGGCGAGGACATCGCGCGTTTGCGGCAGGCGGGGTTCGATGCGTTTCTCGTGGGCGAATCGTTGATGCGTGCGCCGCGTCCCGGCGAGGCCTTGCGCGAATTGCTGACGCAGGCAGTTGCCGCGAGCTGACGTTGATGGACAGGTTATGACCTGGTTAAAGGTTTGCGGCACCACGAACCTGCACGATGCGCAGCTAACTGTAGCCGCGGGGGCCAATGCGCTGGGGTTCGTCTTCGCTCCCAGTTCGCGTCGAATTGAGATAGCCGATGCGGCGGAAATCATTGCGAAGTTGCCGAATGGGATTGAGAAGATCGGTGTCTTCGTGAATGAAACTCCGGCCCGCGTGGCCGAAGTAACGCGGCGGATCGGCCTTACCGGCGTGCAATTGCACGGCGACGAACCGGCTGACGGGATGCCGGATTTTCGGCGAGCACTGGGCGAACGCAAGATCATCAAGACGCTGCAGGCACACGACATTTTGCAGCCAGGTCGGGAGTGGCTCGCGGAATATTTGTCGGCGCACGGCAGCATTGACGCCATCCTGCTCGATTCGGGTTCGGCCCAGCAGCGCGGCGGAACCGGCATTCCCTTTGCGTGGGAAGAAGTTTTGCCATTGGCGGCGGCGATTCGAGAAGCGATGCCGCTGATCATTGCGGGCGGGCTGAATGCGGAGAATGTTGCCGAGGCGCTTCGACGATTCGATTCTTGGGGCGTTGACGTAGTCTCTGGCGTGGAACGCAAGCCAGGGAAAAAAGATGAAGCGCGGCTCCGCAATTTCGTGGCCGCCGTACGCCAAACACGGGCGTCGGTGAAGCAAAGGGAGCGATGGAAGAAACCAGCAGCAACGTGAAAAGTTCGGATACAGGTGCTCGGCCCGCCGAAGGCAGCAGGCCGAAGCGCGTTCGCGCCGTGCCCGGACGTTTCGGCGCCTACGGCGGGCGCTACGTTCCCGAGACGCTGATGGCGGCCCTGCAGGAGTTGGAAGCCGCCTACGCGGAAGCGCGAAAGGACAAGTCGTTTCGCGACGAGTATCATCGGCTGCTCGCCGACTTTGCCGGCCGTCCCACGCCGTTGTTCCTGGCTGAGCGGCTCACCAAAGAGCTGGGCGGCGCGAAAATCTATCTGAAGCGCGAGGACCTGCTGCACACCGGCGCACACAAGATCAACAACTGCATTGGGCAGGCGCTGCTGGCGCGGCGCATGGGCAAGCACCGCATCATCGCCGAAACCGGCGCCGGTCAGCACGGTGTTGCCACGGCAACTGTGTGCGCCCTGTTCGGCATGGAGTGTGTGGTCTACATGGGCACGGAGGACATGCGGCGGCAGGAGTTGAATGTTTTCCGCATGAAGTTGCTGGGCGCCGAGGTGCGCGGGGTGGAGTCGGGCTCGCGCACGCTGAAAGATGCGATCAACGAGGCCATGCGCGACTGGGTGACCAACGTTCGCACCACCCATTATCTGCTGGGCAGCGTGTTGGGGGCGCATCCTTATCCGACGATGGTGCGCGACTTTCATCGCGTCATCGGCCAGGAGGCGCGCAAGCAGATTCTCAAAGCAGAAGGCAGGTTGCCATCGGCGGTGATTGCCTGCGTCGGCGGCGGCTCTAATGCGATTGGCGTGTTTTACGAGTTCATCAAGGACCACGAGGTGAAGCTGATCGGTGTCGAAGCCGGCGGGCGTGGTCACTTGTTGGGAGAACATGCGGCGCGCTTCGACGGCGGTGGGCCGGGCGTGTTACAGGGGACATATTCGTATGTTCTACAGGATGTCGCGGGTCAGATAGCGGCGACGCATTCGGTGTCCGCAGGACTGGATTATCCGGCGATTGGCCCGGAGCACGCGCTGCTGCACGATCAGGGGCGCGCGGAGTATGTGTCGGCCAGCGATCAAGAGGCGCTGGATGCCTGCCGCACATTGGCGCGGATGGAGGGCATTATCGCGGCGCTGGAGTCGGCCCATGCGGTGGCAGAATGTATCAAGCGAGCTCCCACAATGTCGCAGTCTGACATTGTGATAGTTAATATATCCGGGCGCGGCGACAAGGACGTTGGCATTTTGCGCGAGAATCTAGGGTTTTAGTGCTTTTGTTTTTACGTGTCATCCTGACCGGAGGATCGTTTTTTTTTGCGATCCGGAGTCGAAGAACCCCTGCTAGAGATCGCTGCCGCGAGGAGTGCAACCGGCGGTAGGGGTCCTTCGACTCCGTTCGCTCGCCTTCGCGAGCTCACTTCGCTCAGGATGACAATTACGAAAAGGAACCTGTTGTGGCGATTCGATTCAGACATCATCCCGGTCTAGTGGCCTACATTACCTGCGGCGATCCCGATCTGGAGACATCGCGCGGGGTGGCGCTGGCGGCCATTGGTGCGGGCGCTGACGTGATCGAGTTGGGCGTTCCGTTCAGCGATCCGGTTGCCGATGGTCCGGTGATCCAGCGGGCCAGCGAGCGGGCGCTGCGCCATGGCACGGATCTGGCTGGCGTTTTGGATGTCGCCAAGCAGATCAGGCAACACTCGGATGCTGGTCTCATCATCTTTTCCTATCTGAATCCGATTCTGCAGTTTGGGCTCGACAAATTCTGCTCGGCTGCGGTCGAGGCCGGCGTCGACGGAGCCCTACTTACCGATCTTCCAGTGGAGGAAGCGGGCGATTATCTACGAGCGATGAAGAAGCACAAACTTGCGCCGGTGTTTCTGGCCGCTCCCACCAGCACCGACGCCCGGCTGCGAGCGATCGCGAAACACTCACGCGGGCTCATCTATGCGATCTCGCGCACTGGAATCACGGGTGCGCGCCAGGAACTTGCCGCCGACGCACGGGCCCTGGTGGAGCGGCTGCGGTCGCACACCAGGTTGCCGATTGCGGTCGGCTTTGGAGTTTCCACGCCGGAACAATTCGCGGAGGTCGGCAGCTTCGCCGATGCGGCCGTGGTGGGTAGCGCCATTGTGCAATGTATCGAGCAGAATCCCGGGCGAGAGGCGGCCGCTGTGTCAGAATTGCTGGCTCTTCTGACCGCGAATGCGGAACATGCCGGAGCCACCGTATAAAGTAGTGTCATGCTGTATCCGGTATTGAAGGGGCACGGCTTTAGCCGTGCCGTCAGGGCCGCGAAGAGATTGGCCTTTAGGCCCTGAGGGCTTATTCCCTCAGCGGCTAAAGCCGGATTTCCTCTTGGCTTCGGCGGCACGCCTGAAGGCGTGCCCTTTCAAGGCAGGACTAGACTGATTGTGGAATCGTTTGGGCGAACAATCGTAGACGCTGAAACCATGGACATCGCTGAGTGGCGCAAGAAGATCGACGATCTGGACCGCAAGCTGGTCGAGTTGCTGAGCGAGCGGGCGCAGTGTGCCCATGAAATCGGCAAGCTGAAGCGCAACTCGGCAATGCCCATCTATGAGCCGGACCGCGAGAAGATCATCTATGAAAACATCGCGCGCCATAATCCCGGGCCGCTGTCGGAGCGGCAACTGCGCCAGGTTTACGAACGGCTGATTGACGTCATGCGACAGATCCAGCGCGAGGAGATGGCGCCAGCCAACGATGTGGAGAAAGACGCCACCGAGCTGGAGCCGAACGACTGAAAGCGCCGATTAGGCTTCGGCGCGACGGTCTTCAATGTGCAAACGGATCGCGTCCTTGATGTTGGCGATGGCCTCTTCGTAAGTTTCGCCTTGGCTGTAACAGCCTTGCAAGGCAGGACACGAAATGTAGTATCCATCGTCGTCAGATTCGATGGCTACCGGAAGAGTAATTTGCGACATGGACCAATTATAGGTCGGCACTGAGAATCGAAAAAAAGTCCTTCGCCGACTAAAGTCGGCTCGGCATGACAATCATAAGGAGCTTGTAACGACGCAGCTAAAGCTGCTCCCCTTCGAAACCCTCTACCAACCCGTGAACAGGTGGCCCATTTTTTCTTTTTTGGTGCGCAGGTAGTTTTCGGAGTGCTCGTAAGGCTCGACGTCGGCAGAGACGCGCTCCACCACTTTGATTCCAGCGCGCTCCACGGCCGCGACCTTGTCGGGATTGTTGGAGATGAGGCGGACTTCGCGCACGCCTAACTGGCGCAGCACCTCGGCTGGTAGTTTGTAGGCGCGATAGTCATTGTCATAGCCAAGCTGGACGTTGGCTTCCACGGTATCAAGGCCCCGGTCCTGAAGTTCGTAGGCTTGCAGCTTGGCCATCAAGCCGATGCCGCGTCCCTCCTGCTGCTCGTAAATCAGGATGCCGGCGCCCGCCTCGGTGATCATCGACAACGCAAGCTCGAGCTGCTGGCGGCAATCGCAGCGCATGGAGTGAAAAACGTCGCCGGTGAGACATTGCGAATGGATACGAACCAGCGGCGGGGCGGAGTGAACGTCGCCCATAACCAGCGCGACTGCTTCTTCTTTGACGATTTCGGGTTGACTATTGCTCGTGCCGTTACCTTGGGCCGACGAGCCGTCGGCAGACGGGATTTCGAATTCCCCTTCGAAGCCGTAGATGCGGAACTGTCCCCAACGGGTAGGGAAGTTGGCTTCGGCCACTTTCTTTACCAAGGAGCGGGTCACAGTTCGATTATAAGCTGCCAGCGCACTTGCCGATGTTTATGGATCACAGACCGGATGTTCGTTCGGCACAGAGGGACGCTCACAGCTATCAGCCGTCAGCTTTCAGCTATCACCTAAACCGCGACCGATAAGCATTAGCTGATGGCTGATGGCTGACGGCTGACAACTAACGGCTAACAGGACGGCTGATAGCCGACGGCCCACCAAAAAGAGGCGGCCCTTGTGAGGCCGCCTGGATGCGAGTTCAATTCGCTGCTATCTATCTTCCGTGTCCCCCACCGCCGCCGTGACCGCCTCCACCGCCACCGTGGGAGCCAGCTCCGCCGGAAGAGTGCGGTGCGGAGGACGATCCCGTGCTCCGGCTGCCGGACGACGGATTCGACCCATAGCTACGCCCCGAGGAGGACGGAGATCCGTAACTACGGCTGTTGCCTCCATAGGCGCTCGAGGAACGTCCCGCTCCATAGCCGGCCGAGGCCGAATACGCGGGCGCCGCATGGTAGGAATACCCGGCGGGCGGCCTGGGAACCGACGACGCTGAGCTACGCGAGCCGCTTGGCGGATTGTTCCGCGAAGAAGGCGAGGGCGCTCCAGTTGAAGACGGACGCGGGACACTCCGGGTTGCCGAATTATTGGGAACGCCGGCGCGGGCTTGCGTTTGGGTTCCGGTCGGACCGCGCCCCGCCGCGGCGTTATGCGCGGCGGTATTCGCACCAGCAACCCCGGTGTGCGGTGCATTGTTCGCGGCAGTCCCCAGATTCGAGGCGCCGCGCCCGGTCGAGTTCGAGCTGGCACGCGCCGTCGCCGACTGAGCACTGCTGAAGCTGGCAGGCCGAGCCGGAGGCGTAGCGCGAGTCACGACCGAGCGATTGGCTGACGACGCCGACGGAACGCCGGTGGTACGCGGCGACTGTCCGCCCAGGACGGAAGACTTGGTTGGGTTGACGTTGGCCGCGTTCAGCACGTGAGCGTTGTTAAGCGCGGATGCCGGCACAGCTCCGCCGACCTTGTTGACCGCTGCGCCCGAGGTGAAGGCCGCACGCGACGCCGAGGTTACACCATTCCTGGCGATCGTGTTGGTGTTCCCGAAGTTGCCGTTGTGATAGTTGTTGTTGATGTTGTTGATGTTCGTAATATGCGTGTTGGTGACGTTGACGTTGTGGAAGTAACCAGCCGTCACGTAGCCGCCACCGCGATACCAGCCACCATATCCCCAGCCACAGTAGCGGGGATAGTAGGGCACTCCCCAGCCCAACGGGTACCAGCCAAATCCAATGCCTACACCGAAGCCCCAGCCTCCGAATCCGAAACCAATGCCAAATCCTGGTCCGCCGACCCAGCCGACAAGAGCCGGAGCATAGTAAGGATTCCAATAGCCCAGCGGGCCGGGAGCCCACGCCCAGCCTCCGCCCCAATAGACCCAGCGGCCATAGTGGAAGGGGGCAAATCCCCAGGGAGCGCTATCGACCCACGTCCAGCCCCAAGGGGCAATCCAAACCCACTGGCCATAGCGATACGGCGCCCAACCGGCCGGCACAGAGGAAGGAGTCCAGACGGGCCCGTAATCCGGCGTTGTAGTCCACGATCCATTATCGTCAAGGTCCTGATAGCCAATCACGCCGGGCGAGACATAGCGTGCGGACAAAGAATCCGCCAGCCGCTTGTCGCGGACCTGGGCCCACTCTTCGAAGCCGTCGCGCGCTGGGGCGTCCGACGCCGTATGTTCCAGCGAGTTGCCGTTGCGGAAGCGTACCTGGGTGCCAGAATTGACCCGCACCGCAGTCCCTTTTCCAGTGGCCTGGCCATATCCACTGCGCACCGTCACCCAGCTTTGGTCGTCGCTGGGATTGACATCGAAGCGATAAACTCCGGTCTTCATCACGGTAAAAGCGAAGTTAGGGGTATCGACTTCGTAGATCTCGCCACGCTCCAAGTGGCGGACCGTGAGCATGAGCACGCCCTGATCGAGTTCTAACTGGACGGTGCCGTCACTGACGTTGGTAAGAGTGAGGCTGGTTTCCGAATTCATGCGGATGAAGCCGTCGCCAACGTTCAGTTCGGCGCGCGAGTTCTTGTCAGTCCAGACGCGGTCGGAAGTGGTGAGTGGCCGGTTCATGTCGGCTGCAATCCAGTCGTCCACCCCGCCCGGCTGCATTGAAACCTGGCCCGACATGTACTGCACGCGGGCCACGCGGCCGGGAGGGTCCTGCTGTTGTTGTCCAGGCTGCTCCAGAGCGCCTGGCTGCTGCGCCCCTGGTCCTGTAATGTCTTGCTGCAGACCCGGTCCTTGATCGCCTTGCATCGGATAATTGTCCGGTGGAGGCGGAGCCATGCCCTGATCCTGAGCAAAGACCGCGCCCGCCGCTACGATCAAGAACAGTAGCGCCATCAATAGGAATTCAAACCGCCGCCGTGACTTCATGTGTAGCTCCTCTTGCCTCTGTCCCGCCACGATACCTTCTCCGGGCGAACCCGCTCCCTATCGTCGCACCTGGGAGCTGTCGCACATTTGTATGAACACCAATTTCGTGAATGTGTTGCGCGCATGATTCTGGATGGATAGCGGGGCGGGACCAGACTTCCCATGATCGACACCCCGAGGTCACAGACGGAGTCCTCACGGAGGTGCCGTCCCTACGGGACTCGGTTCCTATAAAACGCTGACCCGGCCCTGAAGGGCGGGGCTATCCTCTTCCGTCCCGCCGTGCGGGACTCGGCCTCCCCACTTCGATGCCTTCGATCTGCGAAAATGGTCTAAGAACTGCTTCGGCGTCACGCTGCATTTTTCTCGACGAATAGGGCGAGGGCATCGGACGATCGCGAAGCAGGGGCGGAGGGCCGTCTCATGGAACGGAGTACGCATGGACTTGAACACAATCGACTCGATTCTCGACAAGGCGAATCCTGCCGCACGGAAGCATTGGGACCAAATCGGTCGTGACTCTCAGATGTATACGGTTGCACTTTTTGCCTTGTCCGCGTCTCCCCAGGGGGACATTTTGACACTGGCAGGAACGGGAACCCTCGTAGCTGACGGGACAGCACACTACATACTTACCGCGGCGCACGTTTGGCACGAGGTTCTCAAACAGGCCGATAAACTGGGGATTTCTCTCAGAGAGAACGTGGATCACCGATGCTTGATGGATATTGCCACGATTGTTCCCTCAGGGCCCGCCAAAGCCCACTCCTGGAACGAGTGGGGGCCCGATCTGATCTTCTTGCGCATTCCTGAAGTGCGCGTCGGCGAGATTGAGGCATTCCGGGTCTTCTATGGACTCGGAACTGGCAAGCAGGTGCCTTTGAAAGGAGAACATATACAAACCTATCTGTTGGTGGGCACTCCGCACGTTCTTGGGACGTTTGAGCAGAATCATGCAGGGGTCCACATAATGGGTTTTTGGGTGGGGCTGCCTACGTACCACACGCATGAGGGGCTGGACTACTTTGATGCGAGGGCGAGCTTCCCACCTCCGAGCAATGCCAAGAGTTTCGGGGGTGTAAGTGGCGGAGGCTTATGGAAGGTCCAGATTTATGGCGAGGCTTCCTCGGACAAGATAGCTTCGAGAGCCACTCTGGAAGGGGTCGCATTTTATGAGGTCAACGTGGCGGACGGTACTGGGACTATTCGCTGCCACGGTCCGGAGAGTATCCGACTCGCATTGCTGAACTTGAAAACAGCGTAAGATAGCACGCGCTGCCCATTCAAGAATTGCGATCCGGCCACCAATTACCAAGTGCCAAACGCTAGTTGCCAAGTGCCGGTTTCGGCTGAGAGCTGATGGCTGACAGCTGACAGCTTCTAGCACCGCTTTCCATACTTCGACGTGTACTGTAGCCCGATCTCGCCGCAGGAGCCTTGCTCAACGGAATACACAATGCAGGAGTCGAAGGGGCGCGAATACACATGCAGGCTGACGGCGCGCTGGTTCCACTCGCGCGGGTTGCTGACGTCGTGGACCGGATTCAGCGGATCGACCGCGACCGGATTCTAGGCCGTGATGTGCACCTCATCCGTGGGCACGATGTTGCAGCAGTGAGCGGCCAGGTCTTCGGAGATCACGCGGTAGTTCTGCACTGCGAGCCGCCCGATGGGAGCGGCCATCCAGCAGTTCTGGCCCTTATGGTTGTGAATGGAGCTCTTCATGCCAGGCTCCCAGCAGATGGCCAGGAGTTCGTAGAGTTCGGTCTTGTCGATGAGATTGCGGGTGTAGTGCTGCGAGTTCCAGAAGAGATACGGCTCGATTGATTCGGGATCGACGCGGTTCCTTTGCAGGTATTGCAGCGTACCGCACACTTCGGTGAAGTCCTTCTCGTGCAGCTTGCGCAAGCCGCCGATGAAGCCGTCGAGAGGAACCAACTGCATTATTTTTTGCGACGAAGTCTCCGTGGCCATAATGCCCGCCTCCTGGGACAAAACGCTCATTCTAGACCAAGTTCGACAGTTTCTGCTGGCGAACGCCACCGCTCGACGGCAGAGGGAGCGGGAAAATCTTTGTAGTCCGTCGCAGTTGCGGAGGTGACGTAACTTCGATTGTGTAAAAAGCGAGAGGGTGTAAGTTGGCTTTGGCCTCACAAGCTAAAGCCCCTTGGAAAAGGAGACTTACACCCATGGCGAAGGTTACACCCATCACCGAG
>JBEKQY010000068.1:0-16001 GCA_049519235.1 Candidatus Korobacteraceae bacterium | reverse complement strand
GCCGTCGAGTACCTCGATGGAATTCACCAGCGAGGCGAAGGGATAGTCGAGCATCGCGGCCAGCATTCCGCCGACCTGCGCTCCTCCGTCCTCCGCCTGCACGCCGGTGAGGACCAGGTCGAACTTTCCCTTCTGCACGAAACCCTTCAGCACGGTTGCGATCCCCTTGCCATCCGAACCGTTGAAGGCGTCGTCGGAAAGCAGCACGCCCTGATTGGCGCCCATGGCCATTTCGCGGCGCAGGATCTCTTCATCCTCGTCGCTGCCAACGGTTGCGACGGTAACGTTGCCGCCGGATTTGGCGACGATCTGCAAGGCCTCTTCCACCGCGTAGTTGTCCGGCTCGTTGATGGAATAGACCAGATCGTCGCGTTCGATGTCGTTCCCCGCACGGTTGAGTTGAATTTCGTTTTCCGAAGTGTCGGGTACTCTTCTGGCGCAAACTAGAATCTCCACGTTCCCCCTCCACACAATTTTTTTCTGCCAACTTATCCTCAGCGGCTAAAGCCGCCGGGTGGAATTTCCGCGACGGCACGACTAAAGAGGCCGCTGAAAAAGTCGAAACAGCATATCCCTCGCGGCCTGAAGGCCGCTCGGGATGACAAAAACAAAGAACTTCCGGCACGACTAAAGTCGTGCCCTGACACAAAGCGCCTTCTCCAAATCATTGAATCCGTGCCCTGATACAAAGCACACTCAGCCGGCGGGGCATGCCTTAACAGTAACTTCGGAAACCCGGGATTGCTGAGCACAATTACACATTCACCTCAGCCAACCTCTCTTGTTCGCGCAGTTCTGGCGGAGGCTCGCGCACAAGCTGCTGGTCGACCAACTCGGCCAGGTCGATGGCCGTCATCTTGCCTTCGAAACCTGCAACCTTGATTGCATCTTCGATATTCACCATGCAGAACGGGCAGGCAGTTACGATCACGTTCGCGCCCGCCTCGGCAGCCATGCGCACCCGCTGCACGCCGATCCTTTCTTCTTCTTGCGGCTCGTAAAACAACATCAGCCCGCCACCGCCGCAGCAGAACGAGCGGTCACGGCAGCGGCCCATCTCGACTCGCCTGAGGCCAGGGATGGCATCGAGGACCTCGCGCGGCGCGTCGTAAACCTGGTTGTGACGTCCGAGATAGCAGGGATCGTGATAGGTGTAGACGTTGTTTCCGTTCTCCACGGGTTTGAACGCGAGATTGCCGGACTTGACCTCGCGCGCGATCAGCTGACTGATGTGCTCCACCGGCGGCATGTCTTTGTAGTCGTGCTTCAAGGCGTTGAAGGCGTGCGGGTCGGAGGTCACGATCCGCTTGACGCCTGAGGCCTTGATCGCATCGGTGTTGTGGTCGCGCAGGGCCATGAACAGCATCTCTTCGCCGAAGCGGCGCACATCGTGACCGCTGTCCTTTTCGGCAGGGCCGAGGATGCCGAAGCTCACTCCGGCATCGGTGAGGATGCGGGCGGTCGCGCGACCAATGGACTGAATCCGATCGTCGTAGGAGGTAATGCTATCGACGAAATACAACGTCTCCGCGCCATTGCTGCCGTTCAGGACCATAACGTCGCAAGCGTCCGGAAATTGGTTGAGCTTCGCCCAGTCGGCGCGCTTCTTTTCCATCTTGCCGTAGGGATTGCCGCGGCCCTCCAGCGCCTTCAGCGCCTTTTGAATGGACCTGGGCACGTTGCCGTCATCGACCATTCCGCGGCGCAGGTCGACGATCTTGTCGATGTACTCAATCAGCAGCGGACATTCTTCTTCACAAGCGCCGCAGGTGGTGCATGACCAGATTTCATCTTCCGAATAAATGCCGCCGATGAGAGCGTGGCTGTTGCTCGACTTGCCGAAGACGGGAAAATGCTGGAAGGCATAATCGCGTGCTTTGGTCGTCAGAAATCTTGGCGACAGCGGACGTCCTGCCGCGTTCGCCGGACAGTTGTCGGAACAGCGACCGCAATCGGCGCAGGAATAGAAATCCAGCATGTGCTTCCAGGTGAAGTCATCAAACTTCTTCACGCCGAAAGATTTCACCTGATCGAGCTGACTGTCGCTGACACCCCAGCGCACCGGCTTCACGGTTCCGCGATCCAGCTTGGCGAAGAACACGTTGAACAGCGAGGTCTCAACGTGGAACTGAATTCCGAAGGGCCGGTAACAGAGCAGGAAGTAGAAGGTCAGAACGTCGACGAGATAAGCGCCGAGGTGCAAATTCCATAGCGCTGCCATCGGCGCCGAAGCGAAAACATCTTTCAGTAACCACGGCAACGACAGGAGCGGCAGGAACTCGACGGGGATGCCGCGCTGCATCTGGATGGCGGCCCGGCTGGCCTCGAACAAGCTTTCCGAGGTCATCAAGAGCGCAATCAGCCCTAATAAGAAGATAGCGTCGACGGGATGGCCCTTGCCGTATTTCGGCGGAACCGCATAACGCGCCGGCTTGAAGAATACGCGGCGGACCGCTGCCGCCGAGACGGCCAGGAAGACGATGGTCGCGGCGTAATCGGCAACGATGTCATACACGCGGCCGACTGCGCCTGGCGCCGCAAAGTCAGACGACAGCCCGAAGATCAGCAGATAGAAAGCGCGCGTGGCCAGAATGATGAAGCCTGCGAAGATGAGAAGATGAAGCGTACCGGCGACCCGGTAGCGCGGATGCTTCCACTGCGCAAACCAGAACTTCAGGAGCTTTTGCAGACGCAGCCACGGGCGATCGAAGCGCAGGTCACGCTGCGCACGAATGAGTGGTGCAACACGCTTTGCCGCGATGTAGAAGAAACATGCGAGTCCCAGAAGCTGTATCACAAGAAACAGGACCGAGGCCGGGACTTGCCCGCCGAGGGTGTAGCCGGGAATGAGCGCGCGATCGATCATAAAAATAGCATCTCCGCTTCGCGGCCAGGTGTGCATCACACTCAATTAAGACGAGGTGCTTCAGAGGGAGACTTTTCGTCCGCGACCCTTCGGCACGGGCGAGTCCGGAGGTGGTTCCCGGGAGTGGCGACCTAACGCTGCCGGATGGACTCGTGCTCGTCTGGTCAACGCAAGTAGTTTGTTCTAACGGCAGCGCACGGGTCAGTGAGGAAGGTTGGCCTTGTTAGTGAGAGCGGTCACATGAAGGGGTGACAGTGCGCAAACTGATGCCACCGGAGCGCTCAGATTTTAGTGTTACAACGCATTGTTTTTGGGCACGCGGAGCGACGCTGGAAGCTTGGGCCCACTGCGCAGCGGAGGGTCATCGAGTCGCCATCCGGCGGAGTGCTGTCCGTCACGGCGAGAGGTGCCCGGCGTCACTGCAATAGCGCATTGCATCTGCGAGGCTCTAGATTGGAAGAGTTGTCGACGCGTTGCAGCTTTGTGGCACCGCGATGGTAGGGAGGCAAGGCAGCGTCCCTTCGATCTTCTGGGAGGACACGGGTATGAATCGAACCGCACCAGCAGCAACGAGACTTGCTTATGGACGCAAGCTGGTCAATGCCGGAATGGCAGGAATCCGCACTGGCCGGGAAAACTTCAATCCCCAACGGGCTTCCGCGTTGCTGACCAGCTCTGCCGAGGAGTCGATAAAGCTGGCCGTGATCGGTGCGTGTCTGGGAGCGTTACCCGCATGTCTGATGCGCCGGCGCTCCCGCTTTCTAAGCGCGCTTATATTGGGTGCAGCGGGAGGTGCTGTGGGCTTTTGCGCCGGGTTTTCCTGGAAGACGCGGAAACTTACCTCGAGTCTGGCCCACTCGGCGGTGCGCGAAGTGCGGCGTGTTAAGGACGAGCATTGGCTGGAGACGAATCCGATTGACTACGCGTGACCCTGTCGCGCCACGATCACGGCGCAGCGATTAAGCACTTTGTCCGGCTGGGTCCGGGGCCTCCTGCGCCTTACTCGTCGCTCCGGCCGAACGCTTTTGCCAACTCGCTAATAAAATCGCAGAAATCCTCGCCGATCCTGTCGGACTTGGGCAGCTTGACTAGCTTGCCAGAGCGCCGGAAATCCGCTACGGCTTCTGGCACGTGTGCGCCGCAATCCGCGTTGCTGCAATCGTTAGTGATGACGGAAATAGTTCCTTTCCCGCAATTCGGGCAGGGAATTCGCAAATACTGAAGATACGCCCAAGCTGCCCGCCACAATTCGGATTCGCGGGGAGCCAAGGAGGTCATTTTCTTAAGCTTGTCGCGGTAGAGATCAAACAGCGACTTGAAGATCTCTCCGTTCTTACGCTGAAAGGGCAAGGACAGCCGGTACAGCACATACCCCAACACGAACCATCCTGCAACCGCCGCGATCGATTCAACGAAGGCGTCCCCGACTGGGAACCAACGCGATCTCAACAATCCCAGCTTGGCTCCGGTAAACGCGCCCAGCCAGAACAGACCTGCGAGAAAACTGACTGCCGAGAGATTGAGTATGCCGTCGGCAATCGCCCAAGACTTGCCGATCTCTTCTTTTTGATCTTTGTCAACCATAAGCCAGAGCCGAGGCCAGTAGAATACCGAATCCATCCCGTAACGATTCCCTGGGTATTCCTCATACCCGGCGAGAATATTGCCGAGCAGCGTGGGATGGGTTGCGTATCTCTTGCCTTTCTCAGGATGTATCGGGTAGATTCTCAGCGTGTACCAATACTCGTTGTAGCGCTGCGAGTTCACTCCTTTTTCGGCATCGGCTTTGCGATAGAGCCGGTCAACCCTCCGCTGCTGGCGGGCGACCGCCCACTCAGAAAGAAAAGTCGGCCAGCCGCTGCGTCCCTCGTACACTTTGTAGAACTCGCCGTTCAGTGCGGAAACCAGGGCTCCGATCACGACGACCGCGAGTGCCGCAATCGCCAGTTGCGGCCAGCCCTTTGCCGGGTCGACCGATAGAAAGTCTCTCAACCTCCCGGTCGCAAACGGATACAGCGCTGCCCCCGCGAGTAAACCGGGCAGCACGGTGTTCATCAATACCGGAAAGGAAACACCGGGGAGAAATTTCTCAACGATGCCGCCCGCCGCCTCAAAGCCCGTCGCCTCAGAGCCCAGCTCCATTTCTTTTCTATCCTTACCTGATCGTCTTGAAGCCGATCCTCACCATCAGGGCTCTCCCCCACCGCTGCTGTGTGTGTCCGGGCCATAGGCCTTCCTTCCTGACTGGACACGCCCCTTCCGGCGAGGTTCGACAGCAACTCGTCGAAACTTCTTAGTGCTCGACTTCTTTGCCGCGGTAGTCTTTGTTGACGGTTTCTTCTTTTTCTTTGCCATACGCACTCTCTGTCTTGGTGCTCGCCCATACGCACTGAGCGCTTCGCTCGATCATGCCCGCACCGCTGCGACGGAAATCTGATACCGGAATCAAGGTTCACCCTCGCCCGGAGACAAGAAAAGCGCCTGCTCTGCCTGGCGCCGCTTCAACAATCCCTGCGAGACGACCCCTCCGGCGTAGACCCAGACCACGAACTGGGCTGCGGCGGCGGCGCTATTGCCTGCGTTCAACTCGCGCAGCAACGTCGAGCTGGCGAGGTTTCCCGACCCCAGGTTGAAGACAAAATCCACCAGCGCGTCGAACTGGTTCTGGGTGAGCGGGACGGTCACCATCCGGTTGACGCTGGCAACCGCGCTTGCGACGTCTTGCACGAGCAGGGCGTTGGCCTGGTCCTGAGTGATGGTAAGGCCGGGCTGGACATCGGGGCCGGTGTGACCATAACCGATGGTCCACTTTCCAACCTGGTCTTGATAGGCGGTCAGGCGCAAGCCCTCAAACTGCTGCGTCAGCGCCAAACCTTTGTTGCTATAGGACAAATTGTTAACGTTCGCCATCGGTGGTTCTCCAATACAAAAGTTAGCGGTTGATTAAGGGAACTCCGATTAAGTCACAGCGAGGTCCCTCAGCGGCTAAAAGAGTGTGCGTGAGAACCTGTGCCGTCCCTACGGGACTCGGTTGCTCTTCCCACTCTACCCAGGACTCCGCTACGCTCCGTCCTGGGCTAACTGCAATTCCACCCCTTCGGGGTTCTCTTTTTCGCGGTTGTAGTCCACCGCGAATACCGAAGTTAGTTCTCACCCACACTCTAAAGCCCTAATCCTTTGATGCACCTCTGTCGGCACGACTAAAGGTCGTGCCGTGACACAACCCGAGAACGATCTATGAGATGACTTCTAGACAATAACATAGCCGCAAACCCCGGCAGGGTTACGTAACACCTGAACTCTGGCAATATGCCAGGTAGATCTTCCGGGTTTGCCGCAGTGCATCCGATAACCGCATCTCGGGATCGAAGCTGTCTTCGGCCCCCAGCATTCTCCACAACAGTTTCTGCACCGCGCGCCTGGGATGCTCGACGAGAGGTATCGCTTTGCGCGTCCGGCCACTGACCAGACGAATCACGTGCTCGAGGGTGCGGAGGAAGCGAGCGCTCTCCGCCAGCCGCTGGTATTCGTCTTCCGCCAGCAAATGGTGATCGCGCAACAATCGCAAGCGCTCGAGCAGATTTCCCGCCAGCCAAAGCTGATGCCGCGCCTGTAGCGATCCGGCCAGATAGTCGAGATCGTAAATCCCACCCGGCCCGGTCTTCAGGTTCTGCGGGCTTTCGCTGCGCTCCAGGCGAGCACGAACGTCGGCCAGTTCGGCATCGAACTCCGGCTGCCTGGCCATCGCTGAAATTCCTTCCTGCACAACTTGCAGCGCGCGGCCGGCAAGGTCGCGGTCTCCAGCGGCATAACGCAGCTTCAGATAGGTCAGGGCCTCCCAAGGATGGGCTTCATCGCGAAAGTAGGCGGCGAGTTGCACCGGAGTGACGATCAGCTCGCCTTCGCGGCCATGAGGACGCAACCGCGCGTCCACGGGGAATACCGTTCCCTCGCGCGTGTAGGCGGTGAGGGCTTCCATCAGGCGCTCAGCTACGCGGCGAACCTCTTCCTTGTTGGCCTGTTCGTCGCAGACAAAGAGCACATCAGCGTCCGACAACAGATCGAACTCGCGCGCGCCCAATCTTCCCAACCCCATCACGGCAAAGCCGGAGGGCGCGGCGGCGACTGCCAAAGCTGCCCGAAGCGCAGCGTCAGCCGCAGCGGTGTTATCGTCCAGCGAATCGAACACATCGCGCAAGTGAAACAGGTCGAGCGCTCCGGAAACGAACATGCGTCGCCGGTAATGGCGCCGCAAAATCGATATGGCCTCAGCGTGATCAACCCTCCCCTGCCCCAGATAGGCAAAGACGGGATCGTCAGGTGGGCCTCCGGTTGGCGCATCCTTGCCGAACAAGTACGGCTCTCCGGCAGTCGAGCGCTCGTCAATCTGCTCCAGCAAGGCAATTTCCTCGGGGTGCCGAACCAGAATGTCGGTGAGGAATTCGCTGAACTCGAAGATGGTCAGCGCCCGCTCCACCGCTGCGGGTGCGCGCAACACCGCGCCGTAGCGCTCGGAGGTGGTTCCCGCGGAGCCCAGAAAGCGATCCAGATTGCGCCGGGTATGCTGCGAGAGATCGCCGCGCACGGCCAACTCCTGCAAACCCGGCGAGTCCGTAACCAGACGCTGCATCATTTGGCTGTAGGAGTTCTCAGGCGTCGCTGCGAATTCCGGGCGCAACTGAAATTCCAGCGACCCCTGGTCTTGGCTCTGCTCGTGGTAAATGACACGCTGATAGATTTCCGCCACCGCCGCCATACGCCGCCGAACATGAGCCAGGAACTCTTCCGGGGTGAGCGCCACAGTTCCCTCGCGGGTGAGGCTGCGGGCCAGTGCCTCCAGCTCCGCTCGCGAATCCGGCAGGCAATGGATTTGCCGGCCTTGGCGCAGTTGCAGACGATGTTCCAGGTGACGCAGGAATTCGTAGGCGTTGGTCAAGTTCTGAAAGTCCTTGCCGCCGATATGCTCTTTGTCGTGCAGCTTCTGGAGCGCGAAGAGGGTGCCGCGCGAGCGCAGCCAGGGTTCGCCGCCGCCATAGACACGCTGCAAACACTGCACCAGAAATTCAATATCGCGAATGCCGCCGCGATCGATCTTCACGTCGATGCCGGTTTGCGCCACCTGCTTCAGCAGGCTCTTGCGACGGTGGCTGCCGATCTTCTCGCGGGTCTCGAGCGCAGTCTTAATGGCGACAAAGTTCAGTTCCGGGCGATACACATAGGGCTGCACCGCGCGGGCGAACTCGCGCGCCAAGCCTACGTCGCCGGCGGAGTGGCGCACCTTGATCATGGCTTGCAGCTCCCAATCGTGGGCTGCATGCGAGTAGTAGTGAACGGCGTGAGCCAGCGGCACCGTCGGCTCGCCCTCGCCGCCTTGCGGCCGCAATCGCAGGTCGATGCGAAACACCGGGCCTTCGCGGGTATGGCGCGCCAGCAACTCCGTGGTCTGTTGCGCCAGGCGAATAAAATATTCGCGGTTGGAGATTTCCGCCGCGGGCGGTTCCATGCCGCCGTCGTAGAGATAAAGCAGGTCGATGTCGGAGCTATAGTTCAGCTCGTTGCCGCCCAGCTTGCCCAGTGAGAGCACGGCAAAACGCGAGTCAACCACTCGGCCGTCGGCGTCCAGCCGCTGCGGCGTCCCAAAACGATGTTGAAGTTGTGCCTCAGCCTCGCGCAGCGCTTCTTCGATGAGCACGTCGGCCAGCGCGGAGATCTCGTATGTGGTTTCGGCCAGAGTGGCAATACCCAGCACATCGCGCAGCATGATGCGGATATATTCGCGGCGCTTAAAGCGAGCCAGCAGCGCCGCGGTGTCGGTTTCCAGAGAGCGCGAGCGCATGCGGGCGAAGCTCTCCTGAAATTCCTCGCGAGAGAGGGTGCGATCCAGGTTCCGCTCGCGTACGAAAGAGTAGAAGAGGTCGGGATTGTGAATCAGCGTCTCGCCCAGCCATGGACTGTAGCTGAACACCACCACCGCGTAATGCACCAGCGAGGGATGCTTGTCGAGCAGGTGCAGCAGTTCGGGCGAGGCCGCCTCAGCCAGCCGCTGGAACTGGTTGACAGCCGCGTCGGGATTGGCCGCGGTCAGCAGCAAAGCGGACAGCGAGTCGTAAACCTGCTGCGGCACCGCTTTGCGGATGAGAGCCAGATTTCCAGCAGCCGCGTCGGGACCGCGAAAGTGGAGTTCGGGCGAGGTCGAGGCTTCGCGTTGTTCGAGTTCAGACACTACACAGGGATTTTATAATTCCCGGCAGGAACCTCGCCGAGCAAGTGGTGGTTGCGATGGAACCGGCGAGGTGGCCGCGTTGCGGCTAGTTTGGCGGCTTACGCGCCAACTTTATCCCACCGGAACATTTCAGCCGAGGTTGCGACACAGTCTCTAAAGGCGCGCGTTCGAATGCTTCGCCTGTTTGCACTCCGCGATTCAGGTCAAACCAGATGACCTGAATCGCGGAGCTCCCTTTACTGGCTTCGGAGCGCTGCGCTAAGCGCCGCACTACCAGACCAGGGCCAAGGCAACTGACAACCGACTAGCCACTGGCCCCTGGCCACTGATTAGCCTTCTCGAACATCTCGCGCAGTGCAGGCCCGCGCAGGTTCTCGCGCAAGTGTGCCAATTGCTGCTCGAAGCGCAGCAGCGCCTCTTCGATGTTCGCCGTATTGGTGAGCGCGATGTCGCGCCACATCGAATACGGGCTATGCGCGATTCGCGTCATCTCGCGCAGGGCGCGTCCGCCGATTTGCATCGCGGCTTCCTCATCGCCCACTTCCTCATGCAACGTCGCGACCAGCGCTGTGGCCATCATCTGCGGCAGGTGACTGATCCAGGCGCACAGCCGGTCGTGCTGTTGCACATCGATGGCGGTCACGCTAGCGCCGATGGAGGTCAGCAGCTCCAGATATTCGTGTTGTCGCGCGCTATAAGGCCGATCCGGGTCAATCGGCGTGATCAGCCAAACGGTATCGCGAAACAGCTCTGGATCGGCATGTTCGATTCCCCCGACTTCCTTGCCGGCCATGGGATGTGCCGGCAGCACCCGCTCTGCGGCCTTATCGCCGAGCACCAGGCGCGCTCGTTCAACCAACTTTTTCTTGGTGCTGCCGGTGTCGGTGATCAGGGTATCGGGCGCAACCAAAGGTGCAATCGCTTCCAACTGCGACAGAATGCAGCCTACGGGAGTGGCCAGCACGATGACGTCGCTGCCAACAATCGCGCGCTCCAGATCGGCTTCCGCCCGATCGATGGCTTTGCGCGTCTCGGCAATTACCAGCACCGCGCGCTTGTCGCAGCCGACGATAGTTCCGCTGAATCCAGCTTTTCGCAGAGCGAGTGCGAGCGAGCCGCCAATCAAGCCAGTTCCGACTATCGTGATTTGCTGAATCGGCATGCTAGAAGTGAATTGCCAGTTTACAGCGCGCAGGAGTTGCAGTCCTTCGCAGCTGCTGAAACCAACTGCTCGGGTAGTGCGGACCTTTAGGTCCGCGTGAGAGGTCCATTCTGATAATTCAGAGCCGGCTTTAGCCGGCGATACCCCAAGTGTCTCGCGGGCTGAAGCCCGCTCGTGATAACAGAAAAGACACTGCGACGCGGCGCTGAAGCGCCGCACTACCCAATCGTCCGTCCGACCGCCGGCGCAATCATGCGCAACTGATCCATCAGCTCGACAAACTGTTCGGGGAACAGCGATTGCGCGCCGTCGGACAGCGCCTCGTCAGGCGAAGGATGCATCTCGATAAGCAAGGCATCGGCGCCCGCGGCCACCGACGCACACGCCATAGGCGCCACCTTGTCGCGCAACCCGGTGCCGTGCGAAGGGTCAGAGGTGATCGGCAGGTGCGACAGCTTGTGCACGATTGGAATCGCGGAGATGTCGAGTGTATTGCGGGTGTAGGTCTCGAAGGTGCGGATGCCGCGCTCGCACAGAATGATGTTGTAGTTGCCGCCCGACATGATGTATTCCGCCGAAAGCAGCATCTCCTCGATGGTTGCCGCAATGCCGCGCTTCAGCAGCACCGGCTTGCGAACCTTGCCGAGCTCGCGCAGCAGGTTGAAGTTCTGCATGTTGCGCGCGCCCACCTGGAAGATGTCGATGAAGGGGAGCATCAGCTCGATCTGCGAGATCTCCATCACCTCGCTGATCACCATCAGGCCGTGTTGGTCGCCGGCTTCGCGCAGCAGCTTTAGCGCATCCAGGCCAAGCCCTTGAAACGTATAGGGCGAGCTGCGCGGCTTGAACGCGCCGCCGCGCAGAACTTTCGCTCCCGTCTTGCTCACCAGTTCAGCGGCGGTGAAGATCTGCTCGCGCGATTCCACGGAACACGGGCCGGCCATCACCACAACTTCTTTGCCACCGATTTCCACTCCGTTAGGAAGCCGAACGATGGTTCCCTCGGGCCGAAACGGGCGCCCCACAAGCTTGTAGGGCGCGCTGATGCGGTGCACCGTTTGCACCCCAGGCAGCACTTCGAGCTCGCGCGTGTCGAAGTCGATGCGCTTGCCTACCGCGGCCAGGACGCTTTGCCGCGCGCCGGTGGTGCGATGCACGGCGAAGCCCATCTTCACCAGGTGGTTGGTGACCTCCTGGATCTGGTCTTCGCTCGCCGTCTCCCACATCGCCACGATCATGGTCTCGCCTTAGGAGCTTGCGGAAGAATTCGGGCGCTCTCTTCCGCAGCCGAGGTTTCGCCGTATAACGGTCGAAATTCTGCTTCTTCGGACTTTATCATGGGCGGCGCTGGCCGTTTAAGGCGTGATCAGATGGTGTCAGGCAAGGTACGGCTCCAGGCTTTGCTTGATTTCGGCTTCATTGACTTCTTCGCCGCGATTCAAGCGTTCCAGAATCTCGTCCACCACCTGCTTGGCCTGATTGCGTTCGCGATGCAGCAGGAAGCCGTCGAAGATGTGCTGGCCGCGCATGGCATTCTCGATCTCGGTGGCTTTGTCGTGCTCGCCGAGCTCGGTGAAGTAGACCACCTTGTAGCGGCCGCCAAAATCGGCGTCGCAGTAGATCTCGAACATCACCTTCTTGGTGTCAGTAGTGAGTGGCATAGCGGTAGAGCTGACCTTTAGTTCCTGCCCTGAGCGAAGCCGAGGGGTCAGCGTCAACAGTCGTCTTCGATTATAAATCCGGCTTCAGCCGAAGCTGAGAACTTCTTTGCTCGCCAAAAAAGGAGCTTCCTAGGAATCCAACCGCCTCATCACTTCAGGAAGCCACGAATGAGGTCTGCCACCTGCTGCGCCTCCGTGTCCATGGCGAAATGGCCGGCGTCGAGAATATGGACCTCCGCCGCCGGCACATCGCGTTTGTATGCAGCAGCCTCAGCCACCTGAAATGACGGATCGTACTTTCCCCAGATCACAAGCGTGTGCGGCTGTTCCTTCTGAAGCCACGCTTGCCAGGTCGGATAGGACGCGACATTTGTGCGGTAGTCGTAAAACAGGTCGCTTTGGATGTCGACCTGCTGTGGCTGACTTAGAAACGCGAACTCGTCCGTCCAAAGGTCCGGGTCGTAACGATCAATATCGGGATCGCCGCCGAGATGCCTTTGCTTCGTCGCGGTGAACGAAATCAGATTGGCGCGGAGGGCAGCTTCGTTCGCGGCGCGGTCAGCCCAAAATGCGCGTCGGGTGGCCCACAGCGGTCCCAGGCCGTCCTCATGTGCTACGGCGTTCTGAATGATGAGACTCTGGAGCCGCTCAGGATGTGCGAGGGCGAGCCGGAAGCCAACAGGACCACCGTAGTCCTGCATATACAAACTGTAGTGAGTGAGCCCGACAGCTTGGGTGAAGTGATCGATAACGGTGGCGATATGGTCGAAGGTGTAGGCGAAGACCGCAGGCTCGGGCGCGTCACTGTGACCGAATCCCGGGTAGTCTGGCGCGACCATATGGTAGCGATCCGACAGACGGGCAAAGAGAGGCTCAAACATCCGCGAAGAGGATGGGAAACCGTGAAGCAACAGGATCGTCGGCGCGTCCTTCGGACCAGACTCTCGATAGAAGATTGAGAGACCGTCTACTTGGACCGTGCGATAGAGAACGTTCTGCGTACTCACAGGCGGGTTCCCGAAAGCCATTGAGGAAAAAATCCACGCGAACAGAAACAGAACCAGGGACCGGCAAGGGAGGTGGCGATCTCGAAAGGAATTAAGCATCCACTTCCTGCGGCCATCTCAATAAGCTCTAATCGTCTCCCGCCGCGGTCGCCGCGTGCGGTTCGACATCAACCGCCGGGAAGGGGACCAGCATACCTTCTCGCGCCACGGATCTATGCGTCAACGACATACGCAGCGAGCGCTCGTATTCGGCCAGTTGTTCTTCCAGCTTGTTCGCGGTTTCGGCCTTCTTCAACAGGTCTTCGCGATAGCGCTTCAGGAAGTAGTCGATAGTCTCGACGCGAATCTTGATGGAGCCAGTCGGCTTGTTCTCGTCCAGGTCTTTGAACGAGAAGTACGGCGTGCCCGATTTCTCGATGATGTCCTCGATCACGCTGTAGATCGGCGCGTCGTGACCGCACTTGAAGTTGCTGATCTCCAGCGCCACCAAATTAGGATGGCGCGCGGTGAACTTCGCCGCCCAGATTTTGATATTTGTGCTGCCGGAGTAGGCATTCTTCCACACGTCGCGAATATCGAGCGCGTGCGTGATCGCGCCCGAGCGCACCTCTTCGCCGAAGAGCCGGTCCAGAATGTCTTCGTCCATGGGCAGGAAACTCTGGGAGAAGACCGGGTAGCCGAGCTTCTGGAACTCTTCCATGATCTCGTGATTGAGACCGGGATCGTGGTGATAAACGCGACCCAGCATGACGATGCCCAGGCGGTTCTCGCGCTCCAGCGCGTCCAGCACCTCGCGGGCGCGCTTGCGCATGTTGCGATCGTGGTCTTCAAACGCCTTGAAGCCGGCCTCGATAGCGCGCTCGTTCTCTTCTTCAGACAGGCCGAGTAGGGGAGCCCACGTCTGGAACATCTGCAGAGTGAGCAGCTTCCTGTCGTCAATGTTCAGGATCGGGTCGAGGTACTGAATGCCGTTTTCCTTGAAGACATCGCCTTCCTTGATGAACGCGGCCTTCACGGCATTGGGTGTCGCAGTCACGGTCGGACACGCGTTTGCGCCGCTACAGTTCTTCAGCGGCTGATTCATGGTATCGATCATGGGGAAGAAGATGGCATCCAGCGGCTTCTTCTGATGCTTCTGGAAGATCAGGTTGTAGACGTGAGGAATGCCGATCTTCGACGGGAAGCAGGGATCGATGGCGCCGCGGCCCGCGCCCTGGCGATACATTTCCTGGCCAGTGAATTCGGAGTAGACGAGGTTCTCAGGCTCGAGACCGAGGCTCTCGAGGTAGGCGCTGAACATCGGCGTGAAGAGGTACATGTTGAGCACGCGCGGCATGCCGACGCGCATGGTCGCGCGCTTCTTCATCAGCTCAATACGCTGGTTGACCGCGGCCTTTGCCTTTAAGTTCCAGCGGCCAGGGGTCGGAAGCGGATCGGCGACTTTCTGCGGATTGCGCGAGCGCCAGACTTCGTTGGCGGCAATGTCGACGAAGTTCGGGTTTTCCTTCTTGATGGCGTCCAATCCGGCCTTGATGCCGCGCATGGCGCCGACGTCCTCGACCTGGCCTTTCTCGCAGGTGGAGATGATCAGGCGGCGCTCGCCCGCCGCCAGCGGGACCTTCGACTTGAAGACCGGCAGCGGTGACGCTGGCTCAAGCTGGTCGCTCTTGCCGTCGCCCACGTTGACGTCGATAAAAGTGCGCAGGCAATTGTTCTTGCAGAAGTAGCAGCGCGTGTCTTCGTTGCGCGTGGTCTTGTAGCCGATCTTCTGCACTGCGTCGAGGCCAATAAAGCTGGTGCGATGGCCGTTCTTGTAGATACGGATCGCCTCGACACCCGCGCCGATCGCGCCTGACTCGCCGCAGTGCTCGTGGACGATGACCTCAGGTTCGTGGCCTGCGCCATGGAAGTGGGAGTGGATGAAATCGACTTCCGACTTCACCGCGGCCAGATTCTTCTGTGTCCCACCTTGTAGGATAAAGCGCGAACCCAGTTTAGCGAGGTTCGGAATCCCGGCGACGTAGAGGAAGATGTTCTTGGGCAGAACGTTAGCCAGGCCAGCGAGGATTTCTTCGCCGCGCCAGCCCTGGCGCTGGAAGTTTACGATGTCGGACTGCATGAACACCGCGCAGCCATAGCCAAACACCGGCATGGTGTTAGCGGAGAACGCGATGTCGGCGTACTCCTCGACTTTGTAGCCAAGCGACTCCGCGGTGCCTTGCAGGAAGTAGCCATTACCTGCGGAGCATTGCGTGTTCAGCTTGAAGTCCTTGACGCGCCCGTCTTTCAGCACGATCAGCTTGATGTCCTGACCGCCGACGTCGACGATGACGTGCGGATTCTTGTAGAACTTCATCGCCGACTCGGTGTGGGCGACGGTCTCGACCAGCGCGACGTCAGCCTTCAGCACATCTTTGAGCACGTCCTTGGCGTAGCCGGTTGTGCCGACGCCGAGCACTTCGAGTGTCGCGCCCTGCGATTCCACCTGCTGGCGCAAGGCAACAAACATGTCGATGGTGTCCTGGATGGGGTTGCCGCCGGAGAGCTGATAGGCCTTGCACATCACGTCGCCGCTTTCGGAAAGCAGCACAGCCTTGGTCGAGGTCGAGCCGCCGTCGAGGCCGACGAAGCCGCGCACGGTTTCGCTGACACCGAACTTCGTGCCGATGAACTTCGGGACGCGATATTTCTCCTTGAACTGCGCCAGTTCTTCGGACGAGGTGCTCAAGCCGGCCGCGCCGGATTTCGCTTTCTCAGCCTGGCGGCCAACCGAGATGTAGTCTTCGAGGCACTCGGTGCCCATGTAGATGCCGACTTCGGCCTCTTCGTCTTTGCCAAACTCGACTGCGCCCAGGGCGGCGAAATACTGCGCGTTGTCCGGGACCTTGATCAAATCTTCGGGCTTGGCGCCTTCCGGCAGCTGTACCTTGCGCTCTTCCCAGGTGCGAGGAATGTTCTGCTGCCACGCTTCCTTCATGCCGCGGATAAAGCTGTTGGGACCGCCTAGCAACAGCACATGCGGTCGCAGCGTGTGGCCGCGCGTGAGCACCGTCAGATTTTGCAAAACAATTGCGTCAAACAG
>JBEKQY010000067.1:0-16056 GCA_049519235.1 Candidatus Korobacteraceae bacterium | reverse complement strand
ATGGACGAGGACGGCAGCCTGCACTTCATCGAGATGAACACCCGCATCCAGGTCGAACATCCCGTCACCGAGATGACCACCGATGTCGATCTGGTGAAATCGCAGATCTTGATTGCCGCCGGCGAGAAGCTAAGCAGCGTCATCAATCAGCCGGTGACTTCCCGCGGACACGCCATCGAGTGCCGCATCAACGCCGAGCATCCCGAGCGCTTCACGCCTTCGGCGGGCAAGATTACGGCATTCAATATCCCGGGTGGCACGGGCATTCGCGTGGACACGGCCGCTTATGCCGAGAGCGTCGTCCCGCCGTACTACGATTCTCTGATTGCCAAGCTGGTGGCGCGTGGACGTGATCGCAACGAAGCCATCTCGCGCATGTCGCGGGCTTTAGATATGTTTGTAGTGGAAGGGATCTATACCAGCATTCCGTTGCACCAGCGGATCATGCGCGACCCAGACTTCCGCGCCGGCAACTTCGATACCAAGTTCATGGAGCGCTTCCTCGCACAACCGAAGGAAGCCGATAAGTGAATGAACCACAGAGGCGCAAAGACACGGAGGATTCATTCTCTAATTTCATTCTCTGTGCCTCTGTGTCTCTGTGGTGGAAATGTCCTTTCAGGCAATGAATCTACCTAAGCTCTACGCCATCGTTGATGTGTCATGTTTCGCCATGCCGCTGCGGACTACTGGCGCCATTGTTGACTACGCGCGCGATCTTGCCTCCGGCGGCGCGACCATCATTCAATATCGCAACAAGGTTGGCACGACGCGCGAGATGCTGGCCCATGCTCGCGAACTCCGGCATGTCCTCGATGATGGGGTCACGCTGATCATGAATGACCGCGCCGATATTTGCATCGCGGCTGACTTACAGGGCGTGCACGTCGGCCACGACGATCTTTCGCCCGAGGGCGCTCGTGCCGTGATCGGTTCCAATCGGATTCTCGGTGTCTCCACTCACAATCTCGAGCAGTTGCGCGAAGCCGATGCTGGTCCGGCGGACTACATCGCCTTTGGTCCTGTGTTCACCACGTCGACAAAGCGAAATCCCGATCCAGTCGTCGGGCTGGATGGGATTCGCTCGGCGCGCGCCGCCACGAAAAAGCCTTTGGTCGCCATCGGGGGGATCACGCGCGCCAATGCACGTTCCGTGATCGATGCCGGTGCCGACTCCGTCGCGGTAATCGCCGATTTGCTCAGCTCGCCAGCCAAAGTTGCGGAGGAATTCTTGCGGCTCTTGGTGTAAGCTGACGAGCGTTCCGGGGAATCCTGATGTCGGATTGAAATGAGGTGTCATGCTGAGCAAGCGCGGCTGTTGTTGCCGCGCGAGTCGAAGCACCCCCATGAAAACGACTTGCCATCGTAGGGGCCCTTCGACTCGCGGCAAACGGCAGCCGCTCGCTCAGGGTGACAGATTCAAAGAAAACTCGCTGTAACAAACCGAGGGCTCCTTGGCTACTGAAGTAAAAACCATTACCGTCGCCGCCGGCGGCACCGGTTTCGTAAAGGGCCTGGGCCCGCTCAGCGCCACCACGCTGGTGATGGGCTCCATGATCGGCTCGGGCATCTTCATCGTCTCGGCCGACATTGCGCGCCTGGTCGACTCGCCCGTGCTGCTGATCGGCGCCTGGGTGCTCACCGGGTTCCTGACCGTCACCGGCGCGCTGGCTTATGGCGAACTGGCCGCCATGATGCCGCACGCCGGCGGGCAGTACGTCTATCTGCGCGAAGCGCTGGGGCCGCTCTGGGGATTCCTCTATGGCTGGACCCTTTTTCTTGTGGTGCAGACCGGAACCATCGCCGCCGTCGGCATCGCTTTCGGCAAGTTTCTGGGAGTTTTCTTTCCTTCGGTCTCGTCCACCCACTGGCTGATTCACCTCTGGCACGTGCCACCGATATCGATTGGCCCCATGGTCCTGGGCAATATGGATGTCGGGCTGAACACCCAGAACTTAGCCGCGATCCTGATCGTGGTTTTCCTTTCCGTGCTGAACATCTTCGGCGTGCGCACGGGCGCGGCGGTGCAGAACGTCTTCACCATTGCCAAGACGGCCGCGCTGCTTGGGCTGGTGCTGCTAGGGCTTTTCGTCGGACGGAACGCCCAGGCCATTGCCGCCAACTTAGGCGCCAACTATTGGCGCAATGCAGGCTGGCACGCGCTGCATCCGGTTCAGGTCGGCATCGGCGGCCCGATTGCCCTGGTCGGCACGCTCACCATCCTTGCCGTGGCGCAGGTTGGTTCGCTGTTCTCCTCGGACGCGTGGAACAACATCACCTTCACCGCAGCCGAAGTCAAGAATCCGAAAGTCACTCTGCCGGTGGCGTTGGCGTTCGGCACCGCCGCGGTAACGTTGCTCTACGTGCTGGCCAACGTTGTTTACCTCTGCGTGCTGCCGCTCCAGGGCGACCCGCATGGAGCCACGATTCTGGCGCGCGGCATTCAGCATGCTTCCGAGGACCGCGTCGCCACCGCGGTAATGCAGCAGATCTTCGGCAACCGCGGCGCCTGGATCATGGCGGGCGCCATTCTGGTCTCCACCTTCGGCTGCAACAACGGGCTGATCCTGGCGGGCGCGCGCGTCTACTACGCCATGGCCAAGGATGGGCTGTTCTTCCGCGGCGCTGGCAAACTGCATCCCCGGTACCACACGCCGGTGCGCTCGCTCGCCATGCAGTGCGTCTGGACCTGCATTTTGTGCATTTCGGGCAGCTACGGGCAGTTACTCGACTACATCATCTTCGCGGTTTTGGTGTTCTACATTCTGACCATCGCCGGGCTGTTCGTGATGCGGGTCAAGCGTCCGGACGAGCCGCGGCCCTATCGCGCCATAGGCTATCCCGTGTTGCCCGCCATGTATATTTTGATCGCGACATTTATTGATGTAGTCTTGTTGCGTTATAAGCCGCAATACACATGGCCCGGCCTGATCATCGTTCTACTCGGGATTCCGGTGTATTTCCTGGGGTCGAAACGCAACCTGCAAGCGAATACCGAAGCATAAAAACGAGAAAAGCTGAATGACAAATCTGCTGAAGACCAAGCCTCTTGACGTGCTGATGCGACAGGCATCTGAAACCGGCGAACATAGTCTGAAGCGGGCGCTGGGCCCCGTGAACCTTATTACGCTGGGGATCGGCGCCATTATCGGCGCGGGAATCTTCGTGCTCACCGGCCAAGCCGCGGCGCAGTACGCTGGGCCGGCCATCATGCTCTCCTATGTCCTCGCGGGCACGGGCTGCGCCTTTGCCGGACTCTGCTACGCCGAGTTCGCCTCCATGATCCCCATCGCCGGCTCGGCCTACACCTATGGCTACGCGACGCTGGGCGAGATCTTTGCCTGGATCATCGGCTGGGACCTCATCCTCGAGTACGCCTTCGGCGCCGCTACCGTCGCCTCCGGCTGGAGCTCGACGCTGGTCGCCTTCCTCCAGGACTACGGCATCAACCTTCCTCCCCGGATCTGCGATGTTCCGGGCGCGAAGTGGTCGATGGTCGACGGCCGCTGGGCGCCGGATTCGACCTTCAGCATGGACCAGATGATGCGCGCGACCCAGCACGCCACAACCATATTCAACTTCATGGCGTTCTTCGCTATCATCGCCGTCACCACCCTCCTGATCGTCGGCATCAAGGAGTCGGCGGACTTCAACACGACCATCGTCTTCGTGAAGCTGATCGCGGTGATCGTCTTCATCATCGTCGCCGGCATGTATGTGATCAAGCATCCCGACGTCGCGCACGCGAATTGGGCGGTGTTCCTACCCAAGAACAAAGGCTCTTTCGGCTCGTACGGATGGTCCGGCGTCTTGCGCGGTGCGGGCGTCGTCTTCTTCGCTTACATCGGGTTCGACGCCGTCTCAACCGCCGCGCAGGAAGCCAAGAATCCGCAGAAGGACATGCCCGTCGGCATCCTCGGCTCGCTCGTCATCTGCACCGTGCTTTACCTCGTCGTCTCCGGCCTGTTGACCGCGACGGTGCACTACTCGCGCCTGAACATCGGCGCTCCGGTTTCTCTGGCCATCCGTGAGACCGGCGTGAAGTGGGGCAGCTATGTGGTGAATGCCGGCGCGCTTGCCGGCCTCTCTACCGTGATGCTGGTCATGTTACTTGGCCAATCGCGCGTCTTCTACTCCATGGCGCACGACGGCCTGCTGTGGAAGTGGGCGGGCGACATCCATCCTAAGTTCCGGACGCCGTGGAAATCCACCGCCGTGACCGGTATTCTCGTCGCCTTCACCGGCTCGCTGGTGCCCATTGGCGACCTCGGCCAGATGGTTTCTATCGGCACCCTGATGGCCTTCGTCATCGTCTGCGCCGGCGTCTGGGTGATGCGCCGCAACCGGCCCGACGTGCACCGGCCATTCAAAACGCCGTGGATGCCCTTCACTCCGATTATGGGCATCATCATCTCGCTCGCCTTGATGCTCGGCCTGAACGGCGTGACCTGGATTCGTCTCGTCGTCTGGCTCATCATCGGCATGGTCATCTACTTCACCTACGGGCGCCATCACAGCAAGGTGCAGTTGGCCGTGCCGGATGAAGTTAAGGTGGCGGGGAATTAGCTGAAATCCTTACACGCAGCTTCCGGGACGTAGCTTCGGGGCGTGGGAAAACACTTGTTGCGTCTTGACACAATGTCCGCTATCTTGGGTGCGTGAAGGAGGCGCCATGCTGCGCAATCTTCCTCCTGCAGTTTATCTGATCGCCCTAATCTGCTTTCTGTTCCCATTCATTGAAGTTTCCTGCAGTGGACAGAAGGTGGCCTCCCTCAGTGGCATCGATCTGCTAACTGGAACCCACGCGGGCCCCGTAAGCGAAATGCTCGCCTCGCAGGGACGGGAGACTAAGCCAGCAACACCTGTGGCTCTGGCTTTTCTCGCCGGGATTGCGGGACTGGTGATGTCTCTGCTGAAACAAAGCAGCACGTCGGTGATCGGGGGAGTTTGTGGCGTGTTCTCGGCGGGCTGTCTGCTCGCCTTGCAGCAGTCACTGACGTCGGGTGCTCCACCTGAGGCTCTGGGATTGATTCAGGTGCAATATCAGCCGGGCTACTATCTTAGCGTGCTACTGTTTTTTGGCGGCGCCGCGGTTCTGTTTTACTCCGAGTTCAGCAAGCGACCGGCGGTTGCGGCAGCGCCGCCATCCGCATCTCCGCCAGTTTTGGCTTCGCCGCCTGTCGCGCCGATGGCGGGCACTCCCGTGCCGCCGCCGGAGGCGTCTTACGCAGCTGCAGCCGTGTCTTCGAGCCCCGCTCCGACGCAAGCGACAGTTGAGCCAGCCTCTCCGGGCCCCGCGCCGGCTGCGTTTGCGGTGCCCTCCCCGGCCACCGTGCCGCCGCGATTCTGCACTCATTGTGGCCAGCAACTCGCGCCAGAGGCGCGCTTTTGCGCGAAATGCGGAGCAGCACTGGCGTAGGCGAAGCGGCATTCGAAGCGCCCGTCACATTGCGTGGCGGGTGTCCTGTCTCTGCCCATACCTCTGGTTAAATAGAAGGTAATGAAGCCTCTCTTCAACCTGAAGATCATCTTCCTCGCCCTGGTGGTGCTGGTCTTCATCGGCATGGCCGGCTTTCACTTCCTCGAGGGCTGGCCGTGGTTCGATGGCTTTTACATGGTGCTGACCACCATCAGCACCATCGGCTACGGCGAGGTCCATCCGCTCTCCCAGACCGGACGCATTTTCAACAGCTTCATCATCATCGCCGGCGTCGGACTGGTGCTGTTGTTCTTCGGGGGGGCGACCAAAGCTTTGCTGGAATTCGAGCTACAATCGGTGTTCGGCAGGAGACGCATGGACCGCGAGATCGGCCGATTGTCGGACCACTTTATCCTTTGCGGCGCGGGGCGCGTCGGCCGCAGCACAGCGCGCGAGCTGGCCCGCAAACCCCTTCCTTTCGTCATCATCGATAACGATGTCAACAAGCTGGCGCGCTATTCCGACGAGGGCTGGCTCACTTTAGCTGGCGATGCGACGCAGGCGCCGGTGCTGCGGCAGGCGCATATCGAGCGCGCGCGCGGCCTGGTCGCCTCCACCACGACCGACGCCACCAACATTTACATCATTCTCACCGCTCGCAGCCTGAACCCCAACTTGCAAATCATCGCCCGCGCCAGCGAGGAAGAAGCCGAGAAACATCTGCTGACAGCCGGCGCCGATCACGTTGTGTCGCCCTACAATTTCGCCGGCTATCGCATCGCCCAGACCTTCATGCGTCCTCACGTCGTCGACTTCTTCGACACCGCCATGAACCGTCAGCTTCCGCTGGAGATTGAAGAGGTGCAGGTGCAAGCCGGCTCGCGCGTTGCCGGCCAGACGCTGGAAGGCTCGCGCATCCGCCAGGAGATGGGCGTGATTGTGCTTGCCATCAAAGGCGAGGGTTCCGTTATGCGCTTCAATCCCTCGCCCGATGAAGTCATCCATGAAGGCGATCATCTGATCGCCATGGGCGAGCCAGACGGCCTGCGGCGGCTGGAGCACTCAGCGGCGGAGCGCGCATGAAAATCACCACCGCGGAAGAGATGCGCGCCATCGACCGCGCCACTACGGAACGCTTCGGGGTGCCGTCGTTGACGCTGATGGAAAACGCCGGCAGCGCCATTGCGCGATTCATCTTGCAACACTATCTCGAGGCCAACCGCGTGACGGTGGTCTGCGGCAAAGGCAACAACGGCGGCGATGGCTTCGTCGTAGCGCGCAAGCTGCATCGCGCCGGACGCGTAGTCGAAGTGCTGCTGCTGGCGTCGCGAACCGAGTTGAAGGGCGATGCCCTGGCCATGTTCGAACGCTTGCCGTTGCGTCCCGTCGAGGTGAACAGCGTGCAAGAACTGGAAGCCGAGTCGTCCCGCAGCCTGGCCAATAGCGATCTGATCGTCGATGCCATTCTCGGTACCGGCTTTAAGCCGCCGGTCACCGGGCTATACGCTGACGCGATCTCCGCGATGAATCGCAGCGACAAACCTGTCGTCGCGGTCGATATTCCTTCGGGCGCCGATTCCGATGCGATGACGCCGCAATCGGGTGAGGGAATTGCCAGGGCGGACGCAATCGTGACCTTCACTGCGCCGCGTCCGGCGCACATCTTCGGCAATCTCACGCGCGGCCCCATCCTGGTCGCCCCAATCGGCTCGCCACCCGAGGTGATCGTTTCCAGTCTGAATCTTGAAGTCACGACCCCGCACGATTTTGCTGCGCTGCTCGCGCCGCGCCCTCGCGACAGCAATAAAGGCATGTACGGGCACGTGCTGATTGTCGGCGGCTCGTTCGGCAAGTCAGGCGCCGCCGCGATGGCGGGCATGGCTGCGCTGCGCGCGGGCGCGGGATTGAGCACGGTGGCAACTCCCGCCCGCGTGCTCACCAGCGTCGCGTCTTTTGCTGCGGAGGTGATGACCGAACCTCTGGCTGAAACCGCAGCCGGGTCGATTGCTTTGGCCGCGGCCGAGAGCGGTCGCTTCCTCGATCTCACCAAGCCGATGACGGTCGTCGCCATCGGTCCCGGCATTGGTCGCCATCCCGAGACAGTACAGTTCGTAAATGAAGCGGTGCATCAGACGAAGGCCCCGCTTGTTCTTGACGCCGACGGGCTAAACGCATTCGAGGGACAAGCCAATCTGCTCGACGGGCGACGACGCCCGCTGGTGCTCACGCCGCATCCTGGCGAGATGTCGCGCCTGGCGGGCATTTCGATCAAAGCCGTCCAGGCCGATCGCCTTAACGTCGCGCGTAGCTTCGCGCGTGATCATCACCTGGTGCTGGTGCTGAAGGGCGACCGCACCATCATCGCTTTGCCTGATGGCAGCGCCTGGGTCAATCCCACCGGCAATCCCGGAATGGCGACCGGGGGCACCGGTGACATCCTCACCGGCATGACTGCGGGCGTGATCGCACAAATGCCAAATGACTATGCGCGCGCCGCCATCGCTGCGGTTTATCTGCATGGGCTGGCAGGCGACGTAGCTGCGGAGAAAATGGGCGAGCACTCGCTGGTGGCTACTGATCTCCTCGCTGGCTTGCCGGAAGCCTTTCGCCGCGCCGCGCAATGGGCAACCGAAGAGATGACGCGGATCGGATGACGGCGCACGAGCACATCACCCACTCGGCCGAAGAGACCATGGCGCTGGGCCGCAAGCTGGCGCCCACGTTGAAGAACGCGCGCATGGTCATCCTGCGCGGCGATCTTGGCGCTGGCAAGACCACGCTGGTCAAAGGCATCGCCGAGGGTCTTCATGCCGCTTCGCACGATGACGTCACCAGCCCTACGTTCACCCTGATTCACGAGTACCGCGGCCCCGAGGTCAACCTCTTCCACGTCGATCTGTACCGCATCGACAGGCCACGCGAGCTCGACACCCTGGGCTTGGATGAACTCTTCGCCGAAGACGGCAATCTGGTGCTGCTGGAATGGGGCGAGAAGTTTCCCCGCTTCGAAAAAGAACGCGACGCGGAGATCTCGATCGAGCGCCGCGGCAATCAGGAACGCAGAATTGTGGTGAAGAGAAAATAATTGCCGCTACGGTTCTGCTCCGTTAACTACCAAGCCTGGATTGGCGCGTCAGAATAGCACGCTCAAGAAACCCGGCTGGACTTCTTTCAGAGTTGCTTAGAATTGGTGCCGAAGAAGGGACTCGAACCCCCACACCCTTGCGGGTACATGGACCTGAACCATGCGCGTCTGCCAATTCCGCCACTTCGGCACGGGTGAAAACGAGTAAGGACACAACTCGCTGTCCAGGAAGCAAAAATATTGTACAGGCTACCAGCCGGGTTCGCAATGCTCGCGGAGCTTTACGCCCTTCGCCGTTAGGTTTCGCTGCTACTCCCCGCCGTTCACCTTCGGAGCGTAAGGATTGTCGTCCACAACCTGCCACACCGTATCGAGCACGGTCCCGTCTACCCACTTCACAACTGCCACAGGGTTATCGAGCAGCCGCGGCTTGGCGGGCTTGCCGCCACAGATCTTCTCGACCTCAGCCTTGATCTCTTCGATGGAACGAATTGGCAGACCTTTGCCTTTCACTGCATCCAGCAGGTCCTGACGCCTGGGATTGATGGCGATGCCGCGCTCGGTCGCAATCACGTCGATCAGCTCGCTCGGTCCGGTGACGGTTGTGACTTCATCGACAATGACAGGAATGCGATCGCGGAACGATGGCACGGCGAGAATGGTACATCCTGCAAACAGGCAGTTCTGCCAACCGCCGATTCCATGCAGCAGGCGGCCGTCAGAATGCGTGACCACGTTGGCGTTGAAGTGGACGTCAACCTCGGTGGCGCCCAGCACGCAAGCATCGACCATGGACGCGAAGTTTCCCTTGCCGTGGAAGTTGTACGACGTGAAAGGACTGGTCGGCACATGCCGCGGATCGCTGGCGATGGAGCGCACCGCGTCGAGATCGAAGGTTTGGCCGTCGAGTATGTATCCGATGAGGCCTTCTTGCAGGAGATCGACCAGATACTTCGTCGAGCCGCCGCGCACGAAGCTGGCCTTCACGTTTGCCGCCTTCATCATGTGCGCCAGGTAGTCCACGAACGCCAGCGCGATGCCGCCGGCGCCCGCCTGGAACGAGAAGCCATCGCGCATGATGCCGCTGTCGCGCAGGAAACGCGCTACCAGCTCCGCGATGCGCAGCCGGTCGGGGCTGCGCGTGATCTGCGTTGTGCCGCTGACAATCATCGACGGATCGCCGATGGAGTCGACTTCCACGACGTAGTCCACGTTGTTGCCTTGGATCTGCCAGGGGACGCACGGGAAGGGCACGAGATTGTCGGTCACGACGATGACGCGATCGGCATATACGGAATCGGCGAGCGCGAAGCCCAACGAGCCGCACGCCGACTTGCCATGCGAACCGTCGGCGTTGCCGAAGCAGTCGGCAGTTGGCGCGGCGATGACCGCGATGTCGATGTGCACCTCGCCATCCTGCACCGCCTGCCACCGTCCGCCATGCGAGCGCAGCACTCCCAGCCCGCGCATGTGTCCGTGCGAGCAGTAATTGCCCAGCGGGCCGTTCATGCTGCCTTCGATGTGATGCACTGCGCCGGACTTCATCAGCTCAATCACCGGCTCGTGGCAGGGAAACGATGCGCTCGGGAACCAGACCAGGTCCCTCACTCCCATGCGTGCCGCAGTTTGCAGGACGTCCAGGGCGACACGATCTCCATTCCGCAGGTGATGGTGATTGCTGATCGTCATTCCATCGTGCAAACCGCAAAGACGAAGCGCGGTCTCGAGATTGGGCACACGCTTGTCCCCGTCTGTGGGATAGTCGCGGTTGCTGCGAATCGGCGGCCCGGCCTTGCGTCCGGAAGGACGGTGCCCATCCACCCCCTGGTACGGCACAGCCTCCCGACCGTTCACCACGGTTGGAACGCGGCGCCCAGTGGCATTGGTGATTAGTCCGGACGCAACTATGGAACTCATACCAGTGCTCTTTTCCTTCCGGTTGCGCGCGTCTTGGCTCGTGCACTCGAGGCGCGAAGCGCCTGTTGGATAATCCCCCAGTTGTCTTCGTATCTATGTCTCTCCAAGTCAACCGGAGCGATGGCACAATGCTTTGCTTCCGGATTCTTAGGCCGCCTGAAACTCTTGCCCAAGACAATGGTAAAGTGCCGTTGGAGCGCAGAGATTGGGAAAACGAAAAACCGGTCTTTTCCTCTTCCGCTCAGCAAGACGAAAACACACACCAGATGAGGGTTCACTAGGCGCACCCGACCGCGTACGTACTGACGACCCCTAAGAATTTCGATCTTCAAGAACTTATCGAGGTTGAATTGCCATGCCGCCCCCGGTACCAACCCGTTTATTGCCTTCACCTGAACCGGCATAGAGCGACCATATTTGTCAGCTACGAGCAGATCGAACATTGGAACATTTCCCGCAAAAGGCGTAGCGATATATCCCAGTCGTCCCAGTTCTGCCGCAACCAAATGCTCTCCGACTTGCTTCGTCAACCGCATCTCTAGGCCGGTCGCCATTGCGTTCCCTCCCTCCCGAATTTATGATCGAACCTTCAATCGCTCGAAGGTTGGCGAGTCAGTCCCATCTGCTTCGCCCGTGCCACCAGCTTCAGCGCGCGCTGCACCACGGGAGCATCGATCATCTTGGAGCCGAGGCTGACCACGCCCAACCCGTGCGCCTGAGCGTCTTCGTAAGCCGCGACGATGTTCAGCGCCTTTTCCAACTCTGACGCAGTGGGAGCAAAGGCGCGATGAATGATTTCAATCTGAATGGGATGAATGCAGCCCATGCCCTCGAAGCCCATGGCTCGTGATGCCTCGCCCCAGCGCAGCAACCCGTCGCTGTCGGCGACGTCACCGTAAACCGAATCGATGGCCTGCACGTGTGCGGCGTGAGCCGCGTTGACCACCCGCATGCGGGCGTAGAGCGATTCCGTGCCGCCAGGAGTTTTCGCGACGCCGAGATCGGCGGTGTAGTCTTCCAGGCCGAGAGTGAGGGCCGCGATGCGATCGGACGCTATGGCTATGGCGAAGGCATTCTCGATGCCCAGCGCCGACTCCAGGATTGGCATCAGCCAGATCGGGCGGCCAATATGGCTCCGTTTGGCTATCGATTCCACAGCTCCCACAATGTCAGACACCTGCTCCGGCGTTTCGGCCTTGGGAATCAGAATAAGGTCGGGCGATTGGGGAACGATCTCCTCCAGGTCGGCAAGTCCAAGCGGCAACTGATTGATGCGGACCATGCGCTCGGCGGCGCCAAAGTCCACTGCCCGCAGTGCGTTACGCACCAGAACGCGGGCCGCGTCTTTCTCGGCGAAGTGGACCGAGTCCTCCAGGTCGAGAATGATCGCATCGGGCGCGTGTAGTCCGGCGTTGATGAAGTATTTCGGCTCGTTGCCCGGAAGGTATAGCCGCGAGCGTCGCAGGCGATCGCGCGCCGAGGGCGCCGGCAGCGCTACTGCCGCTGGCAGCGCAGACATGCCCTGCCCAAGGCCGGCACGACGAACTGCCGCTTCGATTCGCGCGGAGATGACAAACGGCAGCGCGCCTTCATCGAGGATTGCTATGTGCGCGTGCTCCACGCCCAGCGTTTGCAGGACATCGCGTACCTGCTGACGGATACGCTCGCCGTAGTAGAGATCGACCCGCGAGCGCAGATCGATGTTGATGCCGCCGCTGGCGCGCGCCTCGAAACTGACGTGCAGGTCAGAGCGAACATCCAATCCGACGCGGCCAGCCTCTCCGCGTCGTGCCACGCTAGTTTCTGCCGTTGCCGGCATACGCGTTCTCCACTCCGGCGCCAAGTTGTTCCAGGATGGCGTCGGTCATCTGCGTGGTCGAAGCCGCGCCCTGCGCCAGCGAGCGGGCGCCGCCGGGAATGCGCAGCATGTCGTAGGTTCGCACCTTACCTTCACCAACCACCACAGCGATTGCAGTGCGAATTCTCTCGGCTTTGAGGTGCTCGCCGATGCGATCGAGCATCATCGTCGCCGAAAGGATCATCGCAATAGGATTGACGATCGGTGGATCAAGTTCCGCGTACTTCGGCGCCGAGCCATGCGTCGGCTCGAATACCGCGACCTCCTCGCCGATATTGCCCGAAGCGGCGAAGCCGAGGCCGCCGACCAGTCCGGCGAAAGCATCGCTGATCACATCGCCGAACAGGTTGCTGGCGACAATCACGCCGTAGTCTTCCGGATTCTTGGTGAGCCACATGGTCTGTGCGTCGATGTTGGTGGACCATAGCGGAATATCGCTGTACTGCTTTTGCACTTCCTTGGCGACCTCTTCCATCAGGCCCGAGGTTTCGCGCAGCACGTTGGGTTTTTCGCAGATCGTGACCGATCTGTAGCCGAACTTGCGCGCGTGCTGGAACGCAGCTTCGCAAATGCGGCGCGCCGCCGGGCGGGTGATGATGCGCACGGAGATCGCGAGATCTTCGCCGGCGACGTTCTCGAACGGCTTGAACTTGGGATGTAAGCGTAGCGCCTCGCGAACCTGTTGCGGAGGATCGGTCCATTCCACGCCGGCATACAGCCCTTCGGTGTTCTGGCGGAAGACCATAACATCGATCTTCGGTTCTTCAAAACCGCCTCCGGGTTTCTTGCGAATGAAGTTCAGCGGATTGCCGGGAAACGACAGGCAAGGCCGCATGCAGATGTCGAGGTTGAACTTCTGCCGCATGGCGACGATGGGGCTGAAGTACTGATAGCTTTTGCCCTTGAGCGAAGGGTTCAGTTCTGCTTCGGCTTCCTTCTTGGGCTTGGAGGTGATGGCTCCAAAGAGCCCCACTTTGTGCTGACGAAGCAAGTCGATGGTGCGCTCAGGCAGCGCATTGCCTTCCTTGGTCCAGCACTCCCAGCCGATGTCGGCGTGCACGTAGTCGGCCTCGAAGCCGACGGCCTCGAGCACGCGAATTGCCTCGGGCAGGACTTGATTGCCAATGCCGTCGCCCGGCATAGTTACGATCGTGCGTTTTGCCATGATTGCGTGCTCCTATTTTCCCGAAGTGTCATCCTCAGCGTTATCCCTGAAGTATCATCCTGAGCGTTAATGTGTCATCCCGAGCGTTAATGTGTCATCTTGAGCGTTAATGTGTCATCCTGAGCGTTAATGTGTCATCTTGAGCGTTAATGTGTCATCTTGAGCGTTAATGTGTCATCCTGAGCGTTAATGTGTCATCCTGAGCGTTAATGTGTCATCCCGAGCGGAAGCGGCTCGCTTTTGGCCGCTGGAGTCGCAAAACCCCTATAATCCCAAAACAGAAGACCGATCACCCCCACATTGTGGGAGTTCCTAAACCTGCGCCGTGGTCATCGCGCTTCCCAGTTTGCGGCTGACCAGCTTCTCCACCCCTCCGGCAATCACCAGTGACTGCGGCACGGTGCCCAGCGCCGGGAACGTGAATTGCTCGCCTGCATAGTGAATCGTGCTTGCCGCGAAATCCACTTCGATCACGTCGCCGGGAATGATGGTCTTCTCCCTGCGCGCGGCGTCGCCGGCAAATTTGGAGCGCAAGCGATTCACCAACTCCGGCGTCTCAATGCAGAGGAAGCCGTTGTTGAAGGCGTTGCGCAAGTAGGTTTGCGAGAAGCTGCCGGCCATCACCAGCGGAATGCCTTTGCACTTCAGCGCGGTTACCGCCTGCTCGCGGCTGGAGCCGGTACCGAAGTTGAATCCGCCAACCACGACATCGCCCGCAGTCGTTCGCGCCGCAAATTGCGGATCATAGTTTTCCATCACCACGCGCGCCATCATTTCGGGCGTCATGTCCTCGCGATAGGTGTAATCCTTACCGTAAATGCCGTCGGTGTTCAGGTTGTCTTGCGGCAGAAAGACTAGCCGGCCGCGAACTGTCGCCGGGAATCCCGCCAAAATCTCTGCCTTTTCTGCAGGAGTCGAAGTGGCGGCGAATTCCTCAAAGCGGTATGCCACATTGTGGGACTGTGGTTGTCCGGGACCGCAAATATATCCGGCGACGGCCGACGCCGCGACCACGTCGGGACTCCCGAGATAGCACTGCGCGTCGCGCGAGCCCATGCGTCCCTTGAAATTGCGATTCGTGGCGGAAATGCCGACTTCACCAGCTTCAAGCAATCCCATGCCTAGGCCGATGCATGGGCCGCACCCCGACGGCAGCGCTTGTGCGCCGGCATCGAGGAGCACCTGCCAGATGCCGCGTCGTTCAGCTTCTATCTGTATCGAGCGAGTGGCTGCGGCGAGATAGAATTGCACCCCGTCAGCGATTTTCTTGCCGCGCAACACTTTTGCCGCGGCCTCAAGATCTTCCAGCCGCGAGTTCACGCAGGAGACGAGATAGGCCTTCTGAATCGCAACTTTCTTCTTGGCAATCTCGGCCACAGCCTGCATCGCCTGCACTGTGTCCGGTCCGGAAACATGCGGCGTGACCTCGGCGAGATCGAGCACAATGCGGCCGGCGTAAACCGCGTCGGCATCCGGAGCCGGAGGATTCACCCGCCACTCGGCAAACTTTTCTTCCGGAATGCGGCTGATGCCCTTTGCACGCAGCTCGCGATTCCGCGCCTCAAGATACTTCAACGTCACCTCGTCCACCGGGAACCACCCCACCAGCGCGCCCCATTCGGTGGACATGTTGGCGATGCTCAAGCGCGCGTCCATGCTGAGCGATGCCACGCCGGCGCCGGTGAACTCGACCGCGGCATTTAGCACCTCCTCGCGGTTGTAGAGGCCGCAGAGGGTGACGATCACGTCTTTGCCCGTCGCGCCGGGCGACAGCTTGCCCTCCAGCACCACTTGGATAGTGCGCGGAATCTGCCACCAGAACTCGCCCGTCGCCCAAATGGCGGCTGCGTCGGTGCGAACCACCGGCGTGCCGATTGCGCCCAGCGCGCCGTACATGTTCGAGTGCGAATCCGAGGCGACAACAAACGTTCCCGGCAGCACGTAGCCTTCCTCCACCATGATCTGGTGGCCAATGCCCGTGCCCGGCGGATAGAAGTCGATGCCATGCTCGCGTGCAAACGCCTCCATGCTGCGATACTTCGCAAGATTGGCCTCTTCCGTGTTCTGGATGTCGTGATCGGCGGTGAACACAGGCTGCGCGGGGTCGTGCACGCGCTGGGCGCCGATGGCCTTGAACTTCTTCATCACTGCCGAAGTATTGTCGTGGGTCATCACATGGTGCGGACGGATGGTAAGGAAGTCTCCGGCGCGCAGCGGGCGATGCGGGCCTTCGGCCATGTGGGATTGGGCGACCTTTTCAACGATGGTCTGTCCCATCAGTGAGCTCCTGCCGGAACCGCGCGATCGGCCTTCAACAGCCTCATTAGTTGGCTCACGCTCGCCTGCTTTTCCAGGTTCCAGATGGCGTCAATGGCGCGCCGGCGCGCCTCGCGCGACATCACCGGCTCGGCCAGCGCTTCAAACTTTTCTTCCACTTCCTTGTCCGTCAGCGGGTTCCGCGGATCGCCCTTGGGATAGTCGAGCTGTTGCATGAATTCGCGGCCGTCAATCGTATGAATCCTCACGATCACGCGCTGCAGCGCCGGGAAGACCTTCTCGATCTCGGGATCGGCAGTGACGACGATCTTGTTGAGCTGGGCCCGAATCACCGG
>JBEKQY010000066.1:0-16079 GCA_049519235.1 Candidatus Korobacteraceae bacterium | reverse complement strand
GCACCCGCGCCAGAAGCTCACGCGGACTGAAAGGCTTGGTAACGTAGTCGTCAGCTCCAAGCTCCAGCAGCAGCACCTTGTCCAGGACATCGCTGGCTGCGCTCAATACCAGGATAGGAACATTGGAACTCTCACGTTTGATTTCGCGGCAAAGGTCCTGGCCTGACTTGCCGGGTAATCGCAAGTCCAGAATCACCAGCCGAGGCATAGTTGCGCGGAAGGTTTCCATCGCCATCAAGCCATCGGAAGCAATGGAGACATCGAATCCCGCGGATTCAAAGGTACGGCGCAAGGCGCGCTGCACCGCCGCGTCGTCTTCGATGACCAGTATTTTCTCCATATTTGCCATCCGTTGCTGCCTGATCTACAGCTAATAACAGATCAAAGTGCCAGTCAACGGCCTGTTAACAAATCTGTGACAAATACACGGAGAAGATAGGTTTTTCTTGGCGGCGGGATCAGTCAGAACATCGTTACTCGCGAAAGTCTTGGTTCCAATTTGGGAATCCGCGACCAAGAAAATACAATGGTTTCCCCTTTTTGGCTTGACCTTTTGTAACCCTGCGTTAATGTTCGTGGTGAAGGCGCACGATTTCGATAACCATTCCGCGCTCCCGCGTGCGCTTCGTTTGGCCATAAGAGCGCACGATTCTTGGCTACGCGTTCTGCGATGCCCATGCGCTTGGTGAGTGGGCAAAGCTACGTCAGAAAAGATCGATCTGACGCCGGCTCACCGTCCCAGGTTGTCGAGCCCCCTACGACTCCAACTCTCCGCATCTCTCGATCCTCTTCAAAACGATGGCAACACGGAGGATTCCAATCATGAAACTACGAACTTATTGCATCGTCTGCTTGTTTTGTGCCGCGGCGGGCATTACCGTATCCGCGCAAGTCTTAATCACGCTGCACAACTTCTGCTCCCAAACGGACTGCACGGACGGCACCAACCCCTATGGGACATTGCTAAAGGCCACCGACGGGAACCTCTACGGGACAACCGAGGCAGGCGGGCCCGGTGGTTATGGCACGGTCTTCAAAGTCACCCCCTCGGGCACGCTGACCACGCTGCACACCTTCGTGTACACCGATGGTGCTGAGCCCTATGCCGGGTTGGTACAAGGCACCGACGGGAACTTCTACGGGACAACCTATACAGGCGGGGCCCACAGCTACGGCACCGTCTACAGGATGACGGCCTCGGGCACAGTGACCACGCTGTACAGCTTTTGTTCTCAATACTGGTGCGCTGACGGCGCCCGCCCGGTCGCCCCGCTGGTGCAAGCCAGCGACGGGAATTTCTACGGGACAACCGTAACCGGCGGTGCTCATGAATATTACGGCACTGTCTTCAAAATCACCCCCTCGGGCACGCTGACCACCCTGTACAGCTTTTGCTCCGAGACGAACTGCACTGACGGCGCCTGGCCTTATGGCGGGCTGATTCAAGCCAGCAGTGGGATGTTGTACGGGACAACGTTGCGATTCGGGGTTAATGGTGACAATGGCACGGTCTACAAAATGGACCCCACCGCCCCTCCTGGCGAGGGAATGAGCGTGCTGCATTACTTCTCCGGCACTGACGGTGCCTATCCCTACGGCGGGTTAGTGCAAGGCACCGACGGCAACTTTTACGGAACGACCTACTACGGTGGGGTTGACAACGGCAACTCGGGCACCGTTTTCAAAATCACCCCGAGCGGCGTAACGACCACGCTATACATCTTTTGCTCCCTAATCCTCAACGGTCCTCCCTGCGGTGACCACCCTTACGCTGGTCTGCTGCTAGGCACCGACGGCAACTTCTATGGGACGACCTGGTTCGGGGGGACTAACGGCGGCAGCGACGGCACCGTTTTCAAAATCACCGCAAGCGGCACGCTCACTTGGCTGCACAGCTTCGCCGGCACTGACGGCCAGTATCCGGCCGGCGGTTTGGTGCAAGGCGCCGACGGGAACCTCTACGGAACGACCACGGTAGGCGGGGCTGACCAGTTCGGCACGGTCTTCCGTCTGGGCCCGCTGCACAGGTGTTTAACTTGCGGGCAGTAGGTCAGTAGGTATTCTGCAAGCAAGGCGAGGGGGTCGTTAGGTGACTGTTCTTGCGGCAGTGGAGCGGCCCACATTTCGGCTGGAATACTAAACCCGGGCGTCCACCCTTGTCCGCGTCCCTAGGCGGCAGGGTGGGCGCCCCAATGCTGGTGAGGGGGCAAAGCTACGGCAGAGGAGATCGATCTGCCGCCGGCTCACCGTCCCCAGTTGTCGAGCCCCGTACGACTCCAACTTCCGTTCCTCTCGATCGTCTCGCGACGCAGGTCGCACTACGGAGGATTTCCAATGATGAAACTACAGACTTACTGTATCGTGTTCTTGTTTTGTGCCGTGGCGGTGATTCCCTCGCCTGCACAGGACAAACTCGCCTTCACCACTCTGGTGAGTTTCAACGGGACTGACGGTAGTGACCCCGTAGGTGTTCTGGTCCAGCACAGCGATGGGAACTTTTACGGGACAACTGCCGGCGGCGGCGCCAGCGGCCACGGCACAATCTTCAGAATCACCCCGGCCGGCGCGCTGACCACGTTGTACAGCTTTTGCTCTCAATCGAACTGCACGGATGGCGCCGGCCCGGGGGGGCTGGTGCTGGGCACGGACGGGAACTTCTACGGCACAACCGGCGGCGGGGGGACCTACAGTGAGGGCACCTTCTTCAAAATGACCGTGGGGCACACGCCAGGCGGGGTGACCACACTGTACAGCTTCCAGGGATGTAGTGGAGGTTGCGGGGCCGGCGACCTGGTGCTAGGCAGCGACGGGAACTTCTACGGCACAACCTACTATAGCGGCAGCTACGGCACGCTCTTCAGGATCACTCCCAGCGGCGTGTTGACTACGCTGCACAACTTTGACGGCTCGGATGGCTGGGGACCGGACGCTCCGCTGATACAAGCCAGGGACGGGAACCTCTACGGCACAACGGAATACGGAGGGGCGAGCGATGCAGGCACGGTCTTCAAAATCAGCCCCGAGTTACCGTACACACTGACCACGCTGTACAGCTTTTGCTCGCAACCGAATTGTGCGGACGGCATAGCGCCTGTCGGAGTGGTGCAAGCCAGCGACGGGAACTTCTACGGCCCAACCTTGCTGGGCGGCAACCCCAGTTGTACCGACGGCTGTGGCACGGTCTTCCAACTCATCCCCACGCAGAACCCGCCGTGGACGCTGACCACGCTGCATAGCTTCTCCGGCCCTGACGGTGACTATCCTGAGGCCCCACTGTTGCTGGGCAGCGACCGGAACTTCTACGGCACAACCTATGGGGGCGGGGCCTACGACGACGGCACCGTCTTCAAAATCACCCCCGCGGGCACGCTGACCACGTTGCACAGCTTCGACACCTATGACGAATACCCACCCTACGCGGGGCTGCTGCAGACTAGCTTCGGACTCCTCTACGGGACAGCCAGTGCGGGCGGAGCCGACAATGCCGGCTCGATCTACAGCTTGCTGCCCTGAGGTGGGCGTTGGCGACAGAGTGGGAAAAATCGGCACCGCCTTCGCTCGGGACAGCGATAGGACATCAACTGTGGAACTCCCCACTTGAAACTGGAAACCTGAAACTCGAAACCGAGGTACAAATTCAGCCCAGCGAAAAAGGGTGCTCGCACACCCTCATCGCATTCATCACTGCTGGATCTTCTACTTCTGGCTCGCCTGGAAGCGGTGGTTGACTTCCGCCCAGTTGACCACGTTCCACCATTCTTTCAGGTAGTCGCCGCGGCGGTTCTGGTATTTCAGGTAATAGGCGTGCTCCCAGACGTCGTTGCCCATGATGGGATAAAAGCCCTGGCTCATGGGGTTGTCCTGGTTGGGCGAGCTGATGACTTGCAGCTTGCCGCCGTGGTCGCGCACCAGCCAGGCCCAACCGCTGCCGAACTGCTTCAGCCCGGCGTCGTTGAACTTCTCCTTGAAGGCGTTGAAGTCGCCGAAGGTGCTCTTGATGGCGGCGGCGATAGGGCCGGTCGGCTCGCCGCCGGCGTTGGGAGCCATGATCTTCCAGAACATGGAGTGATTGACATGGCCGCCGCCGTTGTTGCGCACGGCGTTGCGGATCGCTTCGGGAACGTTCTCCAGGCTGCGCAGCAGCTCTTCGGCGCTGAGCTTCTGTAGCTCGGGAGCCTTTTCCAGCGCGGCGTTCAGGTTGGTGACGTAAGCCTGATGGTGCTTGTCGTGATGCAGGTGCATGGTTTGGGTGTCGATGTAGGGTTCAAGCGCAGCGTAGTCGTAGGGCAGCGGCGGAACTTCATGTGCCATTCGGTATCGTCCTCCAGTTGGCTGATGCGATGGAATATTACGAGGATTCAAACCGGGCAAGACCCACACTTCGCCCGGTCAGACCATTATAGTCAGTTGTCAGTGGCCAGTGGCCAGTGGTCAGTGAAAGCTTTTCTCCATAAAGGTCAGTTCCCACTCATCCGAAAACGCGAATGCATTGGGCGCCCGCGCACTTCCCTGACTTCGCCAGAGCCCGATCGCAAGCTCAACCGGGCGCGACACACCGATCCAGCGCTACTGCCCGGACGCAGGGATACCCTGCCAAGGCTGCGATTCGAACGTGAGCAGTTGCGACTCCAGCTCCCATTGCAAGTTTGCCTTAGTATTCTTCTTGAGAAAGCTTTGGCATGTCGCCGACGGCGGGTGCGGCGTGCCCATATCGGTGGCACATTCCTTCGCCGGCTTGAAGCTTCGGGCATCGTTCCACAAACTCGCACCAGCAATGAATGCATGTTCCAGGCTGCTGCGAACCATGGTTTTCAACTGCGCGTAAGTTAGGTCCTGATCGAGCGCGCCCCGCAGAAACTCCTGGGTCATGTCGGATCGCGAGACGCCTTCGTCATCGGTCGCCAGCGCCACCGGAACTCCCGCGCGAATGTACTCACCCAGCGGGTGACGGTTGCCCGTGACCCCAAGAATGGTGGCATTGCTGGTCAGGCAGATCTCAATCATCACATTGCGTTGCGCCAGCTCCCGCAGCAGCTCCCGCGGCCGATCTTCGTACATCACATCCATTCCGTGTCCGATGCGCTCGGCGCCGCCGGTCTCGACCGATGAGCGCACGTGAAATCTTAGCTCTTCGGGTGTAACCATGCCCTGCGCTAGTTCGCCGGCATGCAACGCGATGTGCACTTTGGGATAAACACGGTGCAGGTATTGCAGCATGCGCATGTGCAATGCGAAATCGCGCCTGTCAACATACCACTCTTCGGGCTGGACCAGATTGACTCCTACAAAACGAGGGTCGGCGCTGGCCGCCTCGAAGCCCAGTACCATCTGAGTGAAGACAATCTCCTTAGGCACACCGCGCAATACCATGTACTGATACCGCTGCGTGATTCGGCATCCGGGGTCAGGCTGGGTGGTGGCGCAGCGCAGGGCGGAATTGCGCACCGCCTCCGCGTCGTCCATCTCTTTGCCCGCTGCGGCCACTACTTGCGCCATGCCATTGGCCAGCAGTTTGTCGCGCTGACGGGAAAAATCGTCGTCCCAGCCGGCGCTGTTTGCCAGAGCTATAACTTGCGGCAACGCCGCGGCATGCATCAGCTCCTGGTAAATCTCGTGCTGCGAGGCCGCGCGCGCCGCCGTTTCCGCCAGCATTTCGCCAGTCTTGCCGTAGCTGGCCACGATGAACTTGTCGAATGTGTCAAAGAAATGGTCGTGCCCCGACAGCCCGGAGAGTTCCCACTTACGCATCGAATAGGCGTCCACCATGTCGCGGTACAAAAAACGATCGGTGAGCGCATTGCGGGCGGGGACAGTACCCTTTTCTCCTCCGCAAGGCGGCCCACTCAGATAGAACGTGGCGGGGTCCACGCACAGACCTTTCTCCCACGCCCATCCGATAAACGTCTCTGCATAAATAGCGCCGAGCAGATGGTTGTGCAGGTCGCCGCCTTTGGGCATCTGGCGCAGAAAAACCAGCAGCTCATTGGGATCTTGGCGGATGCTCTGAAAGTAATGCTCAGTCCGCGCACTATTGGCGGCGTTCACGGTATGGGCGTTGCGGGTTGTTTGCTGGGCGGTCCCAAACGAAGCCAGCAGGGGGATTGTCAGGGCAACCGCGAAGCTGATTCGGCGCATGTGGCGCTCCTTTTCAGAGGGTGACTTTGGGGGGAACAAGGTTGACCCAGGCCGCTGGGTTGAAATTGTGGTCTCGCCTGGCGGCGCTGTCAATTCCTATTTCAAGCGATAACTGGATTTCAATCCAACAAATCGCCCGCCGGAGGCTGTCGCTGTGACTTGATGGGGTAACAATTTGGCAATACTTCGCCTTGCGTTATGGCGCCATGCCCTCGTCCATCCACTGCTTGAATCTGGCGATTTGCTGCGCCGGCCAGGCTTCATCGCAAGGCATGCTGCCATCTTCCAGGCGGGAATAGATGGCTTCGGCGTGCGCCTTGACATCATCGTAGGAGGACAGGTCGAGTCCGAAACTCTTCATCGCCTCCACGTCGGGAGAATCGCGAAACAGCGGACGAATATCGGTGGCAAAGCTGATCGCCATAAAGCACCTCGCAGCCAGAATGTTCTCACGAAGCAGCAGCGGAATTCCAGCGGTCGCGAGTATTTGCCAGGCAATTCGGCAACTTCTTCGACCGCGGGCGCGCCGTGTAACGGGTCAGATGGCTATCAAGCCGGAGTAGATGGCCATTCCCACGACCGCATCGACGCCAATGTTATTGAGCTCCGCAATCTCCTCGCTGCGGCAAATCCCTCCCGCCGCGATTAGCTGGCGCGACGTTTTCTGCCGCAGGTTGCGGATCACATCCATTGGGATTCCTTTCAGCAATCCCTCAGTGTCAATGTGCGTGTAGAGAAAGGCGGAACAGAACGGCTCAAGCTGCTGCATCATCGCTGCCGGCTCGATGTCCGTGATGGTCTTCCAGCCGTGAATGGCAACTCGCCCGCCGCGCGCATCGACGGCAAATACCAGCCGCTCGGCGCCAAATCGCTCGCATAAGCTACGGGCGAATGTCGTATTAACCTTTGCGCGAGGGCTTCCGGCGCGATTCTCTTGCGTTTGCGACGGCATGTTAATCAGAGACGAACCGATGATTACTTTTTTCGCGCCGCAATCCAGCACCGCCTGCGCATCGGAGATGGAACGAATGCCCCCACCGACTTGGCAGGGCAGCTTGCCGCAGAATTCCGCGACCAGCGCGCGATTCGAGCCGTTGCCCATGGCCGCATCCAGATCGACAAGTTGCACAACTGGGTAAGGCGAGAAACGCGCCACCCACTCGCCGAAGTTCTCGAACTCCAACGCCTTTCTCTGGCCTTGCACGAGCTGCACAATCTTGCCGCCCATCAGGTCAATCGAGGGAATCAGCATGTGAGCCTCACTGGAATTCCCGCCGCGCGCAACTGCTGCTTGATGGCGTGTACCGACTCCAATCCGAAGTGGAAGACGGAGGCTGCCAGTGCTGCATCGGCAGCGCCCCGCTGGAACACGTCCACGAAGTGGCGCGGCTCGCCCGCTCCTCCCGATGCGATCACCGGAATGTTCACGCTGGTGGCGATGGTGCGTGTGAGCTCGCAATCGAACCCTGACTTGGTGCCGTCGCGGTCCATCGAGGTCAGCATGATTTCCCCCGCTCCCAGTTGCTCGGCCTCGACCGCCCACGCCTGCGCGTCCCTGCCCGTTGGCTTTCGTCCTCCCCACACATAAACTTCCCACGCGTCGCCGCAGCGGCGCGCGTCGATGGCCACCACCACTGCCTGTGAGCCATAGCGTTCTGCAATCCGCGTGATCAATGCCGGGTCGGCCACGGCAGCGGAGTTGATCGTGACCTTGTCCGCGCCGCAATCCAGTACCGCAGCCGCATCGTCCAGCGAACGAATGCCGCCGCCCACGGCGAACGGGATGAAGAGCTGGTTGGCAGTGCGGCTTACGGTTTCGAGCAACGTATTCCGCGATTCGGCAGTTGCCGTGATGTCGAGCAAGACGATCTCGTCGGCGCCCGCCGCGCTGTGGGCCGCCGCTAACTCGGCGGGATCGCCCGCGTCGCTCAGTTGCACAAACTGGATACCTTTCACCACCCTGCCGGCGGTGACGTCAAGGCACGCGATGATGCGCCTGGCCAGCGATTCAGATGGCACAGAAATTCTCCAGGATCTTCATTCCGACATCGCCGGATTTTTCCGGATGGAACTGCACACCGAACAGATTGCCGCGTTCTGCCGCCGCCGTGAATGCAGTTTCGTACACACAGGTCGCAACCGTGTCCGCACACAACGGCGCCCAATATGAATGCGTGAAGTAAACATAGGCATCGGACGGAATACCCCGCAACAGGCGCGAGCGCGGCTCAATCGCGATGCGGTTCCACCCTACGTGCGGCGATTTCACCCGCTCGGAGAAGCGCGTGCATTTACCCGGGAACACTCCCAGACCACGCAATTCACTGGCCTCGTCGCTGCCCTCGAACATCCATTGCAGCCCCAGGCAAATGCCAAGCACAGGTTTCTCGCTTGCGATCGCTGCTCGCAGCGCTGTGCCAAGACGGCCGTCAGTCAACGGCAACGTCGCCCGGAAATTGCCTACGCCCGGAATGATCAGCTTCTCGGCGGCCAGCACAATCTCACCATCGTCGGTCACCACGCACTCGCGTCCCAGGTGCCTGACGGCTTTTACCACCGAGGCGAGGTTGCCTGCGCCGTAATCGACGATGGCAATCACAGCAATCCCTTCGTGCTGGGCAGCATGCGTCCGAGCTGGCGATCTTTGGAGCAGGCCACGCGCAACGCGCGACCGAACGCCTTGAACAGCGCTTCAATTTTGTGATGGTTTGACCTTCCGTAGAGTACTTTCGCATGCACGTTGGCCTTCGCGCCGCGGGCGAATCCGTCGAAAAAGTCGGCGACCAGCTCCGTCTGCAAATCCCCGACTAGCCGTGTCCGTACTTTCGTCTCGACCACCGCAGTGCTGCGTCCACCGAAGTCGACTGCGACAACTGCCAGCGTTTCATCCATGGGCATCACGAAATATCCCGCTCGAAAGATACCGCGCTTGCTGCCCAGCGCCTGCGCAAACGCCTCGCCCAGAGCGATGCCCACGTCCTCGACCGTGTGGTGCTGATCGACGTCGAGATCGCCATTTGCCTTCAGCTCAAGGTCGAATGCTCCGTGCCGCGCAAACAGTTCCAGCATGTGATCGAGGAATCGGATGCCGCTGCTGACGCTCGCGCGTCCATGACCTTCCAGCGTTAGCGCGATCCGGATTTCGGTTTCGTTGGTCTTGCGATGTATGCGTCCGCGTCTCATGCCGTCACCTTGTGGCCCAGGTCGAGTTCATGCGCGACTTGTCGTAGTGCAATAAGGAGCTGCGATGTCTGCGCATCGTTTCCTAGTGTGATGCGCACACATCCTTCGCAACCGGGATCAGCGGAACGGTCGCGCACCAGGATGCCACGCTGCCGCATTGCCTGTACAAACTCGCGATGCTTTTCTCCAATCCGCGTCAAGAGAAAGTTCGCCTGGCTGGGCCAACTATAAAGCCCAAGCCCGCTCAGCTCGCCAGCCAGCCGCGCGCGGCCATTCTTCACTTGCGCGACATAGCGACTGAGATGATCGCTGTCCGCAAGTGCGGCGGGCAACACCGCCAGCGCCACCGCGTTGACACTGTAGGGCGACGATACGCGGCGCACGCTTGGCATCAGCTCGCCCGGGCCGGCCAGCACACCGGCACGAAGTCCTGCCAGTCCGTAGGCTTTCGAGAAAGTTCGCGCCACGAACAGATTCTCAAACTTGCCGATATCGCCGATGACAGTCTCGCCGTGAAACTCGAAGTATGCTTCATCCACCAGAATCGCCGCATCCGGTGCGGCTTTGGCAATCTGCAGCAGCTCTTCGCGACTTGCGGCCGTACCTGTCGGGTTATTCGGGCTGGCAACCGCGATCAGGCGGGTCGCGGTAGTAATGCTGGCTAATACCTTTGCCAGGGGAAACCGGAAGTCTGCCTCGCACTGCACCCGAGTGACGCGCGCCCCTGTTGCCGCGGCATAGATTTCGTACATGCTGAAGGTGGGCGTCACCACCAGCGTTTCGTCAGTCGGCTCCAGATAGGTCTCGCAGAGCAGATGAATGGCTTCATCGACGCCGTTGGTGAGCAGCACTTGTTCCGGCGCCAATCCGATGTGCGTAGCGACGACCGCCTCCACCGGCTCGCGCTCGGGATAACGCGCCAGGTCTTCTGCCGTGATCTTTCTTAGCCGCTCCAGTACACGGGGCGAGCATCCTTCGGTGTTCTCGTTGAAGTCCAGGCGCAATCCGTCGCGCCGCGCCAGCGGCGGATGATATTCCTGCAAATTCTGCACCGCTTTCCTGGCGCTAAGCATGGGCGCACCTCACTCGCACCGATCCAGCGTGAGCGTGCAGACCTTCGGCCTCGGCAAGCGTCGTAATCACCGAGGCAATTCTGCTCAGCCCGGCCGCGTCGAATCGCTGCACGGTGATGATCTTCAAGAAATCGTGCACGCTCAGACCTCCGCGAAAGCGCGCCGCGCCAGCGGTAGGCAGAACGTGATTCGGCCCAGCAGCATAGTCTCCGGCGGATTGCGGTGAATAGTCGCCAATAAAGATTGAGCCTGCGCTGCGCACTTCAGCAAGATCGTCCTCGTCGACCGTCAGGTGTTCCGGAGCAATGCGGTTGATCCACGCCACAGCTTGCTGCCGCGAATCGGCAACCAGCAGACGCCCATTGCGGCGAATCGCTTGCCGTGCGATGACATTCCCCTGGCTTGCGACCACAATTGCGGCTTGCACGCTCTTGGCAAGCGCCGGCTTCGTCGTAATCAGCACGACGACGGCATCAGGATCGTGCTCCGCTTGCGCCACCATGTCGGCTGCCAGAAATCTGGGATCGCCCTGGTCGCTGCAAAACACCGCTTCCGTGGGACCGGCCAGCATATCGATGGCGCAGTCGGAGCTGACCAGCTTTTTGGCGGCGGTGACAAAACTGTTTCCGGGACCGACGATCTTATCCACGCGAGGAATCGCTTCCGTTCCATAAGCCAGCGCTGCTACCGCCTGCGCCCCCCCGCAGCGGTAGACCTCGCGAACCCCAAGCAGAGCCGCGGCAGCCAGCGTTGCCGCCTGCGGGCGAGGAGACACCACACAGATGCGCGGCACGCCGGCAACCTGCGCGGGAATCACGGTCATCAGCAGAGTCGAAGGGAGCGGATAGCGCCCGCCGGGCACGTAGCAACCAACCGAGTCCAGCGGCCTCACGATCTGACCCAGCTCACCGCCTGGCACCTTCCTGCGCCATTCGCGCGGCATCTGCCATTGGCAAAAACGCCGGATGCTGCCTGCGGCAGACCGCAAGGCGTTCTGCGTGTCGCGCGAAATTGCATTCCAAGCCTCGGCTATCTCCTCAACCGGAACCCTGACGGACTGCCCCGCTTGCAGGCCGTCCCACAATGTGGCATAGCGAACCAGCGTCTGATCTCCACCGCGCCTCACCGCACGAATGATCTGGCGCGCTCGTGGTTCCACCTTCTCCAACTGAGAGCTGCGCGTTGCCAGCTTGGTGACCGCATTCTCCGCGGCCTTGCCCTGCAGAATCCGCATCACATCACCACCTTGTTAAGCGGATACTCGACGATGCCCTGGGCGTTAGCGGCCTTGAGCCGCGGAATTACCTCCCAGCAAGCCGCCTCTTCCAGGATGGTATTGACCGCGACCCAGGTGCTGTCGCTTAGCTGCGAAATTGTCGGGCTATTCAGTGCGGGCAAGACGCGCAGCACGGCGGGAAGGTCTTCGACCTTAACATTCAGCATTAACCCGACGCGGCCCTGCGCTTCCATGGCGCCGCGCAGCATCAGCGACAGGTTCTCGATCTTCTGCCGCTTGCCGGGCTCGGCCCAAGCCTTCGGGTTGGCGATGATCAGGGTGTTCGATTCCAGTACCGTGTCGATGATCCGCAAGCGGTTAGCCTTCAGCGAACTTCCGGTCTCTGTTACTTCGACAATGGCGTCGGCCAGCGTGGGCGGCTTCACTTCGGTCGCTCCCCAGGAAAACTCGACCTTCACCTCTATCCCACGCTGCTGAAAATAGCGGGTGGTGACACTAACCAGTTCGGTGGCGACGGTCGCTCCTCGAAGGTCTTCCGGACGCAGGGCGGGAGAATCTTCCGGCACCGCCAGCACCCATCGCACTTTGCCGCGGCTCTGCTTGGCATAGATGAGGTCGGCCACACTGACCACATCAAGACCGCTCTCCTCGACCCAATCCGAGCCGGTGAGTCCAGCATCGAGCGCGCCGTGGTCGACGTAGCGGGCCATCTCCTGCGCGCGAATCAACATGCATTCGATCTCAGGATCGTTGGTGCCGGCAAAGTACGAGCGGGGGCTGAGGTAGACTTGCAGGCCGGCGCGCGCCAGCAGCGCCAGCGTTGCCTCTTGCAGACTTCCTTTGGGGATGCCAAGCCGGAGCTTCATTGCACACCTTCCGCGGCCGCGGCAACAGGCAGCTTGGTGTTAAAGCAGGTGCGCGTGCCGATGTGGCAAACCACGCCTTCACCCTCCACCTGGACGCGGCACAGGATGGTGTCGAGGTCGCAATCGGCTGTGGCAGTAATAACCTTGAGACGGTTGCCCGAAGTCTCGCCTTTAGTCCAGAGCTGGTTGCGGGTGCGGCTGAAGAACGTGACATATCCCGTCTGCATGGTTTTTTCATACGCCGCAGGGTCCATGAAGCCCAACATCAGTACTTCGCCGGTCACATCATCCTGCACGATGGCCGGAGTCAGGCCACCCATCCTCTTGAAGTCGATTTCCACCGCCATAGCGTTTCCTTTCGTGCAAAAACAAAAACCCCGCTGCATCGTGTCAGCGGAGTCGTGAGATCTTGATATTTAGGAAATTACCAGGTGATCTCCGCTGACACGTTCGCCACGTGATGATGGTGGTGATGGCGATGGGTCAACGAAGTCATGGTGTAACGAGGATATGGGGCACGTCGCTTGCCTGTCAATACGACATTCCGGGGATTCTAATGATCTCCGAAGGATCCAGCGGCTGCGAGCGATAAGTTTTGGCGGAAGCGTGTGCGAGTCGAATCAGCACACAAACGTAAACTCAATAACTTGCAGAGCAGCGGATGACACAAAAGGCATCAAAATTCACCCATACGCAAGCAAACGGAGCGCAGATGGAGCGCACTTCTCCGAAAGTGCTAGGTACAAACGCCTAAGTCGTACTACCATGAACGGTTCAAACCACCAAGCGATCACACTTTTTCGCGGGGAGAAAACAGCACCGGCATGGCCGACAAAGGCAGCCTGCAAGACATCAAACAACGCATTCAGCCCATCCTTGATAACGTAGCGGTCGAAGGGTTACGGGCGTGGCTCAAAACAATTGGCTTGTCGGTGCCTCGACTGACGAGAGCCGGTGTCACGGAGCACATTGTGAAGCGCGTCGCGGACGGTGAGCTAACGGAAAGCGCCTTAGAATCTGCGCTCATCGGTTTCGAGGAAGCAAGTGACATGCGGATTTACTTGCTTCAGATGGACCGCGATGAGGCTAAGGCTGCGGGGAAATCACTATCTACCCGGCTTCAACGGTACGGTATCCCCGTCAAGCAAGAGAGAATATTCGCAGGGCACAAAACTCGACCGATGTCTCCCGTCTATGCGCACCTTGAGGGAAACCTTCTGCGCCTGAAATGGGCCGAAGAGCAGACGATGGTGAAGGTCAACGCAGAAGGAACGGGAATCGAAGAGAAAAAGGTCGAGAAACGGGCAGTGCTCATTGCAAATTTCGGGGATGGCAAAGCCGAGCTGCGTCTCAACCCGCCCGACAATAGGCACTCGTATCAAGACGAGAGCGGGCGCATGACAGCGGATGCGTATTACGACGCGTATCTTCAGAAAGCGCGGGATATCTTGGGCTGCAAAGCTGAATTTGTCGAATTGCGGCCAGTCATCAAACGCTTAGTGGAGCAGGAAGAGCCGAGACTAGTCCGCATTCACATTGATGACCACACCTCACAGAAGAATTACAAGACCAAAACCATTGGTCCCCGAGCGGATGTTCGGGACAGCGATGATTGGCAACTCGCTTACAAACGTCACGGCGAAACTTGGGCGTGGGATGCTGAGTCTTTCTATTGGCTTCCGAAAGCATCGAGCGGATTCCTCGAACGGGAGGTTTACACGCACATCAACGCCGATGAGGGGTATGTGAAAGTTAACGCAGATTGTAGCAATGAGGAGGTGGAGTATGTCATCTCCCGAATTAGAGCGCGTTAAGGAGCGGCATCCCGGAGTCGCACCTCTCCTGGACCGCTTAGCCGCGTACATAGTGGCACAAATAATCAGCGGGCAAAGGTACATCATTCCGAAACTCGCCGCGTCGGCACTCGGGCTTAATGATGGCGAAGCGTTCGTGCTGCTTGAGATGCTGGCGGAAGAGGCGGTCTTGCGCCGCGTTTACAACGTCTATTGTCGGCGAGAAAACGCGTTGCTTGCCACGGTAGACAGCCTTGAGGCGCTCGACGACGTGGGGCATTGTGACTTTTGCGACTGCGAGCATGACCCATCAGATTTGAAAGTTGAAGTCGCATTTGCACCCGCGAGCGATTCACGGGACCTCGCAGCGTGATGGTATCCCCCCGCAAAGGCGGTCCCTCCAAGCAGGGCAAAAAAGGTCCCACGCTCAGTGACCAGGGCCGTAAGGAAATGATGGACCTCCTGCGCATGGGCGAGAAGTCTAAGAATCCTGACATTAGGAAGGCTGCGATAGAGCTTGCGAAGCAAACCAGCAAATACCGACGCAAACAAGGGGCAAGAGTATCTCCCACACTTATCTTGTGGGTGAACGTAGTGCTAGGCGGTGCCGCAGTTCTAGCGTGTTGGTACGCACTCTTGCATTACCCAAAGGGTCTTGCGTACGAACTGAGTTCGATTTCAATTCTTCTTTTCCTCGTTGTTGCAGCGATTTCTCTCTTAGTGTCTGGACATCTATCCCAAGCGAATTTTATGAAAGTAGTTAGTGCGGTGGTATCGCACCTAAAGGAGTGGCGCAATCCCCAGCGCAACGCGTCCGATGACCCACAGCCTCAAGATAATGACCACTCAGACGGCGATAGTGTCCCTCCGAAGAAATAAGCCCTCAACATGGCGGGTCGCCATCACGCCAACTTTTGAGCGATTTGCTCATCCAAAATTTCCCGCACGGTGAGCGGGATTATAACGGTGTGCTCACGCCGGAAGAATGCGTCAACCTCCGTGAGCGCGTCCCGCGAAAAATCGAAGCCCACGAAAAAGCCTTTCTTACGCCGTGTCCGCATCATCGCGGCCTCGAACATATCTATGTCGGGGCGGCCCACGCGGTCCATTTGCTTGACCTGAATTGGATACCACTCATCCATGAAGTCCAGCTCCGGCATCTATTCCAATCCACTGCCGTCGAAGGTTCTCTGCCGCTACTAGCGCAGTGCCACATCCACAGAAGGCATCAAGCACAATGTCATTCTCGCGTGACGATACCTTGATGATTCGCTCCAGCAACGCGAGCGGCTTTTGCGTGGGGTAGCCGAGCCGTTCACGACTCTGACTGATGCCTCTGAGCATGGCAATATCGTCCCACCAACTTTGCAGGGGCACGCCCTTGCTCTCATCTAGATACCGCTTCTGATAAACCATGCCAGTCTTGGAGTACACGAGCAGCCCTTCACGCTCTAGCCGCTCCATGTTCTCTTTGCTGTACCGCCATGCTCTTGTTACGCCCTTCCACTCATACACGGGGCAGCCTTTCGCTTCGCCTCCGGGTCCCGTGACATCAGCCTTTGTTGTACCGGCGTCCCGTGCCCTCTTCCACGTTGCGATACCAACTCTCAACAGTCGAAGCGGGCAGCGGATTGTAGATGAAATTGAACGTATAGTCTTGGCTGCCGCTGTAAAAGAAAATGGAATCATGCACTCTGCCGTAGTGCATGGACCCCTGCTTTGCATCGCTGTGAGCGTCGGCCCGCTTCCAAACAATCTCGTTCTGAAAGTTGTTTTCCCCAAGAATTTGGTC
>JBEKQY010000065.1:0-24113 GCA_049519235.1 Candidatus Korobacteraceae bacterium | reverse complement strand
CCAAACAAGCCGCGCAGCGGCGGCATGAAGTTAGCCCGGCGCGTAAGCGCCGGGTGGAGTGGGAAATTGAGCCGAGCCGCGGAGCGGCGGCACGGTTCTCACGCAAACACTTCAGTCGTGCCGAAAAGCCCTTTATTTTTGCCATCCCGAGCGGCCTTCAGGCCGCGAGGGATCTGCTGTTTAGACGGTTTCAGTGGCCTGTGAAGGGCGTGCTCCACCCTTTGCTATACACCTACTGCTGAACCGCCTTAGCGGCCTCGGCACAACTGGTGCTGTTAGGACCAGTGATGTCCCGCATCTTTCCGCCGATCACGCACGAATAGGGGCGCCGCTGCTCGATTCGCGCCCATTCGTCGAGTATCTGGTTCTCGATGGCGGCATCCGCATCCGAGATTGGCGGAACATTCCACGGGATAGCGACGTTGGTCGGCTTAGTGCGGGAGAAGGTCCATGTAATTCCCGGCAAGCCATCGGGAAATTGCGTGAACACAACGCAAGCCAGCGCGATGTGGTCTTTGTGGACGCCGGGAAAGCGCAGCGGCCCATCGGCAAGATGAAGCTCTTGCCGGGCAGCCCGGTCCTGGAGAATCCTCGCCAGCACTTTTGCCTCTTGAAAAGCATGTTCGTGATCTTTCAGGATGCCCCAATACACACACTGATCAAGCCGGGAATGGGCCGCAGCCAGCGAAGCTAGCAAGACGGCGCTCAGGATACAAGCGACGGCAACTCGACGGGAGCGGCTTCCCTCACCCGAGGCCCGGGCCACAAGCGCTCGCAACACCGCGGCGGTCTGAAGCGCTAAAGCAAGCAGGAAAAAGAAATAATAGCGATCGGTGGCGAAGAGTTCCGGGTACGTGTCCCGATATCGCCCCAACCCGATCAACAAGGTTAAGAGGCAGTCCCCAAGCCAGAGCGATACCAGCATTACGCGCATCGGTTTTGGGACCCAGCGCAAACTAACGGCCACCAGTATCCAACCGACCAAGGATGCGGCCAGATCAACGGTTAAGCCGAGCTCGCCGGCTGGAACCCAGGCCAGCAGGAAGCGGCCTGGGACAGTAAGAATCAGGAACAGGCCGTTACCAAGGCCTTTCCAAGTGAAATGGAGCGAGTGGTTGACGCCATTCCATACTGCGCCCTTTCCTACCAGGCCATGCATAGCCATCATCCAGCGCGTAGCGGCCAGAATGGAAACGATCAACAGCAGGCTCAGGGCAATCGTTAGGTCGCGTCTGCGCGCCGGAACGGATTCAGGCTTGGCCAGGTAGAGGTAGATTGGTATGGCAAGAGCTGCCATGGCAATGGCGCCCATTCCCATCGCGGCCACCAGCACCAACCCGAATATAGCTACAATCGACCATGGTTTGCGGGCATAAGGGCCTACCAGAAGCGCCATAGCAAGTATCAATGGGGTCCCGGAAATAGAAAATTGAGCTATCGTGGGCTGCCAAACTGTGGATCCCGCAAATCCACCGGCGCCGGCGTAAATGGTTCCCGCCAGCCAGGCTCCTAATCGCGATTTGGTAAGAGAAAAGAATATCCACGCGCAGCCCACCGCACCCGCCACGTAAGTCAGGAACACCATGATGTGCAGTGGCAGGGCATTCAGGCCGCCGATCCGGGTTGCGGCCAGGAAATAGAGTCGCAGCAGGGGAACGATGTGCTCGTTGTGATTCAGGAAGAACCAACTTGAGAACGATATCTGTCCCGAGCGAAGCGTGGTCAACGCGTGCAGGTGGTCGAGATCATCGAAGGCGTAAGGCAGACGAAATGTGCGCCAGAAGACCGCGGCGGAACATGCCACCAGCCACAGAATCAGAATGGCTACTTCCAGCTTCCGGACGACAGTTCCATTCTCTTCGTGCCTGTGCTCAATGACAGCGGAAGAGGCGCGATCGCTCTGTTTGTAGGACGTTTTCAAGAATGGGTCCTCGAAGGAGGGTAGTTGAGTCGCGCCGCACGGAGCGCACGGGAAAGATCAGTCGCGCTGCTCCTGCTCATCGTAAAACCAGCACCGCAGCCGTCGCAGCAGGAGATTTCCCCGCTCCCGCTGGCGATGAACGTCTTGGACAGGCGGCCCGTGTTGACGTTTCCATAGTTCGCGAACCATCACCACCGACAGCGCGACCAGCACCGTCAGCCGTAAACCGATCACAGCAAGGTCTGCCGTCTTGGAATAGCGCGTGGTGGCGGCGAAGCCGAGCAGCAGCAGGCATCCGAGAAACACGATCCACCCAGCTTTCTTGCTTCGCATGCTCCACTCCTGACCAGGACTAATCGCTAGTCGCTAGTTGCTCTCTTCAAATCGACAGCACTTCCTTCTCTTTGCCCTTGGCCAGCTCTTCCATCTTCTTGATCTCGTCATCGGTCAGCTTCTGCATCTGCTCCAGCGCGCCGTGCTCTTCGTCCTCGGTGATTTTCTTTTCCTTCATGGCCTTCTTGATCAGCTCGTTGCCGTCGCGCCGAATGTTGCGGACTGCGGTGCGATGCTCCTCCAGCACCTTGTGCAGGTGCTTCACCATGTCCTTGCGGCGCTCTTCAGTCAGCGCGGGCACGGGCACGCGCACCAGCTTGCCATCGTTCATGGGATTCAAGCCAAGGTCGGCACTACGGATGGCTTTCTCGATAGCCCCGATCAGGCTCACGTCCCAGGCCTGCACGGTGATGAGCTGCGGCTCCGGCGCGCTCACGTTGGCCAACTGGTTCAGCGGCATCTGCGAGCCGTAGGCGTCCACGGTCACGCTGTCCAGCATGTGCACCGACGCCCTTCCGGTGCGGGTGGAAGCCATCTCCTTGCGGAAGTCTTCCACCGCCTTGTCCATGCGGGTGCGCAGTTGCGCAAAGCTGTCCTTCAGGGCGGGAATCGCTGCCATCGTCACTTGCGCCATTACGGTTCGCCTCCGAATGAAGTCACAAAACCCTCGATTATAAGCCGTCCGCAACCAGCCGTCAGCATTGAACAGGGTTCGGCCGTGCGACGGGGCAAACCCCGTTCCCTTTGGGAGCAGTACCAGCGGAGGACGGAAAGAGCGGCATGAGAAATTGCGCAAAAAACAGCGTTGACTTTGGGTTTGTTTGGGTGTCAAATGCCAGCCAACGTTCACCTGAGAGGATGGCTTGCCATGAAACTGCACCTTGCGGCGCTCACAATTCTCTTCTTTGCTCTGACTACAAGCCCAGCTTGGGCACAATCGGATTGGTCGTATAACAACGGTCCATTGAACGGTGATACCGACGCGTGGACCATTAACTTCGGTTTCATCGTCAGTGACAGCTTCGTCGCCGGCGGCACAAGGGTCACCAGGCTCGTGTTCGAAACCTGGCTGGTCTTAGGCGACGTAGTGACCTCGGTGGACTGGTCCATCACCGCCCAAGAGAACGGTGTTTGCCCTGGCCCCGGTTGCTATGGCTACGGTACTGCCACCGGCTACTGTTCGCTATCTATATTTGCTCCGGGCACATGCCCTAATGCGACTAGCATAATCACCACGAATGATGGCGAAAACGCGTATGCATACCAACTCGCTGCGATCACAGTGCGGACCATAAACGTAACCGGCCTGGTTCCCGGTGGCACCTACTGGCTCAACCTGCAGAACGCTGTGACTGTCTTTGGCGATCCGGTGTACTGGGATGAGAACTCCGGCATCGGCTGCACGTCACCGGGCTGCCCGTCGTCGGCCTCCCAGAATCAGGTGGGCACAATTCCTTCGGAAACATTCACGATTTTCGGCAGTTCCTGAGCCCGGCGGCATCATGCGGTTTGGTTCTGGAAGGCCTCGGACTGGCTGGCGTCCTGCGCCGCAAGCTGTCCTGACCTGGCGCCGCGATCAAAGCAGCCCACCACCAAACTTCTGCCTTGGCCGATGACAAAAGCCGCCCCTGTCCGAGGCGGCTTCGTTAGTCTTCAGTCTTCCACCTGAAGGGCTTAGGTGCTGCTGTGCTCCAGCATTCCCTTTTCCAGCCTCTCCTGACACCCGATGCAGTAGCGCGTCCAGGGAACGGCCTCCAGCCGCTTGGCGTTGATCTCTGTGCCACAGGAGATGCACTGGCCGAAGACCCCTTCCCGGATCCGATCCAACGCGCCGTCCACCATCTGCAAGAGCTGGCGATCGGTGTTGCTCTGATGGAACAGGAATTCCTTGTTGTACGAGTTGGCCGCCCGGTCGGCGATGTCCTGCGCCGACTCCACGTCGGCGTCGCGGCCATCCTGAGCGGTACGAGTCATGGCATGCCGCAAATCCCGCTGCCGCTCCTCCAATCGCTTCTTGAAATTTTCCAGTCTCTTTCTCTCCATCGTCCTGTACCTCGCCGATCCCGCACTAAAGGCCCATGGGCCTGGCGAGCGAAGATGCTATGTGCGAAGCGGAATGATATGCGTCGGGAAGAACATACGTCAACTCCGTCCGTCACCGTCATTTGGCACATCGGCCAATTCAGGAGTTTGATGCCGAACTCTCGCCCCGCGACTCGTTAGACGCAAGAAAGCGGCCCCGTAGGCCGCTTCCTGAAAGAGGCGAGATGGTGGGCGTCATTCAGGGAAGGCGTGCGAGGCAATGCCCTGCGGTGCAGGACCGATAGAGATACGTCGAGACAGACGTGAAGAGGTTAACTTCAAAGGGATTTTGTGCCTCTTTGGTGATTGGATTAGTGCAATTCAATTTCCAAAGCCAGGCGGTAGGCGAAAAGCCCCGCGAAGTCATTGGCAGCACGGATGATGCTCGGTTTTCCTTGGAAACAGCGCCTGCGGTTTGAACGAAAAAATTGGCAATTAAATGCAAACCTTTAGGCGGTCCGATTCTTATTCTCGGTATTCTCGTCGTCGATAATCTTCAGTTTGTTGAGCAGCGCCTTGTAGCTGATCTTAAGAATTTTGGCTGCCTGCCGGCGGTTCCAGCGGGTTTGCGTCAATACCCGCTCGATTGCCTCGCGCTCCGCCGATAAGGCAGCGCGCCTTCCAATTTCCAGCAAGGACGGACCCTCCGGCTCGCTGCTGCTGCTTTTCCCCGTGTTGATCGGGATCGCGCCAGTTGTCGCCGGCGATCGCTCAGCGACAGACTTTACGTCCTTTGTCGCAACCTCCGAACTGGCTGCATCGATAGAACTAACCATCGATCTATGGGTCGCCAGCTCGCGAACGATCTGGGCTTCGTTGCCTACGATGACGTAGCGCTTGACCAGGTTCTCCAGCTCGCGAATGTTCCCCGGCCAGCCATATTCCATCATGCAATGGACGGCAGACTCGCTGAACGGCGCAGGCTGCTTGCCGTAAAACTCGCTGTACTTGCGCAGAAAATAATCCAGAAAAACCGGAATCTCCTCGCACCGCTCGCGCAGCGGCGGAATATGAATAGTGATTACGTTCAGGCGATAGAAAAGATCTTCGCGAAAGCTCCCATCCTGGACAGCGTGTTCCAGATGCTTGTTGGTGGCGGCCAATACGCGGACGTCGACGGAAATGTCGCGCTTACCGCCCAGACGCGAGAAACCCCCGTCCTGTAGAACGTGCAGCAACTTGGCTTGCAGCGCGGGATGCATCTCGCTCACTTCGTCCAGAAACAGAGTGCCGGAGTTGGCCAGGTCGAACTTGCCGAGCTTTTGCCGGTTCGCGCCCGTGAATGCCCCGGGCTCGTAACCAAACAACTCGCTCTCCAGCAGCTCGTTGGGTATGGCCGCGCAATTGACCTTGACGAACGGCTCGTCGAAACGCCCCGATTGCGCATAGATCATGCGGGCGACGACTTCTTTGCCGGTACCGCTTTCGCCCCGAATCAGCACCGTAGCCGTGGTGTCGGCGACTTGCTCGATGGTGTTCTTCACCTCTTCCATCCGGGGACTGGTTCCGAACAGGCCGGCAAAATCGCGATGGCGCCGAACTTGATCGCGGAGCTGCGTGGCCTCGCCGGGCGCGTGTTGCCGCTCCAGAATCCGGTCGATGCGCAGGTCCAATTCCCCGGCTTCAAAGGGCTTGGCTAGGTAGTCGTCGGCGCCCAGCTTGGAAGCATTGAAAATCGTGTCGGGATCGTGCCGGGCTGACAGCATCACCACGGGAACATGCGGCCTCATCTGCTTGATCCGTTCCAGGGTGTGCAGCACGCTGCCGCCGGCCGTAGCCAGGTCCAGCAGTACCAACGTTGGCTCCTGCGCGCGCAGCAATCGCAGGGCTTCTTCGCCGCTGGTGGCGCTGCTCACCTCGAATCCGCGGCGCATCAGATGGGAAGCGAGAAAGCTTCCCCTGCCCGCGTCGTCGTCGGCGATCAGCACTCGTACTTTCGCTGCGGGAATCATTCCACTCCCATTCCAGGTGAACAAGGAAGCATTCCCCGACCCACACAGGGAAATCAATGATCAAATATGAGAATTCCCATACCCACTTGCAGGTTGCACGGGTCCCGGCGCGGCTCCAGTAAAATCCTGGGCCCACCGTGTCAGCATCCCCACTCAAGAATTACGAACAATGATTGTGTGGACTGATTGTAAACCCGCTGCTGCCCGAATGAGCAACTATCGGACAGGTTTTCCGCCTAAGCCTGTAATCGACGAGGAATTTCAAAAGGGCGGCCGCAATCGGTCGCCCTTTGGTCGAACTTTTTGCACCCGCCGCCGCTAGCTTCCGCCGGAAACCGTGCGCAGATTACCCGGCATGAAGTGATACGGAGGCCAGGGGCCGGTGATCGAGACGTGGCAGTCCTTGAAGTGTCGTGTGGCCGTGCAGTAGCGGTTCTGATATTTCTCTACCGCCTTGGAGTCGATCAGGTGGGCAAAATCAATGAGCATACCGCCGGAGTCGGTACGCTTGCAGATCACGTCTTCCTCCAGGGGCAAGAACAGCTTATGCACTTGCATGGAAAGCGCGCGCGCCTTGGTTTGCCGTTCTCGGTCACGCGTCGCCTGCTCCCGTAACTGGCGCAGATATTCCCCTCCCACTCCGGTGGGCAATTCCAAAATCGCTTCTTCCAGCATGCCGTCTTTCACCAGAAGCTTGAAGTGCATTTCGGCTTTGCCGCGCAAACGGGCAACCGTCTCCAGGAAGGTCCTGCGGTTCGCCCTGACTGCGCGCCGCAAGGCTTCATCGGAATCGAAGATGGTGCCAAAGCGGAAAGGAAGCACGGTAAGCGTGCGGAAGCACTCACTGACCACGCGGGAGTGATCGACGATGGCTTGTTGGGTGAGAGTTTGTGCGGCGGAATATTCGCTCACGATGACTGCGAAATCGCCGCTGGGGTAGGCCAGTATCGAAGCGCCATTCACGCCTCGAAGGTTCTCTATCGCGAAGGGACGCCGGGCTCGCGTGCCGTTCTGAAGGCCCTGCTGCTCCGTAATACAATACGCGTACCACGCCATCTTAGTCTCTCCTGGGAGTGCTCGCACACAGATTGAGTGGCGCTGTGCATGAGGGAATGCTTGACTTTCGAACGTGGAACTGTAGATTTTAGGTGTTGGTTGGAAATGGACGAGGGACCATCCCCAACTTCTCTATCTTAGGCCTTAGCCCGGTTAACCGCAACCCATAACTGACATGAAGGCATGTTTTTTGTTGGCCGCGTGCCAGGGTCCGGGCGTCCGATTTCACGAGCTTTGTGTCAGGGCACGACTTCAGTGTCTGCGTGAGAACCGTGTCGCCGCTCCGCGGCTCGGCTCAATTTCCCACTCCACCCGGCGCTTACGCGCCGGGCTAACTTCATGCCGCCGCTGCGCGGCTTAATTAGCGCCGACACTCCACCCGGCGCTTACGCGCCGGGCTAACTTCATGCCGCCGCTGCGCGGCTTAATTAGCGCCGATCTCAGCAGTCTTCTCCCACCGTAAACTTTCAAATCGAGTACTCACGCAGACACTTCAGTCGTGCCGAAAAGCCCTTCATTATTGTCATCCCGAGCGGCCGTCAGGCCGCGAGGGATCTGCTGTTTCGACTTTTTCAGCGGCCTAGCCGTTGAGGTGGGGACATTCCCCGCGAGACCTTAGCTTAGGTTATGGCGCGAGGTTCTGACGCGAAAATTGTGGGAAACGGCTTCAAAGGGGAATTTGCAAGAAAAAAGAGACTTGGAGCGCTCCCACCCCAAGTCTCTCTATCTCGTGATGCAGCTTTGGGCTACGCTCACGGTCTCCGGGCCATCGGAGAATCTTTTCGCGCCTTTCTCAAGTCTTGACGTAGGCGCTCGATCTCTATCGTTCGTTCCTGCTTGCACCGCTCTTGACTCGATCACAAATCATTGTTGCAAGTAACGTGCCAATGGAAGCCTGCCTTTAAAGCAATCTAGGACTACCTTAGTTTCCATTCAGATACAAATTTGGCTGGAGCGAAAAGAAGTCGCGGTGTTCAATTCCCCAACTGTTTTTCCTATCCGATTGGATAGTTGCAACTATCCATATCGTTAGTGCCTTCTGCGGCCTGCTGGGAAGGGTGAATTTTATTCATTACCGCGACTCGATTTCCTCGCGCCACACACTAGGAAGTCGGCTACACTAGCTGCCGGAGGCGACCTTTGCCGTCGCGAGTGGTGGTGGTTTCAGGACCTTCGAAGGGAACTGTTGCCCGGATGACGGACGACCAGCTTTCCGTCGGTCGCGATCCTGCCAATACTCTCTGCCTGCGCGACGGCGCGGTTTCGCGCCGCCACTTCACCATCGGCAAAACCGATGCCACGTTCGAACTCATCGACCTGAAAAGCCACAATGGCACATTCGTAAATGGCATACCGGTGCGGCGTAAGTTGCTCACTCACGGTGACACGGTCCGCGTCGGGCGCTGCGAGCTGGTGTTCCTGATCACGGAGGACGAGAAACGCGCTTGCCCGTCGGTGCAGTTCCGGGAGGAAGGGCCGGTCGACCTGCTGACCACGACCAACGTGCGCGCCTATGTCTCGCAGTCGCACCCTGGCACCGATGTCGGGCGCATGGCCCGCGATCTGAATGCTCTGTTCAAGATCGCCAACACCATTAATTCCATCCGCGATCTTGAGCCGCTACAGCAGCGCCTGCTGCAATTGATCGGTGAAGTTATACCCGCGGACGCGGGTGCCATTGTCATCCTGCGCAGCGCCGATGAAGAACCCACGTCCAGTTCCATCTGGCAGCGGCGCCCTACCGCCGTTCCCCAGATGCGCATTCGACGTGAAATTGTGCAGCGCGCCTTGTGGGAGCGCTCGCCCGTCCTCAGCCAGCCGCTCCCCGATTCGGGCGAGACCGAAGGCATTGTTTGCGTCCCCCTGGTGGGGGTGGAAAGGACCGTCGGCGTTCTGTACATGGCCGCGGCTGCGCCGGCGGACAAGTTCGAGGAGGCGCACGTCCACTTCTTGAATTCGGTTGCCGGTATCGCCGCGGTCACGCTGGAAAATGTTTTGGCGACCGAGTCGCTGCGCAGCGAAAATCGCCGCTTGCAGGCGGAACTGGATCTCGAGGGCGTCATCATTGGCGAAAGCAAGCCCATGCATCAGGTGCAGAACTTCATCGCCCGCGTGGCCAAGACTGATTCCACCGTGCTGATCCTCGGCGAAAGCGGCACCGGCAAAGAACTTGTGGCGCGGGCCATTCATCGCAACAGCCTGCGCGCCGGCAAGCCCTTCGTCACCATCAACTGCGCTGCCATCCCGGAGGCGCTGCTGGAAAGCGAGTTGTTCGGCCATGAGAAAGGTTCGTTCACCGGAGCGATTGCCACCAAGAAGGGAAGGCTGGAGATTGCCGAAGGCGGGACGATTTTCCTGGATGAGATCGGCGAGTTGGCGCCCCTGCTCCAGGCCAAGCTCCTGCGGGCCGTGCAGGAACACGAATTTGAGCGCGTGGGCGCCACCCGCACCCTGAAGCTGGATGCCCGGGTGATTGCGGCAACCAACAAAAACCTGGAAGACGCCATCAAGGCAGGCCAGTTCCGCCAGGACCTTTACTACCGCTTAAACGTGGTCTCGGTGGTGGTGCCGCCGTTGCGCGAGCGGCCCGATGACATCGCTCTCCTGGCGATGTATTTTACGGCCAAGTATTCGGAGAAGTGTAAGCGTCCGCTGAAGGGCATCTCTTCGCCGGCGCGTTCGCTGCTCTCAAGCTATAGCTGGCCGGGCAATGTGCGCGAGCTGGAGAATGCCATCGAGCATGCCATCGTGCTCGGCACCGGCGAAGAGATTGTTCCCGACGACTTGCCCGAGGCCCTGCTGGAGGTGCAGCCGGCGGAGAGCAGCAGCGTGAAATATCACGACCGGATCAACCATCTAAAGAAGCGGATGATCGCCGATGCGGTGAAGCAGAGCAAGGGCAGCTATACCGAAGCCGCCAAGTTGCTGGGCGTTCACCCCAACTACCTGCACCGCCTGATTCGCAATTTAAACATCAAGTCGGATTTGAAGAGGGACAATGAAGAGTAATCTTCTTTCGGGGGCTTGAGCAGGTTGCTCCCGCAAGGGACCCTGCACGGGTAGAGCGTTGCTTTAGCGCCGCGTTTCGCTGCCGACAAAAGAACCGCTTGGGCCGCTGCAGTCATTGAAAATGACCGCAGCGGCCCAAGCCTTATGAAAATGAATTGCCTGGACGCCAGCCTGAAGGCTGGCTCTGCCCGGTCTACACTAACTGCGAAGCTGGTATAGTGTTTCTGCGCCGGAGAAAATGAGAACCTACCTGACATCGCCCTGCCGCCGGGCTGCTCTCGCTGTTCTGGCCGGTTTTCTACTCTCTCTGGCGAGCTGCCATCGCGCCACGACACAACCGGAACCGCTGTACATCATGCTCACCTTTAACGCGGGCACCTGTCAGCAGAACGGTTCCTACGGGGTCATCGATGTGTATCAGAACCAGGCCGTAATCTATCAGAATGCCGCTGTGCTCCCCGAGTTTCAGGTAAGGTTTGCGGCCTGCCCATTTGCTTCCTGCCCGGTAAACAGTCCCAATGGAACGTCGATGAATGTTGGTCAGCCGAATTCGGGGACCGTGGGGACGACATTCAACTACACCGGCATGTCGATTAATAATCAGCCATGCAATGATGCCGAAGCCATGGGCGTGCGCATCATGCCCGCCCCTTAGGGAAATTCGGCATAAATCTGGCCTCGAAGGGGATGGCTTCAGGCCGACCGTAAATGCTGGCAAAGCCGTGACTTGATCAGAATTTCCTTGGCGGCATCTCTAACTGAAATACTACCCTCTAATTTATTTGGCTTGACAGTCGCCCACATCGTGCTACTGTTTCTACGATGGAAGAAAGTGAGGCAAGCTATGACATCACGCGCCAGTCGTCTGGCTCTCGCAGTTGTTGTTCTTCTGGTTTGTCTTGTCGGTTACCAACCCGCCAGCGCGCAAAACACTGTGACCATCAATCTCACCTATAACGGTGGGACCTGCCAGCAGAACGGTGCCGCTGCCGCCGTCAATGTGACTACCAGCCAGTCGGTTAGCTACATGGCGGCAAACAGTGTGCCATTTCAGGTCTCATTCAGCAGCAGCAGTTGTCCCTTCGCTACGTGCACGATAACCGGCTCGACCGGGGGGCAAACTCCGTCGGGAACGGTGGGAAATACCTACTACCCCAGCAGTGTCTCCATCAACGGTCAGAACTGCAACAATCCTGGATCGATGGGCATCCGCATTAATCCAGGCCCGTAACCGGTCACGGATTGGACACGGTAGCGCGAAATTGGGGGTCCTGCCGCAAGTCGGCGAAATCCGGAGTGTCGCGAATGACGCTGCGGGAGTATCCGGCGCGTACAGCTTTGCTTAGATACGCCAGCGCCTGGTCGCGCTCATGAAAATGGTTATAGACGACGGCGGCGAGGAAAAGGACCTCGCCGTTGGCGGGAGCTATATGCAGCGCTTTTTGCAGATAGCTGTACGCCGCCTCTTTGTCGCCTAACATTGCTGAATAGTCGGCAAGATATGCCAAGGTGAAGGCGTCTTCCGGGTTAACTTTCAACTTGGAAGCAGCAATGGATACCGCCTTGCGATAGTTGGCTGGTGCCTCGCTTCGCCGGTTAGAACTCCAATAGAGCGCGTCGGCAAGGTTTCCCCAATTCATCCAATCATTGTCCGAAATCTTTAGTGCCTTTTCTAAGGCAGCTATGGCTTCAGGAAAGCGATTCATTAGTGTGTAGGCGTAACCAAGATTGTTGTACGCGTCGGTGCTGGGCCGCAGAGCAATGGAACGCTCAGATGCCTGAATGGCGTCTTCGTAGCGGCCTTCCGCTATGTCAGCGCCCCCCAGATTGACATAGCCGAGGTAATTGCCAGGCGCAAGCTGGGTCGACTTTAGGAAGGCTTGCGCCGCATCCGCATAGCGGTTCTGACCGAAGTAGAAGTCGCCCAGCCAGCTATACCCGCCCCAGTAGTTAGGCCGCAGGGCGATCGCCTGTTTGTAAGCCGATTCAGCGCCCGCAAAGTTGCCCAGGTTGGTGTAGGCACCAGCCAGACCACGCAGCGCGGCCTCGCTCCCCGGCTCTGACTTCACCGCGCGTTGAAATTCTTCAACTGCTTTGTCGTACTTGCCGGTGCCGTTGTAGACGTTCCCGAGACAGACATGTCCTTCGACTAAGTCCGGGTTCAACGATAACGCCTTCTCGCAATTCAGCGAAGCCTTGTCGATCCAATCGTTGCCGCGGGAGAAGTACCGAAATCCTGCCCAGTAGGCGTTGCCCAGCGCCGCATATCCCAACGCGTAGTTGGGATCGATCTTGGTTGCCTGGGTGAACTCGGCAATCGCGTTGTCGATGTCCTCGGGCTTGCTGAACTCCAGCAGATAGCCGCGTCCCCGGATATAAGCTTCGTAGGCTGCCGGCTGCGTGTCCTGCCGCACCGCCAATTTTCGCCGCTGTTCCTGATTGATTCGCGCCGGCAACATGTCGAGCGTCTCGCTCACCACCTGGTCCTGTAGTCCAAAGCTGTCGTCGGCATTGACGGTGATGGTGCGCGCCGCCAGTTGCCGATGGGTCTTGGCGTCCACCAGGTAACTGTTGATGCGAATCGTCTGTCCTTCTTTTTGCAGGCTGCTCTCCAGCACCAGGTCGGTGCCGAATTCGCGCCGGGCGTCCTCCGCCGTCTTTACCCCTTGATCGCGAAGATCGCGGGGCGAAACCACCTGGATGGAGTCGCTGTTGCTGGCTTCCACCAGTTTGGCGGTGAGCGTCTCCATCAATCCCAAACCCAGTGCATTGGTCGCGCTGTCCTGCCCCACCGTGTCGATGGGCAACACCGCCAGGATTCGCTGCTGCGGCACGGCCCACCGCTTCACCAGCAATCCAATCGCGATTCCGGCCAGCAACACTGCGGCCAGCCCCAACACCAGCTTGCGCTTTCGCCGCTTCGTGGCCGCTTCCACTACGGCGGTGCGGCGCAGGGTCTCGGTGGCGATTTGATCGCCGGCCACCAGCCGGTTCAGGTCGGCGCACATCTCGCCGGCAGACTGATAACGCCGGCCGCGATCGCGGTCCAGCGCCCGCAGGATCACGGCCTCCAAAGCGCTAGTGATTTTCGGATTCAGCAGCGAGGGCCTGGTCGGATCGTAATGCAGAATGGAATCGATCAGCCGTGACGGCTGCTTGTCAGGAAAGGCGCGCTTGCCGGTAGCCATTTCGTACAGCACCGCGCCCGCCGCCCAGATGTCGGCGCGCTCGTCCGCCGCTTCCGCCTGCAACAACTCCGGCGCCATGTACGGCAGCGTCCCGCTGAGCGAAAGCTCGGAGGTGAGATTACAGGTCTCCGCCACTTCATCGACCGGCTCAATCAGTTGGGCCAGCCCAAAGTCCAGGATTTTCACTTGTCCGTCGCGATTGAGGCGAAGGTTTCCCGGCTTCAAGTCGCGATGCAACACGTGCTCGCGGTGGGCCGCCGCCAGTCCGTTGAGCATCTGAATGCCAAGCTCCAGGACCTCCTTCTGCGGCAGCGCCTGCTCCCCGATTTTCTCGTCCAGGTTGACTCCCGGAATGTATTCCGTAACCAGGTAGTCCACCCCATTGTCCTGGCCGAAGTCGAATGCCATGGCGACGTTGGGATGGTTGAGCCGGCCCACCGCCAGCGCTTCCTTGTGGAACTGCTCCCGGCTGCTCTCGGCGGTGAATAAACTGGGCGGCAGGATTTTAAGCGCCACATCGCGGCGCAGTTGCTCATCATGGGCGCGAAAAACCACGCCCATCCCCCCGGCCCCGATCTGTTCGATCAGGCGGTAATGTCCGAAAACCTGGCCGATGCTGGGAGCTGGCGCCGTCATTGATCCGGATATTAGGACGCTGGGAGAAACGCGTCAAACAAGACGTGCTACAAAAAGCACCGTCTGCGCAGCAACCCTCCCAGTGTAGCGTACAGCGGCATCTGGCGCGACGCTCTTGTTGCACAAGCCGGCGATGGCCTCACGCTCTGAGCAGGATGTGCCTTCGATACAGCCACCACACCGGAAGGAAACACAAGGCCAACACCACAAGGGAATGCAGCAACGAGGCCAATGCGGGCGACTCCATCCACTCCGGCGAATGCCAGAAGGTGAAGCCCTCCCAACTCAGCCAGCCGCCAATCAGCTCCGAGATAACATACGCGGCAATGGCATTCATGCCGAAGATCAGGAACGGTTTGCTCCACCGGCCGCGACGCAGCTTGATGTCGCTCGCCCAATAGCATGTCGCCAGGCAGATCAGCGCGCAACCTGCTGTTAGCAGCACGTAGGAACTGGTCCACAGCTTCTTGTTGATGGGAAACCAGATTCCCCAGACCTCGCCGGCAATTACGCCGGCCAATCCGCAAGCCAACATTCCTGCCAGCTTTTGCTTTGCGCTCCGCCCCGAGCGCAACCACTCGCCCGTCAGGACGCCGCAAAGCGCGGTGGCAATCGCCGGCAATGTGCTGAGAATTCCCTCCGGATCGCGTGTCCCTTCCCACAAATGGCCCAGCAATAACTTACGGTCAAGATACGCCGCCAGGTTTGCATCGGAATGCAGCAGCGGAATATCGCGGCCCGGCACGCCATATCCCGGCACGGGCACGTAGCGCATCAGGATCCAATAGCCGAATAGCAGTCCCGCGATCCATGCCACGCGACTGCGGATGCTCGCGAACAACGTAATCAGCCCCGCCGCGCAATACACCAGTGCAATTCGCTGTAGCACGCCAGGGATTCGCCAGGTATGAAATTGCAGCGCGGCCAGGCCGTTGAGCCCCAGTCCAATGGCGAACAGAATTGCGCTACGGCGGATAGTGTGAAGAACCAGGGCGCGCCGGGAGTCGCCGCGCTCCAGCCGCGAGTCAAACGAGAACACCAGCGACACGCCCACGATAAAGAGGAAGAATGGAAAAATCAGATCGGTCGGGGTCCAGCCATTCCAACTTGCGTGTTGCAACGGCCAGTACGCCGCATCGCTGCTCTGATTGTTGACCACGATCATCGCAGCAATCGTGGCTCCGCGAAACACATCCAGCGAAAACAACCGCCCTTGCGCGGGACGCGAATGCTCCGCTCGACGAACAACGGCTGCGGTTGCGGTGCTCATGCCGGCGTTGACGATTGTACAGGCACCAGCCGCCGAAACCTCCCATCTGGAGGATCTCCTACGTCTTCGAAAACTGCGCCTCGGCAAACTCGGTGACCCGCTCCAGCGCGGCCTGCATCTCGGCGTGATAGCGCTCCATGGCATCGTCGCCGGCATCGGGCGGGACGAAGATCTTGCGGGCCACGCCCACATGAATTCGCGAGAAGGGTTTGGGGATCATCAGCCTGTCCCATGTGTTCAATACCCACGCCCGCTCCACCGCGACATAAAACGCGGTGATGGCCGCGCCGCTCATCCGCGCCAGCAGCACCGGGCCCTTCTTGGCGACATAGCGCGGGCCGCGCGGGCCATCGATAGTAAACGCCACGCCATTACCTTCGCCCAGTAGCTTGTTCATCTCGATCAGCGCGCGCTGGCCGCCGCGCGAACTCGATCCGCGCACCGGCACAAATCCAAACCGGCTGATCACTCGGGCAATGTATTCGCCGTCGCGGCTTTGGCTGGTCATTACCGCCAGGTGGCGATGCCGAAAGAGCCAGGCTGCGGGCAACACGCAGCGGTGCCAGAAAGGAAAGATGCCGGGATGAATTTCGTCGAGGCCCTGGATTGCGCCTGCTTCAAACGTCATCGTCTCCCGCAACGTGCAGCCGATCAGCCGCAGCAGCAGGGGCACAATCCAGGAAACCAGCGTGAGCTGGATCCGCTGGGTCAACGGGACGCGAGCCTCAGCGCTGGATGTATCGGGCACGCGAGAATTCTAAAGCCTGATTGGGTAGTGCGGCGCTTTAGCGCCGCGTCCCGTGGCAAGGAAAAGATCTTCCAGCAGATGCGGTCATTTCCAATGACCGTATCTGCTGGAAAGGCTACTTGACAACCTTCCTGACGCCGGCCTGAAGGCCGGCACTACCCGCCACGCCAGAATTCTACCCTGCGTACCTCAGCCAGCGGCGCAGCTCGGGCAGCGTGGGACGCTTGCCGTACATCAGAATGCCGATGCGGTAGATGCGTGAGGCCAGGACCAGCAGTCCGTACACGGTCGCCATCATGAGCGCGATGCAAAGCGCAATCTGCCACCACGGCGGCTGCGCCACCAGAACACGCACCAGCATCAGGATGGGGGCAAAGAACGGAACGATGGAAAGCCAGAAGGCCAGCGGCGAGTCCGGGTGCTGAATTACGGAATTCATCAAGACAACGCCCAGCACCAGGGGGACCATTGCAGGCCACTGCATCTGCTGCGCCTCATGGTCGGTATTGACCATGGAGCCGATGGCCGCGTACATCGAACTGTACAGCAGGTAGCCCAACAGGAAGAAAATGGCAAACGCGATCATGCCCCCGACGGGAATGTGGACTTCGCCGAGGAACGATCTGGCCGCCAGCAATCCCGGCACCGAGAACAGAATAGCGAAGGTCACCCAGATCACGATTTGCGTCAGCCCCACCGCGCCCACTCCCAGGATCTTTCCCGCCAGCAATTGCTTGGGCGTGACCGCGGAAAGCAGCACCTCCAGGATGCGCGTGCTCTTCTCTTCAATCACCGAGCGCATCACTGCAATCCCATAGATCAGCACCACCGAGTAGAGCAGCATCACCATCGCCAGCGCGGTAATAAATACGGTTGTGCCGCTGGTCCCTTCGCGGCCCTTTTCAATGCGAATGGTCGCAAGAGAGATGGGCGTCAGCAGGGCGTCGATCTCAGGGCCGTTCATGCCCTTCTGCGACAGCCGCTGCTTGGTGACCGCAGTCCTTAGCGCACTGCGGATTGTGCCGGACTGCATAAAATCCGCAGCCTCCTTGGTGCTGTAGGTCACCTTGTGCTCTTCCAAAGCACGGTCGGTCAGCCACAGAAAGCCGGTAATTTGGCCATCGCTCAACTGCTGGCGCAGCCGGTCGTTTTCCGCTTCGCTGGTATCAGCATCGACCTGGATGGCGTACACCGACGGCTTGAGTTCGGTTTCTTCCAGCCCGAGCTCGGTCTTTGCTTTGGGCGCGCTAAGTTCTCGCCCGACCGCCGCCGCCAGTTGCGGGTTGTTGGCCACAATGACGATGCGCTTCTCGCCGCCGGAATTCATCTCCTCGAGTTTCTCGGGAATGAGAACGCTGCCCGCCATGACTGCCGGCATCAGCAGAGTGAAGATCACGAACGAGCGGGTGCGTACACGCTCCAGATACTCGCGTTGGATCAAGGTCCAAATGTTATGCATTCTTTCCCACCTGGTCGATGAAGATCTCCTCCAGCGAGGGCTCCAGCAATTCGAAGCGGCTGATGCGGGCGCGGTCTGCCGACCGGTGCAACAACTGCTGGGCGTCGGCGCCCGGCTTCAGCCGCACTTCCACATAGTTGCCATAGTTGTTGATGGACTGCACCAGGTCGCAGTTTTCCAGCCCGGGATCGCCTTCATACTGCATCTGCACGTGGTTCTTGCCATAACTCGCCTTGATCTTTCCCAGATCGCCTTCCAGAACAGCGTGGCCGTGGTCGATGAGGCAGATGGAATCGCACAGCCGCTCCACCTGGTCCATACGGTGAGTGGAAAAAAGAATGGTTTTGCCCGCCTTCTTCAACTCGATCAGAATGTCCTTCAACATGACCGCGTTGGCCGGATCCAGTCCGGCGAAGGGCTCGTCCATGATCACCAATTCGGGGTCGTGCAACAGCGCGGCCGCAAACTGTATCTTCTGCTGCATTCCCTTGGAGAGCTCCTCGACTTTCTTGTCGGCCCACTCCGACAATTGCATACGCTCGCACCAGGCCAGCGAACGTTTGCGCGCTTCCTGCTCAGAAAGGTTGTGCAGGCAGCCCAGAAACACCAGGTGATCGAGGACCTTCATTCGCTTGTAGAGGCCGCGCTCCTCCGGCAGGTAGCCGACACGCGGCAGCAGCCCGCGATGGAAGCGCTCGCCGAACAGGCGGACTTCGCCCTGGTCCGGCATGATAATGCCGATCATCATGCGGATGGTCGACGTCTTGCCCGCTCCGTTCGGGCCCAGCAGCCCGTACACGGCCCCCGCGCGAATGCTCAGCGAAAGATTGTCTACGGCCACAAAGTGGTCGTAGGATTTGCGAATGCCACGCAGCTCTACAACGTCAGCCATAAAGTTCAGTTTCGAGTTTCCAGTTTCGAGTTTCCAGTTTCAAGTTTCGAGTTTCAACAAGCGCCGACACGTCACGAGTTTCCGGCACAATTGTTTGAAAGTCGAAAGCGTCAATCCCTGAGCGAATCAATCAAGCCGTTTTAAGCATCCGCAACATCCTTCCTTGACCTTCCGCGATGTTGCTCGGTACCGAAACAGCAGCGCGACGCAATTGGGCCGCCAGCCCATACATTTCTTCTTTTGGAAATCCGCGAGTGTGCAGATAAACCGTCCGAACCAGAATCATCGCCTTCTGCCACGCGATCAGATCCCTATAAGAATGTGACACAACTTCCGGTTTCTTTCACTGGAAACTTGAAACTCGAAACTCGAAACTTCCGCTTATGGCACCAGATCACAGCTCCAGGAAATTGCGCACCATCCGTTTTCCCTGATCGGTCAGCACGCTTTCAGGATGGAACTGCACCCCCTCGACGGCGAACGTTCGGTGCCTCAGCCCCATGATGACCCGCGTCCCGTCGCGGTCCTGGCAAGTCGCGGAAATCTCCAACTCGCGCGGAAGGCTCTTTTCTTCGACGATGAGCGAGTGATAGCGCGTCGCCGTCATGGGCGACGGAATGCCGCGGAAGATTGTCTTGCCGTCGTGCTCTACCGAACTGGTTTTGCCGTGCATCAGGTTCGGCGCGCGGACCACTTTGCCGCCAAAGGCCGCGCCGATAGCTTGATGGCCGAGGCAAACTCCCAGCAGCGGAACCTTCCCGGCAAAATGGCGAATCAACTCGATGCTGATGCCGGCTTCCTGAGGGGTGCACGGGCCAGGTGAGATGACGATGCGGTCGGGGTGCAGCGCCTCGATCTCGGAGACCCCGATCTGGTCGTTGCGGGCAACAACCACCCGCTCTCCTAGCTCACCTAGATATTGCACTAAGTTGTAGGTAAACGAATCGTAGTTGTCGAGAACGAAAACCATAAAGTCAGTTTCGAGTTTCAAGTTTCGAGTTTCAAGTGATACCCAGAGGTCAGTCTAGCTTGAAAAATGATTTCTCGACGCTATCTTGAAACTCGAAACTGGAAACTTGAAACTATCTTACTAGCCACTTGCTTTCTCACCCGCCCTTAGCAACGCGCTGGCCTTGTTGATGCATTCTTGATACTCGCTCTCTGGAACAGAATCAGCGACTATACCCGCGCCGGCCTGCACATAGGCACGATTGCCGTGCAAGACCATCGTCCGGATTGCGATGCAGGAGTCGAGATTGCCCGCGTAATCTGCGTACAGCACCGAGCCGCCATAAACTCCGCGGCGCACCGGCTCCAGCTCTTCGATGATTTCCATGGCGCGAACCTTGGGCGCGCCGCTCAGCGTTCCCGCAGGAAAACAAGCCGCCAGCGCATCTAGCGCGTCGAGATCGCCGCGCAGTTGTCCTTCCAGCGCCGACACCAGGTGCATGACATGCGAATATTTCTCCACGTACATCAGCTCGCCCACCTTCACGCTGCCATATTCGCTGACCCGTCCCAGATCGTTGCGCCCGAGATCGACCAGCATGACATGCTCGGCGCGCTCTTTTTCGTCGGTGCGCAGTTGCTCGATCAGCCGCTCGTCCTCGGCCGCGTCGGCGCCGCGCCGGTGCGTGCCGGCGATGGGCCGGTATTCCAGCTTCCGTCCCGAGACGCGCACCAGCATCTCCGGCGATGCGCCCAGCACATGCATGTCGTCGAGCTTCAGAAAAAACATGTAGGGCGATGGATTGACCGTGCGCAGCGCCCGATAGATTTGAAACGGCTCGGCAGGCGGCTTGAAATCGAGCCGTTGCGACAGCACCACCTGGAAGACATCGCCCGCGGCGATGTATTCCTTGGCCCGCCGGACGCTGCGCACGAAGTCATCGTGTGACGTGCTGTTGTGTACTTTAATCGGCTTGGTTTTACCGCCATTCGACCCGTGGAGATGTTGCCCTCGCATTCCTTTGTCCAGCTTTTGTTCGATAGAGAAGATGTCGGCAAGCGCGCGGTCGTAGGCCTTGCGCGGCGACTCCGAGCGAACATCAGCCGCGGCGATGATGTGGACCTGATGGCGCAAATGATCGAAGGCCAGCAGCCGGTCGTAAAACGTGAAGACACAATCGGGCAGCCCGACATCGTCCTTGCTACGCTCGGGCAGGCGCTCGAATTGCCGCACCATGTCATACGCGAAATATCCCACGCCGCCGGAGGTAAATGGCGGAAGGCCGGGCATGTGAGCCGGCCGGTGTTGCCGCAGATGTTCGCGTAGGAGTTCAATTACGCTGCCCTGGCTCCGCCGCACCGACGCGCCCTCGCGAACCGTCAAATCCTTCCCCCGCGCGGTGATCACTGTGCGGGGCTGTGCGCCCAGGAAGGTGTAGCGTCCGATCTTCTCGCCGCCCTCCACCGATTCCAGCAGGAAGGCGTACTTCTGCCGCGCCGCGATGCTGAGAAACGCCCCCACCGGCGTGAGCAAGTCCGCACTCAGGGTCTTGGCAACCGGAATGAGCGTGGCATCGCGGCTGAGCTGCAAGAAGCTTCGATAGTCGGGTGTCAGCATGGCGAAGAGTACTCGAATTATACGGGAGCCTTTCACAATGTCGCTTGCATCAGTGTAACTTATACGTTACAATCCGCCTGTGATCGAGGTTCGCCGGTATCTGACAGCGGGAGGCAAGGATGTGGTCGGAGAGTGGCTCGCACGATTGAGGGACAATCGAGCCCGCGCTCGTATCGTTATTCGCCTCAACCGTCTCTCAGTTGGCAACTTTGGTGATTGCAAGCCGTTGCGCGAGGGGGTTTTGGAACTGCGCATTGACTACGGGCCCGGCTATCGCGTGTATTACTCCAACCTTGGCCCCACATGCATTTTGCTCCTGTGTGGCGGAGATAAACGAACCCAGTCGGCCGATATCGTACGGGCCGCCAAGCATCTTCAAGATTACAAGCAAAGGAGTACGACATGAAAAGCAGAGCCAGCATTTCCCATGATGAAGCCGTAGTCCGCGAACTGCGCAAGGACCCAGAGTTCGCCGCTGAATACCTGAAGGCCGCCCTCGAGGACGCAGACGATCCGAGGGTTCTATTGATTGCATTACGTCACGTCGCTGAAGCTAGAGGGGGCCTCGCAAAGGTGGCTAAAGCAGCCGGCATCGAACGAGAAAGCCTGTATCGCGCCCTCTCACAGCGCGGTAATCCTAGGCTATCCACGCTTGTGGCCGTAACTAGGGCTATGGGGTTGAAGCTCACAGTCGAAGCCGCGTGACAGAGGGGCGGTTCGTTTCGCCCTGTCGCCACAGAATAAGCCACAAGGGTGTGGAGTACCCATCGTCCGCGAAAGCGCCCGGCCGTTGGGCCGAAGTGGGTGACGCTCCTCACAGAAGAAGACCACCCTCCCGGCACAAAATTGTGTGGGGCACTGTGGCACGACATCAGCAAGCCCCTCGGCAACAGAGCGCGTCGCGTTACTGCTCGCGGTTGCCGGGAGCAACAGAGTGCGTTTTCCCAAACTGACAACGTTGCGCCGGAGTTCGCAGATCGTTTTCTTTCTGCTATTTCTCTTTCTTCTGCTGAAGACGGAGTTCCGCGGATCGCTCCACTCCGCCGCTGCCGATGTCCGCATTCCTTATCCGGTGCGCCTGTTTTTCCAGATCGATCCGCTCTTGGCGGTGCAGAATGCGCTCTCCAGCCGCGCGCTGTACCACGGACTGTTGTGGTGCTTGATTGTTCTCATTCCGACGCTCTTTCTTGGCCGCTTCTTTTGCGGCTGGATCTGTCCCCTGGGCTCCGTCCATCACTTCTTCGGCAGCCTGAAATCGGAGCGCAAACGCGGCAAGCGGCTGGTCGAGTCCAACCGCTACAAGCGCTGGCAGACGACGAAGTATTACCTGCTGATTGCCGGTCTGGTGGCAGCGCTGCTGGGCACGGGAATCATCGGCTGGCTGGACCCTATTGCGCTGCTGGTGCGATCGCTGGCGCTCTCGATTTTGCCGGCGACGGATTATGCGCTCAGCGCTGTCCTGCACGCGGTGGAGCACAGCCGAGTGGCACCCGTGCGGACCGTCGGCAGCATGGCGCATTTTGCCCTTGGAAGCTGGCTGTTGACTTTCAAGCAGATGTATTTTGAGCAGGCAATCTGGCTCGGACTCATCTTCATTTTTCTGGTGGCGCTGAACTTTCGCATCACCCGATTCTGGTGCCGCGCACTCTGTCCGCTAGGCGCGCTGCTGGGCATCGTCTCGCGCTGGTCGGTGCTCGGGCTGGTCAAGCATGCGGAACACTGCAAGGACTGCGATCGCTGCCTGCTGCACTGCCAGGGCGGCGATGATCCCATCGGAGGAGTCCCTTGGCGGCAGGCGGAGTGTCATCTCTGCCTGAACTGCGTTGCCGATTGTCCTGAGGGCGGCCTGCAATTCAAGTTTTTCGCGGCGCCGGAATCGCTGGGTGCGAATCTGCCGCGTCGCAAGGTGCTTACCGGTTTGTTGGCGGGAGCGGCAGTTGTTCCTCTGCTGCGCAGCACGCCGGGATTCGCGGTACAACGCAATGACCGCTTGCTGCGTCCTCCGGGAGCGCTCGACGAAGATTACTTTCTGGCGCGATGCATCAGATGTGGCGAGTGCATGAAGGTCTGCCCGAACAACGCGCTTCAGCCTGCGTTGGACGAGGCTGAGCTGGAAGGCCTGTGGACGCCCATCCTGGTGCCGCGGATTGGCTACTGCGAGAGCAGTTGCGTGCTGTGCTCCCAAGTCTGTCCCAGCGGAGCGATATGGGAGATCACGTCGCAAGAGAAAGGATGGGCTGAGGCGGAAACCACACGTGCCGACAAACCAATCCACATTGGCACGGCGTTTTACGATCGCGGGTGCTGCCTGCCATGGGCCATGGCGACCGAGTGCATCGTCTGCGAAGAGTGGTGCCCGACCTCGCCCAAGGCGATCTACCTGCTGCCGGCGCAGGTCGTCACCGCTGACGGCAGTGTCAAGCTGGTCAAGCAGCCGTACCTTGATCCCAGCCGTTGTGTGGGCTGCGGCGCTTGCGAGTACGCCTGCCCGGTCGAGGACCATCCGGCGATTTACGTGACTAGCATCGGCGAGACCCGCTCCCGGACGAACCAGTTCCTCCTGAATCGTGGCAAGGAGAAGTCGAGATGACCGGCGCGCGCTCAACGGTTCGCTCTATGTTCGCGGTCGCGTTTTGTGCGGCCCTCCTCGCCAGCGCCGCTTGTAGTCGGCGACAACAGGATCCGGCTGCGGCGTTTCCCGCGTCGAATGATGTCGCTGGTTGGGACAGGACCTCGCAGGTCCGCACGTTTGAGGCCGCGGACTTGTGGAAGTACATCGACGGCGAGGTCGAGAAATACCTGAAGTCCGGCGTACAGCGATGCTCAACCGCCGATTACAAGTTCCAGAACAAGACCGAGGCGGTCGTTGACATCTACACCATGTCGAATGCTGACGGCGCTGCGCAGGTTTTCAACTCGGAGCCCGCGGGCGATGCGAAGCCTGTTCAAGTGGGTGACGCCGCACGCCTTTTCAGCCAGAGCCTGGTCTTTCGCAAAGGAC
>JBEKQY010000064.1:0-16469 GCA_049519235.1 Candidatus Korobacteraceae bacterium | reverse complement strand
GCAAGGCTAAAGAGACGGCACTGGGCCGGGCTGCTTAAGAAGCGGCCAATCAGGCAGCCGACACGGCTTAGCAAGCCGGCCCGTTGCACGCACTCACGACACAGTCTCTTCAGGCCGGCGTCCCCCCTCTAGAATCGCCTAGGAGCGCCACAGGATCGACGACAGGGTGGTCGGACGTGCTGTCCCGCCCTCGGGCTCCGGCTGGACCGAGCAGACGCTGGCTTCCATGAATTTTTCGGATTCGTACACCTGTGGCGGCGTAGTCACGGACGGACAGGGAAATCTGTTCGGGACGTCGCGTTGTGGATACGATGGCGGGCCGGGCGGGGCATTCGAGCTGACGCCATCCAACGGCAGTTGGGGGTTCAACGCCTTGCAAACCTTCTTCGGCGAAAGGGGACCCTATGACACTCCGACGCTGGACGCGGCAGGCAACGTCTACGGCACGTCGAGCAAGACCGGCATGTATGGAGACGGCGAAGTGTTCAAGCTGACGCCTTCGAACGGGGGATGGATCTACACCTCAGTTAGCTTCGATGGCAGCAACGGATCCATTCCCGTCGGTGGCGTAGTTCTGGACCCTGCGGGGAATATCTACGGCACGGCCGAGATCGGCGGCTCAGGAGGCTATGGCACGGTGTGGGAGATCACGCCGTAGGGCAGTTGCCAGTTGTCGGTTGTCAGTTCCCACGCATTCGAAAAGCGCGAATGGGTCGGGCACCCGGCTCACGTGGCGGATGGAATCGCCGACACGACATCCGACAAGACTGGAGCGTGAGCAGCTCATTCAACCAGCCAGCGGCAAGCTTGCCCGCCAGACACTTTGATCGGCACTGGCCGAAAGCAAGGTGAATTCGCCGTCGGCGGCGCGAAAGCTGCGGCGCACCATTTCAATCTCGCATGAATAGGGCGCGGCTGACGTCCCATCAGCCGAAGGCGCAACCGGCAGGCAAGTCGCGGCCGTGATGCGGATGTCGGCTTGCCTCCCGGCAGGAACCGGAATGCCGATGGTGAGAACCGCACCCTCCCGCGAATAACGAAACAGATATTCCACAAAGGCAAATAGCGCCCGCATAAGCGTTGTTCGATTGCCGCGGACCAGGACCAGACCGCATTCCAGCTCCAGTTGAAACTCCTGCCCGGCAGAGGCGAACAGTGGCAGCATGTCCTGCTGCAATTCACGTAATAACCCGGTCAGATCGGTGGGCTGGGAAAGATCGCCGGGGTCCGAGGCATCGCTGAGCGCGCGCACCAGCAACAAACGCTGCCGCAAACGCTCCACATCTTCTAGTGTGGCCTGGATGCTGCCGCGCAACTCCTCGACCGTGCGGTCGCGGCGAAGCGCCAGTTCCAGCGAGCAATGCAGCGCGGTCAGCGGCTGGCTGAGGTTGTGAAACACCTCGGAGACAAAGGCTTGGTCATGCCCGCGCTCCGGCTCCGCCGCATCGTCGGCGGCCATCACGCGAACACCTCGTGGGGGCAACTTAACTCATAGCCCACGCCGCGCACGGTGTGAATGAGATGCGGGATGTCGCCATCCACCTTCTTTCGCAGGTAGTTGATGTACACATCGACAATGTTGGTGCTGGTGTCGAACGAGAGGTTCCAGACGTGCTCGACAATCATCGCCCGGGTGACTCGGCGTCCGGCATTGCGCATCAGGTACTCGAGCAGGGCGAACTCCTTGGAGGTGAGCTCGATTCGCCTGCCGCCGCGTTCCACCTGGCGGGCTACGCGATCCAGTTCAAGGTCGGCGACGCGCAGCACGGCTTCCACGGTTCGCGGCCCGCGCCGCAGCAATGCCCGCACCCGCGCCGAAAGTTCGGTGAACGAGAATGGCTTGATCAGGCAATCGTCGGCGCCGCTGTCGAGCGACTGCACCCGGTCCTCGATGCGGCTGCGCGCGGTCAGCACCAGCACCGGCAGCGAAGGCTTCTTGGGACGAACGCTGTTCAGCACCGCAATGCCGTCCAGCTTGGGCAGGTTCAGGTCGAGGATGACAAGGTCGTAGTCGCTTTCCAGGGCCATCTGCCGCGCCTGCTCGCCATCGCCGGCCACATCGACGGCGTAATGCTCGGCCTCCAGACCTTTGCGAACGAAGCTGGCCAGCGGCGCGTCGTCTTCAACCACCAGAATACGCATCGGGGTAACCATCCCTGTGGTTACCTTGATCTTGGTCTCAGCCCTGCTATTTCGTCAATGACAACTTCAGATGGTGAGAGCGCCTCAGTCCCAAAAAGGAACGCGCCCATTAACCGGCGGATGCCCGCACCAGCGCCAGTGCGGTGGCATCGTTGTGGCGGGTCGGCATCCGCACAAACTGCTGTACCGAGTCGAGAATGAGAGTCGCGATCTGGCTGGCATTGTCGTGCGGCGCACGCTCAAAATGCTGCTTCACCCGCTCCAGCCCAAATTCTTCTTTCTTGAAAGCCGCCTCAATCACGCCCCGCGAAACCAGCAGCAGGGAGGCCCCGCGTTGCAGCGCGGCCGTAGGAGCTTCGTAGGTGGAAGCGGCGAACAGGCCCAGCGGCAGGCCGGTGGCCGGCAACTCGGTTATTCCGGAGGGGTCGCGCAACAGCCCGGGCGTGTGTCCGGCATTGGCATAGCAGATGGTCCCCAGCTCTTCGTTGTAGCAGCCCAGAAAGGCCGGGCAGGAGCGTACTCCTGAGGCGGCGCGGCGAATGCTCAGGTTCAACTCCAGGCACAATTCCATCATGGCATCGGCTTCGTTGATCTCTTCGTCAGCGAACTTGTTCTTGCCCAGCTCCTGAAATGTCTGCCGCGCGGCTTCAACGATTTCGTGGTTCTCCTCGCGCTTTCCGGCGACGTCCAGCAGGCCGAACACCACACGACAGCGATTGGCGCGCAGGAAGTCATAGAAATCGCCGCCGGCGTTAGTCCCGCGAACCATGCCGGCGATGTCGGCGCCTGACAATGGCGGGAATTCAGCCGGCGTGGGCGGGTCCGGCGCCGTCGCATCAGGCTCGCGCTGAAAAGAAAATCTCATTGGGAAGGTGGTTATCATAGCCGAAATCCTACGGAATGCAACCTCCTGTTGATGATTGCGGCCCGCTTCCTGGGTCATACTGGAACCGGTTCTTCTTGGGGAAGCGAACCGCGTCGCCCGCGCGGGCACGGTAGGATGGAGTGTGGAGGATGGCAAGTGCGCATCGTCAGCATTGGGGAGATTTTGTGGGATGTGATCGCTCAGACCGAATACCTGGGCGGCGCGCCGCTGAACTTTGCCGCCCACGCGCGCAAGCTGGGACACGAGGTGGCGCTGGTCAGCGGCGTGGGCGATGACGAGCGCGGGCATCGCGCCCTCCATGCTTTGCACAAATGCGGCATTTCGGAGGAGTTCGTGCAGCTCCGGCGCGGCAAGCGCACCGGCACGGCCGAAGTCGAACTTAGTACCGACGGCAAGCCGATGTTCCGCATCGTGCGTCCGGCCGCCTACGACTTCGTCAACCTCACCCGGCCGCAGATACGGCGTCTGGCGGAGTGGCAGCCGCAATGGATTTACTTTGGCACCCTCTACCACACCTCGAAACGGGCACTGGATTCCACCTTGAAATTGCTGGCCGAAGTACCAGCCGCCAAGGGCTTTTACGACGTGAACCTGCGCGACGGCAACTGGAACCTGGCGACGGTAGAGAAGCTTGCATCCCATGCCAACGTGGTCAAGCTGAGCGACCGCGAAGCCGAGTTCCTTGATGCCTCGCTGAACGCGGATGGCAGCGAAGGCTCGGTCGAGCATTTCTGCCGGCGCTGGAGCGATCAATATAGTTGCAAGACGATTTGCGTGACCTTCGGCGAGCGTGGTTGCGGTATCTACAAGGACGGCGCCTACACCGAGGTGCCCGGCTGCAAGGTCGAGGTCGCTGATACGGTTGGCGCGGGCGACGCCTTCGCCGCAGCGTTTCTTCATGGGCTGGAGCAAGGCTGGAATGCTCGCCGCTGCGGCGTCTTCGCCAATGCCGTAGCTGCGCTGGTGGCAAGCCGGCCCGGCGCAATTCCCGACTGGAGCGTGGAAGAGGTCGGGGCGATGCTCGGTTAAAGTGGACACCCTCAAGAATTCGGCTGGTGGCTGGTGTCCCGGGCCGAAGGGCGAATGATTGGGGCACTCGCCATGAGCCGGCACGTGACGCCGCCGCCTAACCGTGGTAGAAAGAAACGGAAGGGTAAAGCGCATGGCAACTCTCGATTGGTCCCAATGTCCCGCCGTTGAAAGCGTGCCGGGGAGACTCAGCGGCGCATGGGTGTTTAAGGACACCCGTATGCCGGTTTCTGCCGTGTTCGAGAACCTTGAATCCGGGGCCACCGTCGATGAGATCACCGAGTGGTTTCACCTCGAGAAGCAGCAGGTCATCGAGGTCCTGGAATTTGCCGCCCGCAGCCTCGATGCTCAGCAGGTTCCTGAGACGGTACCCCCGTCCGCGCCCGATGCTCGTACTCTTTGACCACAGCGTACCGGCTCCGTTGTCTTCCCGCCTCGCCGGCCATACGGTGACAGAGGCGAGAGACCCGCTGAGGCTGCTTAGCAACGCGGCATGACTATCGTCGTTCGTGTTGGGTTCCAGTATTCGGAAGTGCAGGGAATTTCCACATTTCCATCTCCACGAGAGGTTTGTATGGATAGCCTAAGACGACCGCTTTCAAGTTCATAGTTTGTCCTCTCCGTGAGAAAGTGGACCCATCCCTCAGCACCCTGCCCACTTCGCAACCTCCTTGGAAGCGGACGCATCGGCACGCTATCAAATGATGAGTCAATATACAGGTTCCACTCACTTACGTCGTTCCCAACTTCCAGTTCTTCGATCACGCCGTCTCTAGAAAGTTCCAAAGCATATCCAACAACATCGACCTCGATGGGCGTGATTAACTCGACCTTTGCCTGCACGAACACATCCCGCTTTCTGGTGCTATGTGGGTCATTTCTGCGCAATTCAATGGGTCTGATCTTGAACTGCGCCGGTGCCAATTTAAGCCTTTCTACCTCGCCCTCCAAGACTAGAGCGCGCTTGTGCTCGTCGTTCCACGCCAATGCTGAGGCGAGCAACAGCATCGCTGCGGCTGCGCTAAGACTTGCCCAAACAACCCAGGAGTTAGTCTTATTCGTAGCCAAAGCGTAAAGGCCCAATACGGTGAGGGCGGCACTACTCAGCGAGGCCCACCACCGTTTCCATAGAGCGCCAAGAAAGAGCCGCACGTCCACAGGACACACCTCCGCCTGGATTGGGACCGCCGCCAATTGGATTGTGCGCCTTTTGTTCGCCTTACTTCAAGTCAACTGCCAGAAGCGGCTATCGCGGTGTCCGGCGCCCAGACACGCACGTATATCATTGACCAGCACCAAATCCTCATACTCAGGCAGGCGCCTTGGCGAATCCCGAACATCTCGCGAAGCTGAAGGAAGGAGTCGGGCCGTGGAATCAGTGGAGGGAGCAGAATCCTGAGATCTGGCCGGATCTGAGCGAGGCGGATCTCGACAAGGCGGACCTCAGCGAGGCGGACCTCAACAAGGCGAACCTCCGCGAGGCGAACCTCCGCGAAGCGGAACTCATCAGGGCGAGCCTCCGCGAGGCGAACCTCGGGAGCGCGAACCTCAGCAATGCGAAGCTCTTCGAGGCGGACCTCAGAGGGGCGCACCTCAGCAAGGCGTGCCTCCGCGGAGCGTACCTCCGCGGGGCGCAACTCCGCGCGGCGGACCTCAGCGGAGCGGACCTCAGCGGAGCGGACCTCAGCGAGGCCAACCTCAGCAAGGCACGCTTCTCTGAGGCAAAGATCTACCGTGCAAACCTCAGCGGGGCGAACCTCGGCTTCGCGAACCTCGCCATGGCGGACCTCAGTGGGGCGAACCTCAGTAGGGCGAACCTCAGCGCGGCGAATCTCGCCAATGCGGACCTCCGCGGGGCGAACCTCAGTAGGGCGGACCTCTTCGGCGCGACTTTACTCCAGACCAACCTTGAACAAGCAAATCTGACGGCTTGTTCCGTATATGGAATCTCCGCGTGGAACGTAAGGCTGGAAGGAGCCACCCAAAAGAACCTAGTGATCACGCCTTGGAATGAATCCCCGATCCAGGTCGACAACCTCGAAGTGGCCCAGTTCATTTACCTGCTTCTGAATAACCAGAAAATCCGCAGCGTCATCGACACCATCACTTCCAAAGTAGTGTTAATTCTGGGCCGCTTCACGCCGGAGCGAAAAGTCGTTCTCGACGCGATTCGAGACGAGCTCCGCAAGCGCGATTATTTGCCGGTCCTGTTCGATTTCGAGAAGCCTGCCAGCAAGGACCTCACCGGGACAATCTCCACGCTGGCCAACCTGGCCCGGTTCGTCATCGCCGATCTGACCGACCCGAGTAGCGTGCCGCATGAGTTGGCGACGCTCGCCCCACACACCGTCGTCCCTGTTCAGGCGATCATCCTGGAAGGACAGCGAGAGTACGCAATGTTCCCCGATCTCATGAGGAGACACCACTGGGTCCTGGAGCCCTACCAGTACAAGTCCCAGAAACTGCTGATCGCTCACCTCGGCGAAACGGTGATTGCTCCAGCGGAAGCGAAGGCGAAGGAGTTGGCAAAGAAATAGCGGGGCGCGAGGTAGCTGGTGCCCAGGTCAGCGTCCAAACGATGGACGCGAACCTGGGGCGCCGGGCGCTAGTCCTTGTCACCTGCTGGACGTGGATTAGTAGCGGGCGAGGGGATGTAATCGAAGGTCACGCCGATGGGCTCGTTGGTGCAATTCGAGCCGGCCGTGGTGATCTGGGCTTGGACCTCATCGGAAGTCAGCAGGCTATTGGGGCTCAGGCTGTAGTTTGACCAGCTCGAACCCTGGTTGGTTGTGATTGTCCCGAGCGTCTGGGCGCCGGAACTGCGCTGGACGGTAAAGGTAATCACCGGGTAGGTTGCGCAGGTCAGCGGTGCCGAAGTGGAGGCGCCAGCAGAGACGGCGGTTCCCGCTCCCGCCAGATTAGCCAGCGTCACGTCCTGGCTGGAGGTGGCGCTGGAAAATGAGCCGGAGGCGACGACCACGAGCTGAACATTGACTGTATTCCCGTTTACGCTGAAAATCAGGTAATGATAGAAGGCGTCCTTTGTGTCTTCTAGGGGGGCTCCGGCGCCACCCGCTACAAGATAAGTTGGTTTACCGCCGGGGTCGGTCCGCTGGGGCGGAGCGCTGAAATGATCGTCACCCTTAGGGTAGTAGTACATATGCTCGTGGCCCGCCACCACATAGGACAGGTTGGAAAATTTTTTGAACTTTTTCTCCAGGTCCTCGGTGATCCTTTCGCAAAGCTCATGCTTGGATTTGTAGCCTTTGAGGGGACGATGCAGGAATATGAAGACATGCGCCGCGCTCGTGTTGTTCTTTAGGTCGTCCTCCAAAAGCTCCCTCTGCTTCTTACTGATGAAGCCAGGGGGCTTGTCGCCCTCAGGCTGCTCCTTGCAATCACATGAGCCAGGTGACCCCCCTCCGTCATCGGAATTCAGCGCGACGAAGTGCGAATTGCCGTAATTGAAAGAGCCAAAAGCGTAGTTCTCCGAGCCCATTGGCATGTCCGCCAGATACCAACTCAACATGCTGCTATTGGGGCAATTCTCGGAGTCGTCCATCTCGTGGTTGCCGGGAGCGTTGTACACCGGCACTCCGCCGGTTTTGGCGACGTTGAGAAACGCCGCATATTCTTGGTCGATCGGCGCCCGATTGCTGGGATCCTTCCCGTAAATGGTATCGCCGGTCCACAGCACAAACGCGGGCTTTGTCGTCATGTTTGCTATGTCCGTGAAGATCTGCGACACCACAGCGGTCGGAGAATCGCCCGCCGACGCGGGGCGGTTATCTCCCGCAACGATGAACGTAAAAGTGGTCGTGGTCGAGGGAGGTAGGGTACCCGTGCCTTGCAGCGAGTTAAGGGTTGGCATCGTCGTCGGCATCTGGCCGGCAGCCGAAACAGCAATCGAGGCCAGGAACAGGCTGAGGAAAAATGTCGTGGCAAAGCGTCTCATTGAAGCCTCCTTCAAATGTCGGCCAGTGGGCAAGAATGCCCGAAGGAATCGTTAACTCTGGAGCCGACGCCGATGGCCACAGAAAGTACTTCACCTTCCGGGATTTGTCAATGATTTAACTGAGTGCTGAGTTTAGTGACGGAACACTGGACTTGTCATCACGACCGAATCCAGGAGTGCCCGCGTGTTTATCCTAATGGATTGGGCGGGTGGCCCAGGTCTCGCGCTGTTCGAGACCTGGGACAGTACGACGACTGCGGAAAAGTTGTCGGCTTCCTAAACTTCGCTCTTGCCCCAAGGCCATGCCGGCAGGCTAGAAATAGTGGCTGCCTCGGGCTGGGATTGCGGGCACACTAGCCAAGTGATCGATGACGCACTTCCCCGGGATCTCGAACAGCGCGAGACCCGAGCCACCCGGCCATCGCCAAAAATTGCCAGCCCTTCTGGTTAGAAGCGACATTGACCGCGGTTGCTGCCCCTGTCACGACAGACACTATTGCGCCAAAGACGGACACTATTGTGCCGAAAAGGTGCCGTGATCGCCGTCACCGACAGTGCACTACGGTTAGCAGACGCTAGGAGCAATCCATTACAGGCGGTGCAGCATGAAAGCCATGATGGATAAACCACACACCATCAGTTTTGAGGACAAGCTAAACGACGACTTCGTTGTAGAACCGACCCACCACGCGGTGCACCGTTCCGGGATCGCCAAATTGATACGGATTCTGCTGCTCCTCTGCGTTCTCCTTGCCGTTATTTGGCTTGTCTACGGTAAACTCAACACCTGACCCGATCTTGCCTGATGGCGCCCAGGTTCGGACTTCTGTTGGGTTAACCTGGGGTCTCTGATAGAGGTTGAATCGGAGTGGTGCCCCAGGTTCGCCCATCTTTTGGGCTAATCTGGGCTCAGAGAAACCTGGTTCGTTCTGGCAAGAACGCTACTACGATCGCAATGTAAGGGATGCGCGGGAGTTCACGACGAGATTACGTTACCTGCACCGCAATCCAGTGAAACGCGGACTGGTGAAGGAACCAGGAAACTGGAAATGGAGCAGCTTCCGCCATTATGCCTTCCGGGAGAACGAGGTGGTAGAGATCGAATCGGAGTGGACGGCCAGAGATCGTGAGTTGAAAATGTTCGGTGGGCCGGCCCGAACCTTCCTCTGCCCAGAGCCTGCCCTGAGCTTGCCGAAGGGTTAGCGTCCAAACGACGGACGCGAACCTGGGGCACCAGGCACGCGAACCTGGGGCACCAGGCACCCTCAATTTGGTAGGCTGGCGCACCCGGCGAGATTACAACTGCCAAAGGAGGTCAACTCCTCTTTTCAAGTCCCGCTAACAGCTCACCAAAGGCTACTTCTAAAGAGTGACCGTACCACTTAATCCCGCGGACGTCGCGAAGTAGGGGCGGCACAGCGGAGTGACCATCTTGATCGAGGAAGATTGGAATGAGACGCGGTCGACCGGTCTCAGCAGCGAGCGACAACGCGGAATTTAGTTCCTTGGTTACCCAGCCGGACCCGCTTGTATTCTCGGACAATGCCATTACGAAGTGTGTGCAGGACTGGATACCAGCTCCAATCCGGTCAGGAATAGAATCTCCGGGAACAATCTCCCACGAGTCGTACCACACACTAAAGCCCATTCCCGTCAATCGTGCCGCGATCGGTTCGACAATTGCCTTGTCATTCGATCGGTGGGAGATAAACACCTTAAACCCCGTTCGCTTGACTATTCGGTTCCGATCATCAATGAAAGCCGAGATGAACTCGCTGAAGCTGCTGGCCAGCCCGTCGGGATGTTCGCGATCAAATTCGGTCCAGAACTCGCCGAGGAGTAGGTAAGGTGGCCGATAATGTTTCTTCCCACCCCAGACCAGAAACATCGGCTTCTTGAGCGCATGCGCATATCCCATCTCGAACGCCACATCATGGTTTTCGCCATCGGAGACGCAGATGAGCAGATCAGCGCTGTCGAGAGCATTGACAAGTATCTTTTCGAAGCGACCCGGGCCCGGGACGGTCCAAGGAAATTCGACGACTGTGTCGTGAGTGCCGAGACGGGCGACGACATCTTCGATTGTCCTCTCCAGTATCTCAACTCCTGGGAGTTTGCTCCGTACAATCACGAATAGGCGCGTTTTCACTTTTGAAATGAATCTCCCGCCTGGCGCCCAGGTTCGCCCTTCTGTTGGGCTAACCTGGGGTCAGCGCAACGCCTTACTGTCGTGGCGCGAAATATCCCTTCCTCGCGCGCACGTGGTACTTCTTGTTCTCGGCAATAATCTCGATCTTGCGGTACTTGCCATCGGGAATGAAGTCAGCAGGTTTATACGAGATGGCGTACTGGCTGCGTAGTTCGTCCTGAATCTCGGTGAAGGCGTTGGCTACGTCTTCAATCTTGAACGGGAAAAATGCCTTGCCGCCCGTCTGCTCGGCAAAGTATTCCATCACCTTATCGCCGCGTAACTTGATCCCGCTGGTGTTGGTCGAGATGGCATAGATGATGACCTCGGCGCGCTGCGCCATTTCAACCGCCTCTTCGCGTGAGACCCGGCTCTGATTGTCTTCCCCGTCGCTCAACAGAATGATGGCGCGCCGCGTAGCCAGCAGGCCCTTGTCGGCGTTCATCAGCTTGTCGCGGCAGGCGAAGTAGATTGCGTCGTACATCGCGGTGCCGCCGCCCGGACGCAACATGCGCACCCCATGCGAGAGCGCCTGCGCATCATCGGTGAAATCCTGGGTAACTTCCGGCGTGGTGTCGAAGCCGATCACAAAGGCCTTGTCGTACCTGGGCCGGACGATTTGGTTCAGGAACTCGATCGCCGCCTCCTGCTCGAACTTGAAGCGGTCGCGGACGGAGTTGCTGGCGTCGATCAGCAGGCCGACGCGCAGCGGCAGGTTGGTCTGGCGGCTGAAGGATTGAATGCTGAGCGCGGGCTTGTTGTCGTCCATGACTCGGAAGTCGCTCTGGGTCAGGTCCTTCACGAAGTGGTCGCGCTTGTCGGTGACGGTGAAGACGACATTCACTTCGTCGACGCGCTTGCGAATCACGGTGACGGCGTCGTCGGAGTTGCCCGCGGATGCTCCCGCCGAACTTGCGCCGGGCTTGGTGGTTGCGTCGGATTTAGCGGCTGGCGGTGAACCAGGGTTTGCCTGCGAGTCGCTTTGTGGCGAACCGCTTGAGCTATTGCCGCCTTGAGCGGAGGGCTGCGAGCTGGCCGGCGCCGTCGTCTGCGGCGGAGCAGTCGTTGATTCCGTTGCCGGAGTCGGAGTGGCCGGCGGTGGAGGATACTTTATCGCCGAGGGCGCGGTAGGAAGCTGTTGTTGTGGCGTGTCTTGGGCGACGACGCCCAACGGCAACGCCGCCGCCAAAACCAGGATCAGCCAGGAATTCATGTGAAGCTTTATTATAACTGTTGGAAGAAGAGGAATATTTTGCGCGCATGATTATGTATAGGTTGTCTCGCTTCTGCATGGTAGTTGCATCGCTGGCCGCACTGTGGAGTTCTTGCCTTTGGGCGAGCACCGGGCGTGCCCACGAGATCAGCAACATTCACTTCGAGAACGTCACCCAAACCACGGTTGACGTGGTATGGAACACGGCACATCCCAGCACCTCCCAGGTGATGATCTCATACAGCAACGATTACGAGGCAGACCGCTGGGCCCCGGAAGTCGCCGATCCCGCGCTGGTCACCACTCATCGCGTGACCGTCGATCACCTGGTTCCATTCAACCCCAAGACCGGCGACGGGACCTATTACATCTATGTGGCATCGGTCGAAGCCAAGGGAGAGATGTCCACTGCTCCCGGACCGCAGACGTCGGACGGCAAGAATCCGTCGATCACCATGCGCACGGCGCCGGCTGCCGCCATGGGGCCGCCCAGCATGAAGTTTTACACCTTTGGTCCCGATGAGGCCTTCCCTGGCTACGACATGTACTTCCAGGTGCAGCCCATCATAATGGCCGGGCCGACGGGCACGAATCTCTACATCCATAATGAGCGCGGATACAACAACAGCAGCGATGGCGTAGTGAAATACCTGGGCGCCGACAACCACGGCAACCCCGAAACCATAAGTGTGCATTTCTACTGCAACTGGGACAGTTCCACCGGGCTTGACAGCGAAGATCAGAATCTCGACCGCGCGCGAGACCTGGGCTACTGTCCCAATGCCAACGCCAACGTGCGCGACCTGACGATCCGTCTCCGCACCTCGCCCAACACCGTCCCAGGAAAATACCAGGTCGCCTTCACCCTGGAAAGCAACGGGCAGCAGCAGACGGGGACCTATGAATTCACCGTGCAGCCGGCTCCAACCGCGCCTCCGCATCCGCAATTAACCCCCAAGCCGATTCCCGGACTTTCCACCTGGGAAAAGCAAATGGTCGAGCTGGGCAAGAAGTGGTGTATCTATCGCGACGAACAAAACGCTGCGGGGAACTTCGTGGACGGCTGGGGCTGGACCGGCGATGCCTGGTTCTACGACGGAGGCCGCGTGTATCAGAACATCGATACCTACACCGCTGCGGCCGGACATCCGAACCACCCGGCCTGGCAGCACTGCGCGCTGACCCTGCTTGATCCTTACGCCAACTATCTAGTGGCCAACAACGGCGCTATGGCGGGCTATTCCATTTTTCCCTATGGGATGGCGATGAACTACTACCGGACCAAAGCGGAAGTGATGCGCAATGGCATCAAAGCGGTGGCGACGCTGGGACCGCAACGACGGTCGTGCGGCAGCGTGAACCCCGCCCTGATCCGCGAGAACGCCTACCGCAGTAATGCCTGGATGGCTAACGAGATGCTCGGCGCACCGCGCTGGCCGCTCCTGCAACGCGGCATCGACAAAATCATGGGCAATCTGAATATGGCGAACCGCGGACAAGCCGGCTCGGATCATCCTTTCATGTTTGGACTGGCCATGGAGACGCTGATTCACTGGTACGACCTCAATCTGGCCGAGGGCCATCCCGACTATCGCGTTTTTCCGGTGATCAAGGAGACGCTGGACGCTATGTGGCGCGATCTCTGGCTGCCCAAGCAAAACATCTTGCTCTACGAACGCTACACCTTGCCGCCCAATCACAGCCTGAGCTACGGCGCGCTCAACAACCTGGTTTCGGTGGCCTATGCCTGGTACTGGATGCAGACCGGCGACACCGTCGAGCGCGATCGCGGAGACTTGCTCTTCCAGCACGCCTTCGACGATCCCGAGGGCGGCTACAGTTGGAGCGGCAAGCAGTTCAGCCAGGAGTTTGAGTTTAGCTTCGACTTTGTGCGTTACCGTCAGGGACTGACGACTTCTAGTGTGGTTCAGGAAAACAATCCCTATACCGGCCCCTACGCCGACACCAATCCCCCGATCAGCGAGAAGGTGAATTGCGACCCGAATTACTTTCCCGGATGCAAAGCGGGCTCAATCGGAAGCACAACCGCGACCATCTTCTGGAATACCTACAAGCCGGCAACGACGCAGCTCATCTACGGCAAGAGCGACCATTACGGACAAGTCTCGCCGCTCGATAAAGCGATGGTCCTGTCGCATGTCGTGAGGCTGACAGGTTTGGAACCCGGCACGACGTACCACTTCCGCACCAGGTCGGTGGATAGAGCGGGCTATGTTGGCTCCATGAAGGACCTGACGTTTACGACATTACCGGCGGAAGCTCCAGGAGCGAAGACACAGTAGGTGGAGCGGCGCTTCAGCGCCGCGTCAAGGCTGCCATTCAAGGTTGGGGCTTGCCGCCCACTGCGCAGCCGCAGGCAACACGCCCGGATCTTGGCGTACGAGCTGGACGCGGACATGAAGGCCGCTCTCCGAACTACGCCAAATCTGGGAACGCTTTAGGGCTTGGACGCAGAGGCACGACTAAGAGTCTTGCCCTGATACACGCTACTGGTTTTATGAGATGAACTCGGGTTTCCGGATGCAAACAGACTGCGACGCTACCAACATTTTGCGACGGTGCGCTGCCAGCGAAGTGATAAAATGGAATGCCCATTTTGTACAAGTTAATCGCTAAGGGTTGACAAACTGGGGTACATTTCGGCCGCTAAGAGAGGCTTAGAGCTGTGAGCAGCGCAGGTGCAGTAAACGCGGATGCAGATCCGGACGTCACCCTAACAGACGCACACCGGATCCGTTCACTCCGGACCTGGTTCGCTATCGACTCGCGAGGGCGCACAGTTCTTGTGAGTTGCATCCTGTTGCTGGGAACCATTGCCGTCTACCTTCCGGTCCGCCGGTGTGGCCTGTTTATGGATGACAGCCTTTATTGGCTGGACAACCAACACGTCCATCACGGCGTGAACTGGACCACCATCAAGTGGGCTTTCAGTTCCTTCGACCGGGGCAATTGGATCCCGCTGAGTTACATTTCCCATGCTCTCGACTACAAAATGTTCGGCCGCAGTCCTGTCGGCCCTCATGTCGTCAACGCGATATTGCATGCGCTCAATGCCATGTTGCTGTTCTGGCTGTTGAAGCGCGCCACGGGCCGTACCGGCCGCAGTTTCATGGTGGCCGCGCTGTTCGCCGTGCATCCCGTCAATGTGGAGGCGGTCGCCTGGATAGCGGAGCGCAAAACCGTCCTGAGCATGGTTTTTTTCCTGGCGGCCTTAGGCGCTTATCGCTGGTATGTGGAGAAGCCAACGGACAGGCGTTTCTGGACGGTGGGCCTGTTGTATGCCCTGGGGTTGACTGCCAAAGCGCAAGTCATCACCTTGCCTTTCGTTCTGCTCCTCTGGGACTACTGGCCGCTGCAGAGGATGTTTGCACCCAGCCCGGGATTCCCGGCAGGTCGTGACGTTGGACGTGCTGGGGCGGCAGGGCGCCTGCTTTTGGCGCAAGGGGCTGGAGACCCGGCCGCCAACCCCTTGCCGGCCAAGAACTTCGGCTGGTTGGTCAAGGACAAGGTGTCGCTGTTCCTTCTGTGCCTGGTCGGCGCCTGGTACACGATGCAGAGCGAAGGAGCCAGCGCCCATCAACTTTGGCCTCCACCGTGGGGGAACCTGGAGAACGCAGTTTTCTCCTATGGGTGCTATTTGAAAAATGCCATCTGGCCGTCACTGCTGGTTCCAATGATTCCCAACCGGGCAGGCTCCTTGACGGCTTGGCAGGTTGGGTCGTCGTGCGCTCTGCTTCTCGGCATTACAGCGTTGGTGATTGCAGCTAGAAGCCGCCGGTATCTCGTCGTGGGGTGGCTGTGGTTCCTGGGTACCTTGGTGCCGACGCTGCAAGTGATCCAGTTTGGCAGAGAAGGCGTCTCCGATCGCTTCGCGTACCAGGCCATGATCGGTCTGTTCATCATGGTCTGCTGGGGCGTGTCGGATTGGGCTGAACAGCATACGATAGCGCCTGCCTGGCTCGCCGCCGTCGGTGTAGTCGTGGTGCTGGCCTTGACGCTGACCACACATCGACAGATCGGCTATTGGGAGAGCCCTTCGAAGATGTGGCGCCACGCCCTTGAAATAAAGGACAACTGGATGGCTGAAAACCAATTGGCCCGCGAGGACGTTGACCAGGGAAGGCAAGATGAGGCATTTCGGCGTTGCAGGCGGGTCCTGGCCTTGCTCCCGGAGGAAAATTTTTGCAATATCCAGTTTGCAATCTACGCCCAAAAGCACGGGCAGATACCAGAAGCTATTGCACACTATGAGCAAGCATTGCGCGATTGGGGAATGCCCCAAGGATACCAGCCGGGGATTTATCGGAACCTGAGCATCTTCTATCGCCAGCTAGGAGATGCTACCCGCGCTGAGGAATACGCTGCAAAGTTCGCCGAGGCCAGTGAAGCGGAAAGAATCAGGGAGCAGCATGCCAGGTGATTTGGGGGAATGACTTTGGCACGTCAGCGAAAAACCAAGATGGAATGATTTTACGGCAGGTTGTGCAAATATAAGAAGAACTGAACCGACGATAAAGCCAGTTAACCAGGAAAAACGAGGATTTCGGGCCTTGACCAGGGTAGATGCAGATTCAGACGCCCGCACACAAGGCGTTAATTCAGCCCCGGCGCCGCTTGCTTTGGGGTCCCAGGTTGCCGCAACCCGGGCTTCAGACTCTCGCGGGCGCACATTTTTCCTGGGCGTTGCTTTGCTGCTGGGAACGTTTGCCCTCTACTTTCCCGTTCATCGCTTCACCTTCTTCAATCTTGATGACGGATTTTATGTGGTGGACAACGTACACGTCCACTACGGCTTGAACTGGACTACGATTAAGTGGGCGTTTACCGCGTTTGACCGTCAGAGCTGGATTCCGCTCAGCTTTCTCTCCCACGCTTTGGATTACCAGTTGTTTGGCCCCAATCCCGCCGGCCATCATATCGTCAATGCGATCTTGCATGCACTGAATGCCCTGCTGTTGTTTTGGGTGCTGAAGCGCGCGACGGGTTATACTGGCCGCAGTTTCATGGTCGCCGCGCTGTTCGCCGTGCATCCCCT
>JBEKQY010000063.1:0-16475 GCA_049519235.1 Candidatus Korobacteraceae bacterium | reverse complement strand
GATGAGGTGCGCGATGCGGTAGGTGATAACGCGCGTCTTGCCGCTGCCGGCGCCTGCCAGGATGAGCACTGGCCCAGCGACCACTTCGACGGCTTCACGCTGCTGCGGATTGAGTTGGGACAAATACGAGGTCAAACTTCAGGATACTCGAAACTGATATTCACCACGGAGGCACGGAGAACACAGAGAAAAAATGGTCGCTCGCGCTCAGGCAAAACCAAGCATTATCGGACTATTCCGAAGGCGAGTTCTAGTAAGACAGAATGCCGAACAACAACGCCATGTATCCGACGACTCTCTCTCGCCTCAGTTGTTTCGGGGTCGGGTAGCGTCCCCAAGAAAGCAGACAGAAGCATTGCACGGGAAAAAGGAGTATCGAAACACGCCAGTTAAGAAACCAAACCAAAATCAGTATTTTGAACCGCAATCCGAGCATTGGCACTGATCCGAAGAGGCGCTCAGTTTAGACAACCCTGTGCTCTCCGTGCCTCCGTGGTGAAACCTCAGCGTGATGCACATCAGTTCGGTTTGCCGCCAAGAGCCGGCGCTTCCATGGCGCGGTGTGCCTTACATTCCGCACACGGACAATTTTCGCGCAGATATTGCCAGGAGAAGATGCCATGCTGGTGGCCATCGTTCCACGCGAAGCTGATGGCATACTTGCCGACCGGCTTAACCTCGGTGGGCCGTGCCGCCGCCTTGAACATGGGCAGCGATCCCGCGATCGGCTTGATGGGATCGCCCGGGTGACGGCCGTCCTTCTCGCGCTCTTCGTTACACAGGGCGCAAGGGCAGGCATCACGCAGAAACGGAAAGCTGTAAACGGAGCGATGGCCGTCCTTCCACTCGATCTCTACGCCCGTACCGGTGGTGACGTTAACTTTGACGGATTTTGGATCGGCAACTGGGTCCATGCGATGCTGCGCCCACCAACCGGCGGACCAATCTCTAGTATCGCATGCAAAAAGGCCCGGAGTTGCTTCCGGGCCTTTCACGCCACCAAACAGTTGCTCTCAGGAGAGTCGACGATCTCGATTCGTCCCTCTTGTCTGTACGCTTGTTGGACGGAGCGCGTCGCATTTTGTCATCGAAGCCGCTGGAAAAATGCAGCGGGCACCGGCTGCTCTGCGCACCCTTTTGCCCGACCGCGACAGCTACATGACGATCTCTTTCGCTCGCCGCGTAATGGGATGCTGCATCTCGTCCAGATCGCCTTTCACCAGGTTCAGGGCATACACGCATGATTCGAAGTCGCGGGCCAGCTTGCCGAAGAGGGGCGCCAGCCGGGCGTATTCGAACTGATCGAATTTCGAGACGATGTAATAGCTCTCCTTGCCGGCCTTGATGAAGTCGACAAAATTCTCCAGCCGCTGCCGCCGCAGGCGATAGTGGTTGATGCTTTCCGGAAACATGCCCGAAAGGAAGAGGGTGTAGTCGCCAATATGCTTGCGCACCTGGCGTTCGCGATCGAACGACGGCGCGGGGCCGTAGACGGGGTCGGTCTCCAACAGCATTTCGCCGACATCGCTCAAGGGACGGCCGTTAGCATTACGCACCTTGAATAGCTGCTCGACCTCGCAAAACTCGTTCAGGACGTTGGCAATGTAGTCCTGCACTTCGGGGTCGCGCAGCCCGATGTCGCGGTCGAAATGATGATGGACCAGCTCCGTGAACAATGCCTGTAGCGGGTGCGATTCCGGAATCATAGATTATCTACTGGCCGCCTCCTCGTTCTCCCTATTGGATGTGATGCGAGTTCATATCGCACTTGGTTGGCGCAGTGCAAGCGTTTGTCGCGCACATTCGTTACTCCAAAGGTTCATTCCTGCCAGCCTGAGCACACACAAAATGCTCAGCCACAAAGTTCCTTCCGAGCGACATGTTCATTTGGAGCAGCATTTATGCGGCTTTGGTTTGCTCGGGGATATGGCAAGGAAGCGCACGGCACAGTTGTCAGCAAACGATCCGGTTGACTGCCAAAATTCGAGGCAACCCGGCAGAGTGGGGCGCAAGCGTCGCGAGCCCGCAAAGCTGCCGACCGGGCATGTGTCACAATTCTGTTCTCTGGAGGACGCAATCATGGAACGGCAGAATATCGCAGGAAACTCGCCTTATGAACCGATCGTGGGATTCTCGCGCGCGGTGAAGGTGGGGCCGTTTGTTTCGGTAGCAGGCACAGTCGCAACCGGGCCTGACGGGAAGATTGTGGGTGAGGGGGACGTCTACGCCCAGGCGGCGCAGGCGCTGAAGAACATCGGCAGAGCGCTGGAACAGGCCGGCGCCGGCTTTCGCGATGTGGTGCGCACGCGGACGTTCGTCACCGACATCAGGCAGTGGGAAAAAGTCGGCAAGGCGCATGGCGAAGTCTTCGGCAACATCCGGCCGGCAGCGACCATGGTAGAGGTGACCGGATTTGTCTCGCCCGAGATGCTGGTGGAAATCGAGGCAGATGCGATTATTGCGGCGGAAATGTGAAGGGCGCCGATCGCTATTCGCCTTTCGCTCTTTGCTTTTCGCCAGAGTGCCTTCACCTTTGAGTCGGGAATGTGACAGGCAATCTGGCGAAAGGCGAATAGCGAACAGCGGCCCTACTGCGTTACCTCCAGCCCAATCCCCTCTCCCTGATAAACCCTCTGCCCGGCAGCGGGCGTGGTCTTTACCACCATTCGCGTTCCGGGCGGTACAGCTTGGGTTCCAGGCCCTTGAGGAGCCGGAGCCGATTGACTGCTGATGCCGCTCACGTGCAAACCGGCATTCACGATCACGTTCACCGCATCGTCTTCGCTGTGGCCGACGAGCTCCGGCATTACAAATGACTCGCGATCCGCGGTCGCCGCAAGCAACAAACTGATCTTGGGCTCGGATACGTTCACTGCATTGGCCGGCGGACTCTGCGCCACAATCTGATCGCTCGGCGCGCCCGGAATGGTTGCCGTCGCGATGCTGCCGAGCTCCAATCCACGGCGGCGAATGTTGATCTCCGCCGCCCGTTCGCTGTTTCCGATGAGGTCAGGGATGACGACGCGCTGCGGTCCCATGCTCTCCGCCACGCGCACGTGCCACCCGCGTCGCACCTGCATGCCCGGCAGTGGCACCTGCGATATGACTCGCCCGGTCGGCAGATCGGAGCTGAAATAGCGGTCCCCCTCGTCAAGCACAAGCCCATGATCGGCCAGCAGCCGCTCAGCCTGAGTCTGCGTTAAACCGACAACTTTCGGAATGGTCGTCTGCCGGCCATGAATGGCGAAGCGCACCGCGGTGAGCGCCGACGCCATGAAGACAACGAACAACACCAGCGCGCGCAGCAGATAGCGAAAGAAGCGTCGCATTAGTGGGCCTCGCTATCGCCCGCGCCGCTGTCGGGCGTATCGACCTTCTGCGCCACGGCACTGTGCGTCTCCGGCGGAGGCGCGGCAAAATCTTCGGACTCGCGTCCCTGCAGGGCGACCCGCATGAAGTCGATCCAGATGGGCAGCGCCGCCCGCGCGCCAGTTTCCTTGTCGCCCAGCGTCTTCTTCTCGTCATAGCCAACCCACACGCCGCAGGTCAGCGACGGCGAAAAGCCGACGAACCACGCGTCGGTAAAATCGTTAGTCGTTCCGGTTTTGCCGCCCAGCGGATGGTTGAGCTTGCTTGCCTGATAGCCAGTGCCATGCAGCACCACCTCGCGCAACATGCTGACCATAATGTGCGCCGTGCGCGCGCTGACCACGTCTCTGACCTCAGGGTAGTCTTCTTCGCGTACGCGGCCGTCGTAGTCGGTGACCTTGCGAATGTAGCGCGGGAGCACCCGCACGCCGTCGTTGGGAAATGTGGTGAACGCCGCGGTCTGCTCCGCCAGCGTGATGTCCGCCGCGCCCAGCGCGACCGGCAAGTAGGCCAGCAGCGGCGAAGTGATGCCGAACTTGCGCGCGTAGTCGATGACCGTCTTGATGCCGCCAATGCGCTCCGTCACCTTGAGCGCCGGAATGTTGCGCGACTCGGCCAATGCGTGCCTGAAAGTGATCACGCCTTCGAACTTGCCGTCGTAGTTGTGTGGCGTGTATGGACCGGAGGGCGTGCTGAAGGTGACCGGCGCGTCCAGCACGGTGTCGTCGGGCGTGAGCCCCTGATCGATGGCTGCGGTGTAGATATAGGGCTTGAAGGACGAGCCGACCTGGCGCAGCGCCTGGGTCGAACGGTTGAATTTCGACTGCTCGAAGTCGCGCCCGCCGACCATCGCCTTCACATCGCCAGTGGCGTTGTCGAGCGCCATCAGCGCGCCCTGCACACCAGACTCCTGCTCCAGCGACACGCGGCTGGCAGTGCCGTTCAGGTCGATAACTTTGACGTACACGATGTCGCCGCGAGTGAGAAACTCCTGCGGCGAGGTATGCTTCGTCCACTTGATCTCTTCCGGCCCGAGACGCGCTTCATAGTTGCCGAATTTCACCGTCGCCGCCATCGGCTCGACTTCGGTGACCAGAGCGTGAACATAGCTGCCTGGCCCGATAGCCCCGTCCCAATCGACATGATGATAGGTCGTCAGCGAATCGCCATTGGCGATGATGTTGAGCAGGTTGCCCTTCCAACCGTGACGGCGCTCGTAGACGGCCAGCCCATCGCGCAACGATTGCTGGGCCGCGTGTTGCATCTCCAGGTTCAGGCCGGTGTAGACGCGCAATCCGGCCTCGTGGACCTCTTCCGCGCCGTATTTTTTCTCCAGTTCCTGCCGAATCTCTTCCACGAAATAGGGGGCGATATCGTTGGGCTCGGCTTGGAGCTTGAGCACGAGCGGCGCGCTCTTGGCCCGTTCCGCTTCCGCGGCAGTGATCTTGCCGTCTTCAAGCATATTGTTGATCACCAGATTGCGGCGGCGAATCGCACGCTCGGGATTGTTGATCGGGGAATAATAATTTGGCGCCTTGGGCAGTCCGGCCAGCACGGCGGCTTCGTCAAGCGTGAGCTCTTTGGCTTTCTTGCTGAAGTAATAATTTGCGCCGGCCTCGAAGCCGTAGACACCGTGGCCCAGATAGATCTGGTTCGCATAGAGAGTGAAGATCTGCGGCTTGGTGAAGCGGCGCTCGATCTGGATGGACAGCATCACCTCCTGCATCTTGCGGCGGAAGTTGCGGTCGGGCGAGAGGAACAGATTGCGCGCCAGTTGCATGGTCAGCGTAGAAGCGCCCTGGGCGCGGCTTTCCAGCATCACGTCGCGCCAGGCTGCGCCAAAGACGCGCCACACGTCCACTCCCCAATGCTTCGCGAAATCCTTGTCCTCGGTCGAGATCAGGGCGTCGCGCAGTACGTTGGGAAAATCGTTGTAGCTGTCGATGACGCGGCGCTGTAGCGCGAACTGCCCGATCACACGGTTCTGGTCGTCGTAGAGTTGAGTGATGGTGCTGGGGCGATAGTGTTCGAGTTCGGTCACCTGCGGGAGGTCGGTGGAGTAGACGAGAACGAGGCCGGAAACCGCGCCCGCGATCGCCGCGATTACGACCAGCAGGACGAAGAACGCATTGCCGACGAGGTTGAGTCGGACGTGGCGCGGCGGCTTCGCGGCAGCGGCTGTATCGGGAGTCTCTTCGACAACACGCTTCATGGAAGACTACGCCAGCATAGCATCGAAAACCGTAATGCGGAGCAAGGTTGATCTCTGTCTATTCGGCGGCGGGCTTGGGGCGGACGAAAACCGCGCCTTCCAAATATTCAGCCACTACGCGAAATAACTATTGACAGATATTTAGCCTTGCGGCTTAATATTATAACGTGGCGCAACGGGACCAGAAACCGCGAGTCGACGTCTACGAATCGGTGTTTGCCGCATTGGCGCACGCCGCCAGGCGGCGAGTGCTGCTTACCATTTATTTCAACGGAGGCTCCATGACGGCCGGCGAGATTGCGGCCATCTTCGAGCACGCCTGGCAAACCACAACCCGGCACCTGCGGGTGCTCGAATCGGCAGGCCTGCTCACGCACGAGAAGCGGGGCCGGATGCGCATTTACCGCATTCAGCGCAAGCGGCTCGAACTGGTGAGGGACTGGCTGGCTCACTTTTCGAAAAATACTAAGTACTAAGGAGAAACAACCATGTCAGCGAAGCAACCGGACAGGAACAAGGCGGCGAAGCGCGCCGTACCAAAAGACGTTCCGCAATGCTTCAGGCTAAATATCGAGGTCGGCGATCTCCCAGCGGCGATTTCGTTTTATACCAAGCTGCTCGGCGTCGAAGGACGCAAACAGGCCGGTTCGCGATGTTATTTCGATTGCGGCGCTGTGACCCTGCAAGTGCTCGACGTATCGTCGTTGCGTACGCCGCATCCGGCCGCAAAGGCGCTGTACTTCACGGTGAACGATCTGGAAGCGGCGCACCAGCGCGCCAAGGCGCTGCGGTGTCTCTCGCGTGAGGATGTCCATGACGCGGCGGGCGGCGGCATCGTGGTTCGCCCTTGGGGCGAGCGCTCCTTCTACGTGGAAGACCCCTGGAAGAATCCGCTGTGCTTCGTCGAAGACGGGACGGTCTACACCGGGTAGATGGTGGCAGACGCCGCAGCAAGCTCAGTCGTGCCTGCTTCTTTCGTGATTTACAATCATCTATTTGCCAGTCGCTTTTATTGCAGTTAGACGGGCAGATGTCATCTTCAGAATAGCCAGACAAGGAATCGTCGCATTCATAATCCACAGGACGGGAGCACGCACTTGCCAGAGACGATCTATGACGTAGCCATCATCGGCAGCGGACCTGCCGGATACACGGCGGCCTTTCGCGCCGGACAGCTAGGGCTGAAAGCCGCTCTCATCGAAAAGCACGAAAAGCTGGGTGGAACGTGTCTGCATGTCGGCTGCATTCCCACCAAGGCTCTGCTGTTCAACGCCGAGATCTTCGACCACGTAAAGCAAGGCAGTGAATTCGGCCTGGAGAACACGGCCGGCGTCTCGCTGAATTGGGGCGCAATCCAGAAGCGCAAGCAGGGCATTGTCGACAAACATGCCAAAGGGCTAGTTTTTCTGGCGCGCAAGAACAAGGTGGATGTGGTGCGCGGTTACGGCAAGCTTACCGGCCCCGCGAAAGATGGCATACACACTGTTGCCGTCGAGTGCCCCGAGCCGAACATCATCAAAGCGAAAAACGTGGTCCTCTCCAGCGGCTCATACGCACGCATGCTGCCGGGATTGAAAGCTGACGCGCGCATCCTCACCAACATTGAAGTGCTGGCCCTAAACGACATTCCCAAGTCGCTGATCGTGATTGGCTCGGGCGCGGTGGGAGTGGAGTTCGCCAGCATCTACAAGTCGTTCGGCGCCGACGTGACCATCCTGGAGATGCTGCCGCGCTATGTGCCCGTCGAAGACGAAGAAATATCCAAGGAGCTGATGCGCGTGTTCCGCAAGCGTGGCATCAACGGCTTCGTCAATGCCAAGGTCGAGAAGATCGAGAAGACCAAGGACGGCGTAGTGGTTGTGTTTGCCGTCGATGGCAAGCAGCAGAAGTTGGAAGCTGAGAAGGTGTTAGTGGCTGTAGGCCGCGCGCCGCGAACCGAAAACGTCGGCATCGAGAAGACAAAGATTGAACTGGAACGCGGCTTCGTCAAGGTTGACTCGTACATGCGAACCGCCGAGCCGGGGATTTACGCCATCGGTGACATCGTCGTCGGTTATCCGCAGTTGGCGCATTCCGGAGCGATGGCGGGCATCGTCGCAGTCACCCACATCGCCGGCAAGCCGGTGAAGAAGATCAATCCGCTGCGCATTCCGAATGCGACCTACTGCCATCCGGAGATCGGCAGCGTGGGGCTTAGCGAAGCCAAGGCCAAAGAGCAGGGATACGAGGTGAAGATCGGCAAGTTCCCCTTCACCGCGAATTCTCGCGCCAGTATCGTGGGCCAGCATCAAGGCTTCGTCAAGATCGTCACCGATGCCAAGTATGGGGAGATTCTGGGCGTGCACATTATTGGGCCCAACGCGACCGAGCTGATTGCCGTGTCGGTTGTCGCGCTGGAAATGGAGTGCACTGCGGAAGAGCTGGCGAACATTATTCACCCGCATCCCACATTGTCAGAGGCAATGCTGGATGCGGCGAATGCAGTGTTCGGGATGGCGATTAACGCGTAAAAGCAGGGGCTAGTGGTCAGTGGCTAGTGGCCAGAAAATTTCTGCCAGAGCAGCAGAGCTTGGAGGGGGCGGCCGGCGGTCAAGTCTCTTCAGGTCTTCATTCCCTTGTCACTATCTATTTCTTTCTTGATTTCAAACATTCAACGCCGCGTGCCCCGTTCTGGCCTTCTTTTGGCTAGGGCGGGGGCAGTTCAGGTCCCGCCCTTCTTCGCGAAGCTTTACAATCGCAGCGTGTATTCGCTCTACAGCTTGTTGTTGTTCGTGGCGTTGATCGTCAGCACGCCGTGGTGGCTGCTCCAGATGCTGCGTCACGGAAAGTACCGCACCGGCTGGAGCGAACGGCTGGGCACCGTTCCACAGCGGCTATTGCATAACGCCGGCGACACGATCTGGATCCACGCCGTTTCGGTGGGCGAGGTGCTGGCGATCTCGCGCGTGGTTGAAGAGTTGAAAGCACAGCTTCCTGGGTGGCGAATTGTTGTTTCCACTACCACCGACACTGGTCAGAAGCTGGCGCGGCAGCGCTTCGGAGAGAGCAACGTTTTCTACCTGCCGCTCGACTTGCCGTTCGCAGTTCGACCCTTCTTCCAGGCGCTGAGCCCAAAGCTGCTGGTTCTGGCGGAAAGCGAATTCTGGCCTAATCTGCTGCGTTGGGCGCGACTTTCAGGAGCGTCTGTTGCGGTGGTGAACGCCCGCGTCTCTGACCGATCATTGCCCGGCTATCTTCGTTTGCGAAAATTGCTGCGGCACGTCATGCAAGACATAGACCTGTTCCTGGCACAGAGCGACGAGGACGCCCGGAGGCTGGTTAAAATCGGGGCTCCGGCGGAGCGCGTCGACGTCAGCGGCAATCTGAAGTTTGACGTAAAGCTTCCTGCGAAGTCTGACATTGTGGGACAGTTCAAAGCTGCGATTCAGCGTGAAGGAATCGGTCCGGTCATTGTTGCGGGCAGCACACTGGAGGGCGAAGACGCGATGCTACTGGAAATGTTCCGGAAGATCGCGGCGCAATATCCCGGCGCGCTGCTGGTGCTCGCTCCACGGCATCCGGAGCGCTTCGATGCGGTTGCGGCTTTGCTTGCGGCGTCGGGCCTTCCTTTTCAGCGGCGAACCGAGTGGAACGGCAGCAGCCCAATCGCTGGACGAGTTTTCCTGCTCGACACGATTGGCGAGCTGGCCGGCATGTATGAGTTTGCCGACGTGGCGTTCATCGGGGGCAGCCTGGTGCCGCGCGGCGGGCATAATGTGGTGGAGGCGGCGCAGTTCGGAAAGGCAATTCTGGTTGGGCCGCACACGGAAAACTTTCGCGACATTATTGACATTTTGCGCCGGGCTGACGCATTGCGCGTTGTCACTCCGCAGTCACTCACGCCAACTGTGTTGCAGCTCCTCGCGAATCACGACGAGCGGGCCGCACTCGGCCAGCGCGCTCTGGAAGTCATGGGTTCGCAGCAGGGCGCAACGGAAAGGACGGTCAATGCGCTGCTCGGCTTGCTGCGGAGACACGCGCCCGAGAGCGCAGTCTCGTCGGAGACGCGAGCGTGAACCCGCTCTCGGCGCTGTACGGCGCGATCGTGAGGGCGCGGAATGATCTGTATGATCGCGGCACTCTGAAGACTTACAAACTCCAAGGGCCGGTGGTCAGCATTGGCAACCTGACCGTCGGCGGCTCCGGCAAGACACCATTCCTGATTGCGCTTGGGGAGTTGCTGCAGCAACGAGGCATCGCCTTTGACGTGCTGTCGCGCGGCTATGGGCGGACGACCACAGGTGTGGCGCTGGTCGATCCTGAAGGCACGCCGCGCGACTTCGGCGATGAGCCACTGCTGATCGCGCGCAAGTTACGGGTGCCAGTGATCGTGGGCGAAGATCGCTACGCTGCCGGGCAATTTACAGAACAGAAATTCGCTCCGCAACTGCACTTGCTGGACGACGGCTTCCAGCATCGGCGGCTGGCGCGGGACTTCGACATCGTATTGATCTCACCATCCGACGCGGAGGATTCGTTGCTGCCGACGGGAAGGCTTCGCGAGCCGCTTTCGTCATTGTCGCGAGCCAACGCCATCGTGCTCACCAACGATGCCTCGTGCGAAGGGCTTTTGCTCGCGCCCTACCTCGTCTGGAGGGTGCAGCGCAATATCGTTCTTCCTGCGGAGTTGACTGGTCCTTGCTTTGCTTTCTGTGGCATCGCACGCCCGCAAAACTTCTTCGAGCAACTGCGCGCGGCAGGAGTGACTCTGTCGGGAACGCAGGCTTTCCGCGACCATCACCAGTACACCGCCTCGGATGTGCGACGGCTGCTGGAATTGCGCGTGCGGTGCGGCGCGACGGCGTTCGTCATAACCGAAAAGGACGCGGTCAATTTGCAATCCGGTATCGCAGCGCTTGCGCCATTGCATGTCACTTCGGTCCACGTGGAACTGGAAAACGCCGACGCTGCGCTGAGTACGCTGCTGGCAGCAATTGCGGCGCGGAATCGCCGGCCTGCATGAGACAATCTAAGGTTGGCCTGTGCCCGGTGGCTTCATCCATGCACCGGGCGTTCATTTGAATTCATGAACAAACACCCCAAGGACAGCGAGCGCTGGAAGAAGATTGTGCGGCGGTTTGCCGGACTTTCCATCACTGTGCTGGCGGACCTGGTAGCCGACGAATTTATTTTTGGCGAGATCGCGCGAGTCTCGCGCGAGGCGCCGGTGCTGATCCTGAAGCACCGTGAGCGGACCGTGGTGCCCGGAGGCGGCGCGAATGCGGTGATGAACCTGGCGTCGCTGGGAGTCAACGTGCTCCCGGTGGGGGTTGTGGGCGATGACGAAGCCGGCAGTTTGCTGCTGGAGAAGCTGCGCGAAAAGAAGATTTCCACCAGCGGTATCGAGCGGCTGAAGGGCCACACCACCACCACCAAAACACGCATTCTGGCCGGCATGTCGCACACCAGCCGGCAGCAGGTGGTGCGCGTGGATCGCGAGCCGGAAGCGCTGGACGCCATGCATCCGGTGCTGCTCAAGCTGGTGAATATAGCCCGGGAATACGCCACGGCTTCAGACGCGCTGCTGGTTTCCGACTATGGATATGGAGCAGCCACACCGCGGCTGCTGACGTTTGTTAGTTCGAATGGCTGCCTGGAGAACAAGCCCATCGCCGTCGATTCACGCTATCGCATTCTCGAGTACGAAGGCGCGACGGCGGCAACTCCGAACGAGCCCGAGGTGGAAGAGGCGTTGGGAGTCAGGATCGGACACGATGATCGAAAGCTGTTCGCCGCGGGCGAGCGGCTGATGAAGGAGATGGCGCTGGAGTGCTTAGTCATCACGCGCGGGCGCGATGGCATGGTAGCATTTGAGAAGAATGCTGAGCCTACGGCGATCCCGATTTATGGCTCCGACCAGGTGGTAGACGTGACCGGAGCCGGCGATACCGTGATTGCGACTTTTACGGCTGCGCTTGCGGCCGGCGCCGATACAGCTTCCGCGGCACGGCTGGCGAACTTTGCCGGCGGCATCGTGGTGATGAAGCGGGGCACGGCAACGGTCTCCAGCAAGGAGCTGATGGCTGCAATAGGAGCAGTTTCCAGTTTCTAGTTTCGAGTTGCCGGAGCGGGGCCATCGGCACCACGAAACAAGAGTTCCCAAGTTCGAGTGCCAGGAAATAGATTCTGAATTCTCCAGAAACTGGAAACTGGAAGCTCGAAACTTGAAACTACACGATGAGGATGAGCGAGCAGGACAAAACCTTTTCGCGGGACGGCTTGCGCGAGCGCGTGGCGGAATGGCGACGTACTGGCCAACCGATCGTGCTGGCGAACGGCTGCTTCGATCTGCTACACGTCGGGCACATCCGCTACCTGCGTGGTGCCAAGGCGCTGGGCGGGAAGCTTGTGGTAGCCATGAATTCGGACGCGAGCGTACGGCGGATTAAAGGCGAAGGCCGTCCCTTCATGCCGGCACAAGAGCGGGCGGAAATCGTAGCGGCACTGGCGGACGTGGACGCGGTTGTGCTCTTCGAAGAGCCGGATGTGCGCGCGCTGGTCCGCGAAATTCGTCCGGACATTCATGCCAAGGGCACCGACTACACTCGCGAGAACGTTCCCGAGCGCGATGAAGTGCTGGCGTACGGCGGGCGAATTGAGATCGTGGGCGATCCCAAAGACCATTCCACGACCGAGATGCTCTCGCAGGTGCGGGAGCGCGATCGAGGACGCAGTTGACAGTGAGCACCCCTCCCTCTTTGAAGAGCGAGGCCCGGGCGGCGAAGCCGGCCTGGCCGTGGAGCCGGATCGCGCGCCGCATTCGAGTGCCACTGGGATTTCTCTTCGCGGCGTTTTACATCTGGCGAGCCAGGCCGGCATGGGCCAGCGTTGCGGTGGGCGCGGCGGTAGCATTGTTGGGGATCGCGATTCGTGCGCTGGCGTCAGGCCAGGTGCAGAAAGACCGCGAGCTAACCATGACGGGTCCGTACGCCTACGTGCGGAACCCCTTGTATCTGGGATCCATCGTGATTGGGATAGGATTCGCCATAGCGTCCCGCGACCTCTGGGTCGCAGTCGTGCTCATAGTTTACTTTGCCGTTGTCTATGTGCCGGTCATCCGCGGCGAAGAGAACTTTCTGAGCGGCCGATTCCCGGATTATGCCGAATACCGGCGGCGAGTGCCCAGCCTGCTCCCGCGTACGGTGCGCTTCGCCGGAGTGACGGCTGGTTTTTCGCGTGAGTTATACTTCCGGCATCGCGAGTACAATTCCCTGCTCGGCGCCGCTGCGATGTTGGCGGTCCTGATCGCGAAAATTCTCTGGCTGCCCGGGGGAAGGTGACGACCGCCATCGCGCGCTCTTTCGCCATACTCACTGTTGTGCTGTTGTGCGCCTTGCTCAGCGCGGATAGCGCGCCGGCAGACATGCTTCCGCAGACAGCGCAGAATGCCTCTGCGGCGCAGCCCGAAGCGAAGATTGGCACCGCCTCGCACATTCAACCGCTGCGGGCAGGATTCCAGTTTCCCTACGGGCAGACACTGCACTACGAAGGCGAGTGGCACTTCTTGACTGCCGGAGTAGCCACGCTCCGCATCGAGCAGTCCGGGACGCAGAATCATGTGGCGGGCACCGCGGACGCAACCGGGGTGGTCGCGCTGCTGTATCGGGTGCAGGACCGCTTCAACGCTTACTTCGATGCGAAGAGCCTTTGTTCCTACAAGCTGATGAAGCACACCGAAGAGGGTTCGCACAGCCGCGAGACGACGATCACCTACGATTACGCACGCGGCAAAGCGATTCTGGAAGAGCGCAGCCTGAAAGACAATGGGCAGAAAAGGATTGAGAACGACATTCCCGGTTGCGTAACGGACGTCGTCTCCGGAATTCTTTATGTTGCCAGCTTGCCGCTACAGGTAGGAGCGACCTACACATTTCCTCTGAACGACGGCGGCAAGACTGTGACCGCGCAGGCGCACGTGGAAGGGAAAGAGCAGATCAAAACGCCGGCCGGAACATTTCAGACGATTCGGGTCGGGCCAGAAGGCGATTCCGGAATCCTGAAGAACAAGGGCCGCATTTGGATTTGGTACACCGACGACGAGCGGCATCTGCCGATCCAGATGCGCTCCAGGCTTTTTTGGGGGACGCTGACCATCTACCTGACCAGCATCACGAAGTAGGCGAGTTCTATTGCAGGCGAAAGCGCTCCGCCATCAGCCGCTGAAAGCGCGGCTTGTAGAGAATGTCGTAGGCGAACTCCTTATCGGGAAAGAGCGCCAGGGCAGCGCGTTTGGCATTGGCTGCGAGCTCGGAGGCTTCTTCCACGGTAAGCTCCGGGTCCTGGCTGATGACCGACATCACCATATTCATCATGATCTGGAGCCGGCGCAGCTTGCGGCGTTCCTGCTCCTGTTCGGACAACTCGCTGGCGGCGTTTTGTGGTGCGGCCACTTCCTTTCGTTCCGATAGCCCCATGAATTCGCCTCTGAAGAGAATCAGCCCGGTATCTCTGATCCCGCGCTCGACCCGTTACAATTTGATGTGCGTCGCGATTCTGACGTTGCGCGAAGCGCGGCACGCGAACCGAGATTCCCACTAAGCCCGGTTTGGACTTGCTGAGTGGACGCATCATACACCGAAACGGTACGCTTGCAGCCGCAAACTTAGAGGCATTGCAAACGGCGATGGCGATGCCCTTTGCATTGAACTCAGGGGAGGAAACATGGCAGAGAAAGCCGAAGGGCACGAGGAGCTGGTAAAAGTCTTTGATACGGATGAGGAGTCGGAGGCGATGGTGGTGCGCGGCTTGCTGCAATCGGCGGGCATTGACGCCATGATCCAGAACCGTGAAGCGCCCCAGGACATACTGCCCGGGGTGGGCGGAGTGGTGATCATGGTGCGGCCCGAGCAGGCAGAAGAAGCGCGCGAGACCATCGAGGAGTACCGCAGTCACCCGACGACCGATGAGGACGAAGCGATCAGCGAGGAACCGGCGTAGCCATGACCTGCGTGCCGTCCAAGTAGAACGACACCGCCCCGGCAAGGTCGGTGCGATAGGTGGTGATGTGCGCGTTGGCATAGCGCTGCATCACCTCGGGCCGGGGATGCCGGAACGAATTGTAGAAGCCCACCGAGACCACGGCGAAGCGCGGCTTTACGGCTGCGAGGAGCTCCGGCGAACTCGAGGTCGCGCTGCCGTGGTGGCCTACTTTGAGCAGGTCGGCTTGCGGAGATTCGGCGAGGAGAAATTGTTCGATCCGCTTATGCGCGTCCCCCATCAGCAAGACTGCCGTTTGGCCGTACTGCATACGCAGAACCAGCGACTGATCGTCAGGATCTTTACCCGTCCAGCCCGGCTGGGGATTCAACACTCGCACATGAACTCCTCCAAAATCGAATGACGCGCCCGCGGTGAAGAACCTGGTCGCCACATGGAACAACTGTGCAGTCTCCTTCACTTTGACAAAATCCCGATTGGGCGACTCCACGCCATACCACAGTTCATGGGGCTGAAAGTTGGCGATGATGCTGGGCATGCCACCCATGTGGTCGCTGTGAGCGTGCGAGACGGCTACGATGTCCAGCCGGCGAATGCCGCGTGACCACAGATAGGGCGAAACCACTTCCTCGCCGACATCGAAATCGGAGCGCACATTGCCGGGCATTCCGCCCGAGTCCATCAGCAGTGTTTTGCCTTGGGGCGTGATCAGCAGCAGGGAATCTCCCTGGCCAACATCGATGGCCGTGATCTCGAAGATGCCGGGATGCCATTGCGGCTGGGGCGGCAACAATACGATGCCCAGTGCCGAAGCAAGCAATCCGGCGACCGCGATCGCGGCCAGGATGCGCCGCCTCGCCAGCAACAGCGCCAGGCCGACCGCCAGTGCCGCAGCCAGCGAGACAGCCAGAGTTGGCGTGGGCACGCGAACCTCGGAGATTCGCCAATGCCCAATGAGGCGGACGGTCCCGGTCAGAACATCAAGCGAATATCCGGCGATCACCGCGGGTGCATAGGCGAGCCAGTGCGACAGGTAGGAAAGAACGACAGCCAGCACTGCGCTCGGCAATAGTACCGAGGCAATTGGAATCATCAATGCATTGGCCGGCAAAGCCATGGTGGTGGCGCGATGGAAATACCAGGCCATGGGCAGGGCCAGTGCGAGCTGGATGATGGTCGACATAAATAGCAGCTCGGCTGTGGCGAGTACAAAGCCGACAGTGCGAACCACCAGGAAGGTCGCGGCGCGGCAGCCGATGACCTCCTGTAGAGCATTGCGCAACAGGCGCATCTCGACGCGAAATTCGGCGGCGCGGGTTGGCAAAGCGACGTCATATTCCGGCGAATCTATATTCCTGATGGCACTCTGCGCGGGATAAAGAGTGCGGCGCAGGATAGGAACCGCAATGCCGGCCACGGCGATCACCGAAACGAAGGTGAGCTGGAAGCTGGCCTCGAACAAGATCCTGGGATTCACCAGCAGGATGCCCAGGGCGGCAATGCCAAGCGCGTTGAGGCCTGCCCGGTCGCGAAAGAGCAATCGGGTAAGCAAGTAAATATTGAGCGTGATGGTCGCGCGCACGATGGGCGAGCCCAGATCGGCAACGAAGGCATATCCCCAGGAAAGCAGGATGGTGAGGATAGTGGCCCATGTCTCACCGAACGGTAGCTTGCGCAAGAGCCAGAAGACCGCGAAGGCGAGGATGGCGACGTTGATGCCGGAGACGACCAGAATGTGATAGGTGCCGGTGCGCTGGAAGTCGGTTTTGATGTCGCGTCCGAAAAAGGCGCGTCCGCCGATCAGAGCTGCCTGCATTAGTGCGCCACGTTCGCCCGGCCAGAGTTGCATGATGCGAGCCAACGCGCTGCGCCGGGCCGCGCTGCGCCATAAGCCAATGCGGCTGCCGACAAAACCGGG
>JBEKQY010000062.1:0-16501 GCA_049519235.1 Candidatus Korobacteraceae bacterium | reverse complement strand
TTGCAAAAGGCACGATTTTTCGACGGAGGATCCAATGCAAAAGATACGCGCAGTTACAGCCGCGGTCAGCCTGACGGTCTTGATCGTCTCAATGCAGTTATTTTCCGCCGCCCATAGCAGCGCCGTCCGCACTCCCAGTCGGCACAGCATTCGCAGGTTCATGAGCTATTGCCAGAAATGGTTTGTGACTCTGGTTTTGAGGATGGCGGTCCAGTGCCCACCCGTGGCAATTGCCATCATGTCTTACCATACGGTGAAGTACTACTGGACGAAGGCCAAACTGATCGCAAATATTTATGGTCTCACCGGGAATAGCTGTCCCTCGCGGCGTCTCACTCAATGTTCAGGAACAACGACATGGCCATCGAGCACTTCATCTGTCACGATTATTCACTTGACGCACGTCGCGGGGGTGGCGCATGATTAGCCGCGTACCCTCCAAGGCGCCAGCGCCAAGGGCGTCGGATTGGAAATTTGGCATGACTGTGTGCATCGCAAGTATCGCTGCCCGTGAGCATAGCATCTGCCTCGTGACAGATTCTAAAGCCTCATTTGGAAGCTTCTCAGCGGATGGGGCAGTACAGAAACGAATTCCGCTGATTTACCATTACGCGGTACTCGTTGCTGGCAATGATGCAAGCCATGCAGGGATAGTCATTAATCGAGTCAAGAAGAGGCTAACGGGCGGCCAACCAGTAACAGAAGCAGATGAGATTAGCCAATGTATCTTCGAGGAATGTCAGGAGGAGAGAGATCGGATAGCCGAGGCTGAGATTCTAAAACCTCACGGCTTCGACCTAGAAACTTTTCGCAGTAAAGGAAGCACCCTATGCACTGACTCGGTGTTCTACGATATTCACGCGGAGCTTCAAAAAAATACTCTCTCGCTGGACTTCATAATTGCTGGATTTGACAGCAAGGATATAGGGCACATCAGATTTACCAACTGCACGACACCTCCCCAAGATTATGACTCCATCGGATTCTGGGCGATTGGTACAGGAGCACAAGCAGCTTTGGCGTCTTTGTCGCATACCGTTGAGCATATGGGGGTTTTTCGGTGGAGTGATTCGGAAGAGGTTCTTTACCACACATTGGCCGCTAAGTTCATGGCGGAGTCGGCTAGAGATGTCGGAAAAGAAACGGACGCGATCATAATGCTGCCGTCAGGGGAAAACGCTATAAAATTCCTTCATCCCTTCGGCGGAATTGAATATGTACGAAATCTCTGGGAAAAAGAGGGGGCACCCAAGAAGCCTAAGAATCTGCAAGATCGTATGCAGAATACTCTGGTTAGCACTGTTAAAGAATCTTTTTCAATTGAAAAGCTGGGAAAGCTAGCAAAACACTCAAAGTCTGCTAGAGACCTTCTGAGAATACGACAGAAGGCTAAGATTAAGCAGTTAGCCGATCAAACGTCAACGGATCAGTAGTAAACAATTCCTATGGCCTATTCTTCGTCATCATCGTCGATTCCAATCTGGAACATCCAGAGATGCCGGAGCATGGCTTCAAGTTCGCGCTTATCAATCTCATCATGGCCCGGTTTCAGGGTTAGCACATACCATGCGGGCTTCTTGCCAACGATAGGGAACGGCAGCTTTGCAGAGATGATGTACTGCCGTGTCCCATCGGGTAGGGTGCGCTGCTCAATATCAACGTCGTCGTCGAATTCCTTCAGCTTATCCAGCAGCGCAGAGATATTCATGCTTAGGGGTTACTGCGTAGACGGTCGTCTGGCGGCCCTCAATCACAATAGGCGGCATAATTCGCACAGGGGTGTCCGGGGTGAGTTGTGCCCACGCTTCGTCAGGTGCCCGGAATCGGATGTACTGCTGCCATCCCTTACTGAGTCCGCATTCCACATACGTCTTTACCGATTGCACATGGCGTTCCCATGCCTCTTCCTCACTGTTGTCAACCGTCACAATATCGAAATCGAGCGAGTGCAATACGGTCTTATCGCCGGGGTGAGTCACAAGGTGAGTGAGCGTCATTGGAAGCTGAAAATCTTGCCTCATGGTGATACCTCAAATTGTCTGACTGCAATAATGATGTCACTCCGTTGGGGCTTCTGTATATCCCGAAATCTGCATTCTGTCAACAAAAAACACCACTCTGGGTATTCGGATGCGCACGCGACCATTTTGGGATGTGCCCTAAGCTGCAGTCAAGTCCTCGAAAGTCATAGGGTTAGCGGTTACCATGTGGCGCAGTGTGTCGATGAACAGATCAGGACGGCCGCGGCGGTCAAAGCGAAAGCTCATCTCGTCGAGGTAGGCTTGCAGATGTTTGGCGCTAAGGCGATGCCACGTTCCCATGATGCCGCGTTTGAGCAACGAGAAAGCGTTTTCTGCGGTGTTCGTGTGAATATCAGTTCCAAGCCGGACGTACTCTTTCGCTCTATGGTTCACTGTCTCATGCCGAGCGTTACCCACAGCTTTCAGATAGGGGCGATATTCGTCAGTCACGATCACGTCAACGTCCTGGGAGATGTTCTCTTGGATGTACTTCGCCAGCGTTCCGCTCTTGGCGTCCTCGGCATGGAAGAATCGGAGAGCACCACCGCGCTGCCGGATACCGATGACGATCTGCTTGTTGCTGTCTCCGAATCCAGCTTTGCGTTGGCTGCCGCGCTGCTTGCCGCCCACATAGGTTTCGTCCATTTCAACCACACCGTCCAGCATGGGGCGATCTACCTGAGCCATAGCAGCACGAATCCGATGACACAAGTACCATGCGGTTTTATAGGAACCTTTGTGCAGCCCCCAGATAGTACGTTTCAGTTGATGGGCACTCATGCCCTTCTTGGCCTCGCAAAGCAGCAGAACGGCCATAAACCAAATCGGCAGCGGCAAGTGGGAATCCTTAAAAATCGTGCCAGTGGTTACGGAAAACTGATAGCTGCATTCGCTGCAAGTGAACTGCTTGCGCGACTGCACCCACCAAACATTGCGGTTGTGGCATCGTGGGCATTCGACACCCTCCGGCCAGCGGAGCTTGGTCAAGATTTCGCGGCAATCTTCGTCGGTAGAGAACGAGCGATTCAATTCAGGGAGAGTCATGGTAGCACCTCACAAGAAGAGTCGTAAGCGTAAAACGGGTAGGCCGCTAGAGGATGTTCCGCTGCGTACCCTCGTGAAGCGGGTAAAGTCGGAACTTCAGGAAAGGATAAAGATGTCGTTCTCTGGCGAAGATCGCAAACCCAAGAACGACTAGAACTTATCCTCATCATGCGAGGAGTGTAGCACAATGAGTAACACGTGTCAAGTGAATAATCGTGTCATCTGTCGTTCGCGCCTCTTTGCAACATCAATTGGGCAGTTTGGCGGGGGTGATGATCAGCAGCTTGTTTGGCGGCCTTGTGGTTTGGAAAACGGTCTCGAAGGGATGATCCTGCTTTGACGATGCCTCTTGACACAATTGCCACTTAGGAGCCATTGTTCACAAAAGCGACGGAGACTACCGTGTAAGCTCCATAACGTCCAATCAGGGACCTCGCGTGCCGAGGTCCAGACAAGAGCTGGCCGGATCCTCCGAAGTCGATGCGAATGATGACCAGTCCCGTCTGGGATGAACGTCGAGCCTATGCACGATCCGATTCTCGAAATCGCACACGTGTTATTTATCGATACTGTGGCGTATTCCACATTTCCGGCAGACCGCCAGCGCCTGGCCGTCCGCACCTTGCAGGACGCCATTTCTTGCACCAGCGATTACGCTCGCTCCCGAGACAATGAACAGTTGATTGTGCTACCCACAGGCGATGGAGCGGCCCTGGTTTTCTTTCGCGATGCCGAGGCTCCGGCCCGTTGCGCCTTGGAACTGGCTACGTGCTTCCGGGAGGAAAGCGCGTTTCAAGTACGAATGGGCATCCACACCGGGCCGGTGTACCGCATCGCCGACATCAATGCCAACCGCAATGTCACGGGTGGGGGAATCAACCTGGCCCAACGCGTTATGGAACTAGCCGATGCTGGTCACATCCTGGTATCGAAGGCTGTGGCTGACATCCTGGGAGAGGTGAGTACATGGCGGGAGTGCCTGCACGATCTGGGCCGAGCTGAAGTGAAGCATGGTGTGTGGTTACACGTATTCAATCTGTACAGCGAGACCGCTGGAAATCCCCATGCGCCATCGCGGCTCAGTTTGGCACCTGCCGTTCTCCCGGTGTCGCATTTCCCCAAAGCAACCAGTTCGGATCCTGAGCCCGCCGGGAACGTGCACGGCGACCGCATCAGGGTTCTCAGTGTGGACGATCATCCACTCTTGCGCGAAGGAATTGCGACTCTGATAAACAACCAGCCAGATATGCGCGTCGTGAGTGAAGCATCCAGTGGGGAAGAAGCCTTGGAACGATTTCGAGCGGTTCACCCCGACGTTACCCTCATGGATGTCAGACTGCCGGATATGAATGGCATCGACGCGCTGATCGCGATCCGGAAGGAGTTTCCCAACGCGCGAATTCTCATGGTGACAACATCCGAAGGCACAGTTGAGATTCAGCGTGCGCTGGCATCAGGAGCCCGAGGGTACATGCTGAAGAGTATGCCGCCGAGAGATCTGGTTGAATCCATTCGGCGAGTATACGCGGGGAAAAAGAGTATCCCATCGGCCATCGCGGCACATCTGGCGGAACACTACAGTGACGAAGCCCTTACGGCACGCGAGGTCGAGGTGTTGCAGCAGGTGGCAGCCGGAAGTCGTAACAAGAAGATTGCCGAACGATTATTGATTTCCGAAGAAACCGTGAAAGTTCATATCAAGCACATTGTGGAGAAGCTGGGAGCCAGCGATCGGGCCCAGGCGGTTGCCATTGGCATCAAGCGTGGAATCATTCACTTGTGAACAAAAACCGGTTCTGCGGCAGGCCAGCACAAGACCCCTGCCGTGTGCCTATCTTGCGGACTTTGCCCTGCAAATCTTGTGAGTAGGTGATACATGGCCTCCGCCGCGCCTGATTCCTTGAAGCAGGTCCTCTTGTCTCTCGGGTTCAGTGATGACCAGAATGCGAGCTTGTCAGACCTTGCACAAGAAATGGAAATCCTGAATTTCAACCCTGGCGACGTCCTCATGCGCGAGGGCGATCCTGGAGACAGCGTGTATCTCGTTCTGTACGGAACCGTTGACGTAAATGCTCAGAATAGGTTCCTGGCGCGTCTCGGTTCCGGGGAGATGATAGGAGAGCTGTCACTGTTAACCGGCGAGCCTCGCTCGGCGACGGTCACCGCCATCGAACCGGTTCGTGTGGCGAGACTGTTACGGGGTCGATTCGAACGTTGGGCGGAATCTCACCCGGACGCGGCCCGGCAGCTATCGGCGATCATGCTGGAGCGTCTTTACAAGGTGCGGCTCGCATTTGCTCTGCACCGGAACGAGCTCTTTGCGGCGCTAGAGCCCGCGGTCCTGCGCGATCTGGAATCCGAGCTTAAGCTTGTGACTCTGGCGAGCCGACAAGTGCTGTATCACGAGGGAGACCCGGGCGATACCCTCGCCGTTGTTGTGGATGGCCGCCTGCGTGTGTCCGCTGCCAATTTACAGGGCGAAGAATACCAGGCGGAAGTCGGACGTGGTGAAACCGTCGGCGAGATGGCGTTAGTGACCGGTCAGCGACGCAGCGCGACGGTTACCGCCATTCGTGACAGTAACGTAGCTTTGCTCTGTCGCGCCGCCTATGAGCGTCTTCTAGCGAAGTATCCACTTGCGATCTCGCAAATCGTCACGGGTAGCCTGGTGACGAAGTTGCAAAACATGAGCGAAGGCCTGCCGCGTCGGCAGGTACTCTCGACCATCGCGCTGATTCCTGCCGACCGCAACGTACCGCTCGACTCCTTCGCGGCTCAGCTCACGGCCGGCTTTGCGCGTATCGGCAAGACCCTGCTGCTTTCAAGTACTTCGGTTGAGCGGCTGCTGGGAAAAGAAGGCGCGGCCCAGCTTAAGGTGGATCATGGCGGGCACGTCACCATGGTCGAGTGGCTCCAAAAACAGGAACTGGAACATGACTATGTCATTTATCAGCTCGATCCGGATCCCAGCGAGTGGAGTCGACGCTGTATTCGCCAGGCTGACCGCGTCCTGATCGTAGGCGATGCGTCAGGCAGCGGTGCGCGCTCCGAATTGGAGCGCCTTGTGCTTCCCGAACAGCGCCCAAGGCTTGCCTTGCTGCAGAAGTCGACGGAGCCCTCCGGCACGGCAGCATGGGTCGCTAATCGCCAGTTGGAGGGTCATCATCACGTGCGGCTCGACCAACCCGCGGATTACGACCGCCTGGTTCGTTTTCTGACTGGAAGGGCCGTTGGGCTTACGTTGGGCGGTGGATTTGCCCGCGGACTGGCACACCTGGGCGTGATTCGCGCCATGCGAGAGCTCGGCATTCCCATCGACGCGATTGGGGGCGCCAGCATGGGCAGTATTGTCGGCGCAATGTGGGACCAAGGCTGGAGCGAGGACCGCATTCTGGCCGAAACCCGCGCCGGCTGCGAGAACTTGTTCAATGATCTGACAGTCCCTTTCATTGCGTTTAAGACAGGGAAGAAGTTCGCTGGTTTCATCTCATCGGTATTCGGCGAGCGTCAAATCGAAGATCTGTTCTTGCCTTACTTCTGCGTCTCAACGAATCTCAATCGCGCGGAGGCAGCCGTGCATCGGCGCGGTCCTCTGGCCAAAGCGGTCCTCGCCTCTGCTCGCGGGCCCGTCATTTTCCCGCCGGTTGTATACGACGGAGAACTGCACGTGGACGGTGGAGTCCTGAATAATGTGCCGGTCGACGTGATGAAGTCGTTTGTCAACGGTGGCATCGTGATCGGGGTTGATGCTTCACCGCCGCACGAACTGGACCTGGTCGAAGACTATGGCAGCCACGTGGACGGCTGGGAGGTCGTGAAGAGCTACATCAGCCCGTTCGCCAGGAAGCGGGCCCAGGTCCCTCATCTCATGCTTGTGCTCATGCGAACCATCGAATGCGGCGGCTTGTTGCATAAACAGACGATTGTGCGCCTCGCTGATCTCTATCTGCGGCCCCCGTTGCTGCAGTTCATGCGCAGCGACTTTCATGCGGCGGCAGAAATCGCCCAGATCGGATACGACTATGCCCGTGAGGAGATTCAAGCATGGCTCAGAACCGGCACTGGCCGCGCAGTTCAGGACCTCCGCAACTCTGCTCGAATGAAGTGAGACATTCATTGCTGCGCTATGAGCGAGCGATTACATCACTCGCCACCACCGCCAAGGCGCGTCCACTTTCTGCACGGAGCATTGGCCGCAAAGTACAGCATACGATACTGCGGCTCCTGCGACGTCCGCTGGGACTTGAAGCCGATGCCCGGATGATCGGCGCCACACTGGCCGGCTTCGCTATAGTTGCCGCGATCATTCTGCTGTGGCGACAGTCCAGAAACTACTTCCAGCGCACAAAAGCAGAATCGACTGGCGATTGAACATTGAGGCCAAGTGACCCTTCTCACGTCGTATGTTTAATCATCAGGATTTCATTGCCAGTTTCGCTGTAGATCAACTCGTCCACCACGCCGTTGTCCAGCAGCGTGGCGAATCCGCCAGGGCGCATGCCCATCTCCACACCCTGCTCGATGTGAGCGATTGGGCCCGTGGCCTTGGCTGCGGCAGCGTGCGCCAACGTCGCGCGGTGGAAGCCTGTTCCAGGATCGCGCACATAAAACACAATGGTGCGCTCGGTGCGCACCGCTGATACCTCTACTACCTTGTGGCGATCAGGGGCTTCCGCTTGTCCCATCGCGCTGAGCAAGATCTCGCGGAATGCCAGCATCAGTTTGTCGCGGATGGCCTCAGGCAATCCTGAGTTCAATTCGCCGAGGAAGGTCACCACACGTTCGGCAGTAAGTATGCGGCAGTTGGCACGAAGAGAAACCCAGTCAGGCTGCGCAGAGAGAACTTCGATTTCGGTGCGCCAGTCGGAGTCGGTCGCGGCGCGGCAGGCGAAGCTTGCAATCTCGTGAACGTCGAACGGGGCGCTGAAGCAGACAGACGCGAGCCCGCAACGCAGCGATGATCTCCTCTGGCGTGCTGGAAGGGGCGAGAAGGATGGCCTTCATGCCGGGCCGGATGTCCCGCATCTCCTCGATCAGCGCCAGGCCTTCATCGATAGTGGTATCCGGATCGGTGATCACAACATCGAAGGACTGTTTACGCAAGCGGCGAATCGCGCCCGCGCCGCCGCTTGCGCGCTCACAGTGGCATTCACTGGCGGCAAGGGCTTGCGCAATCGAAAGTATGGTGTCCGTCTCTTTGCCGATAAGAAGAACGCTGCTCATGCTTTGCTTCCGAGTCCAATCACTGCTGTGATTTCGGTGTCGCAGCCGCAGAAGCCTGAACCGAATCCTTCGGGATTGTTTTAGACGAGGCTACAGCGTGCGGTTGCTTGTCAGGCGGCATTTCGGTTCCGGCCGGATAGATGAGAATCCGCACCGTTCCCCAGCCAACGTCAGGATTCGCATCCGTCTGCTTACCTAATCCCAGGGTCTTGAGGCGGCTGTCATCAAATCCGAAGTTCTCGACCAGATACTCATGCACAACCATGGCGCGGCCTTCCGTTAGCACCAGGTCTTTCTGGGTATCACCTTCCATACCGGCGGACGCCACGACCACCGCGAACCCGAATTGGTTATTGGCCAGGAATTCGCCGCCAGCGTTTAAGGACTTCTGATTCTTCAGCCTGGCCGAATCCACCTTGTCGAATAGCTGTTTCGCTGAATAGGTGAATTCCTTTACTGGCGAGCTATGAGGCAGACGTTCGATCTCATTTTGTGTCAGTTCGTTGGAATCTTCATAGCCGCGGTTCTTGAAATATCCTCGCACGAAGAAGCTATGCTTCAGCGCTTCCATGTTCTCCTGGAAGTCGGTAACCCCTGCTTGCGCTTGGACCATCGTGTCACGCATCGTGTTCGCTGTCTGTTCCAGGCTGCTATAGAGCTGCTTGTCATTAACCAGCGCTCCCACTGTTCCCTGCCCCTGATCGATCTTGGCGCTGATCGAGTCTATGTTCGCCGTTGCCCGAGTGGCGTTCTGTATAGCTTGCTGGCTGCCATCGAGAATGCCATTCGTTTTCTTGAGTAGATCGGACATTTCCAGAGGCGGCTGGCTGGCAATAGTGTCACCGTCGCGTAGGTTGGCTGCACCAGCAGATCCAAATGAGATCGCCAAGTACTGGTTCCCCAGTAGCCCCTCGGTCTCAATTGATGCCACGGAGTCTTGCTTGATGATCTCGTGCGTTGAATTGCTGAGATCCATGACGACCGTGACCTTGTCGCCCGGCTTGTGGGGCAACATGATGTTGCGTACAGTTCCGCTATGAACCCCGCCCACGCGAACATCGCCTCCGGCATCCAGACCCGCCACATTGTCGAACTGGGTTTTCAATTGGTACGTGGAGCTGAAAAGATATTGCTTGCTTCCGATGATGAAGATGCCGGCCACCAGAATTGCAAGTGTCGCAACGATGAAAGCTCCAATTCGCGCCGCTCTGGACATACGTCCCCCTAGGATTGCTTTAGAAATTCTCTGACGAACTCGATGTCACTCTCCTCAAGTTGTTCAAAGCTGCCTTCAATCACCACATTTCCCTCATTGAGCAAGGCTAGGCGGTCCGCAATCGTCTTCGCGCTGTGTAGATCGTGAGTCACTACAATCGACGCCATGTGATGTTCCTTTTGAAGTTTGAGTACCAGGTCATCGATCTCTGCCGAACTGATGGGGTCGAGACCAGCGGTGGGCTCGTCGAGCAACAAAATGTCCGGCTCTAGAGCCAACGCCCGTGCCAGCCCAACTCGTTTCTGCATGCCGCCGGAGATATCCGAAGGCATCTTCCCAAAGCCGTCTAGCATGCCCACTTCCGCCAGCAGCTCTCTTACTCGATCGCTCCGCTCAGAGCTCGACATTTCCTTCTTATGATGTTCCAGGGGGAAAGAGACGTTCTGTTCGACAGTTAGCGAATCGTATAGTGCGGCGTGCTGAAAGAGGAAACCCATTTTCTTCCTGATTTCCCCGATCTCATCAAGAGCCAATCCAGCAATGTCGTTACCGTGGATACGAACCGAGCCTGAGTCGGGCTTCTCCAGGCCGATAATGAGTCTCAGCAATACGCTCTTGCCCGAACCACTGCGCCCCAGCACTGCCAGGGTTTCTCCACGCCTCACGGTTAGGCTAACCCCATTTAGAACGTGCTGACTTCCGAAGGATTTGTGCAAGTCCTCGACGACAACAGCTATGCTGCCGTCCACTTCGGCCTTCCCTGGCTTCACAGCAATTTGATCAATGGTGTCCATAGTTGCTTCGAGAGATTGTTTAATCAAACGTCATGGGAAAAATATGATAATGAGTTTCACCAGCACGACGTCAGCCAGGATTACAAACAACGAGGACAAGACCACAGAACTTGTCGCTGCGCGGCCCACGCCCTCGGCGCCTCCCTTTGTCCGCATGCCCTGAAAACACGCGACGAGGCCGATGATCAAGCCAAAGACAGCCGTCTTAAACGTAGGCGGCAGGAGATCATTGAAATCGGCGCCCTTGAAACCGCTCGTGATGAACTGATGAAAAGAAAGCGGCTCAACCAGGGCCTGTGCGGCCCAACCCATAACCAAGCCGCACAAGTCGGCACCGAGAGTCAGTAGTGGCAGCATTAGGATGCAAGCCAATATGCGGGGCGCCACCAATAACCTATACGGGTTTACCGCAGACGCTTCGATGGCATCGATCTGCTCGGTCACCTTCATCGAGGCCAACTCTGCGCCAATGCCGGCGCCTACTCGCCCACTCACCACCAGGCCGGTGATGATCGGGCCGGTTTCGTGGATAACGGAAAACACGATGGCGGCGGGAAGAAGCGACTTGGCCCCGAACCGAGTCAGGCTGTAACGGGCTTCTAAAGACAGCACAACCCCGGTGGCGGCGCCGGCCAGAGCGACCAGTGGCAGAGACATTGATCCGATTTCGTCGAGTTGCCGAAATAACTCGCGGAATTCATATGGAGGCGTCACCGCAGCCCGCACAACTTGCCAGAGAAAGAGGCCCAGGTCGCCGAACCACTCGAGAAACTCGATGATCGGGCCTTTGGCGGAACTCAGCGCGGGTGACACGAGCAGGGTCTTTAGCCCCAAAGGCGAAGCTCCCAAGTCTGCGGTCGCGATGGATTTCCGGTCGGTCACGTATTCGAACCCGAATCTGACCCTGCGCACCGATCGACAATGTGCTCGATCGATCTAAAATCCAGAGTACATGCTCGAGGGCAATGGGCCTTCATGCAGTCAGCGGACAAGTTCCATGGTCGCACTGGCATGCAATCTCGACCTCGCTGGATCCTGCTTCTTTGCAGGCTTGACCGCAGTACTCTTCGCCGGGTTGCACCAAGCATCGGCATGGTAGGTGCGCACACTTGTTCTGCTCATTTGTCGTCATCATTGTTCTTCCTTTCCAACCAACGTCTTAAGTCGGGATCTCGATTGTGGGGTCTGCGAGCGGCCGAAGATACACGCACGGTTTCCATTTTGGGGCCCCGCGCAATGGTTAATGTATTGGCGGGGCCGTCAGGTCTGTTCAGCTCCGTCGCTTGGAGTCCGCTATTTGGCGTTGGCTTCCCGGACATATCTGCCAATTTCGTGCACCAGCGGTTCCGCCGATGCAGGAACAGCAACTTTGCCGTCAAGAATTTCATGGCGGTTTACGTTGGCGCCATACATGGCTTCGTCTCCACTCTTGTCGGCTTGCACGACGGCACCGTCGAGAGCCACGCCGGCGAAAACGCCTTTGGCCCGCGAATAAGACAGAATCTCCGCAGTCAATCTAATGTCGGTGCCAGCGGAGGCGGTCCGGCCCACCGGTCCGGCGGCTACCGAGGCGTCGGCTCCGAGCTTGAATTTGTCGCCCAGCAGGCTTTGCAGGGCGCGATCGTTCATAAAGAGCATCACGATGTCGGTGGAAGAACCCCCGATCTGGTAGCCCACGCTCCCTCCCTCAATGGCCAAGAACATGGGGGCGCTCCAGCCATGCCCAGTGCGACAAGTTGCCAGTCCCCGGCCGTAGTTGCCGCCGAAGATAAAGGCGAACTTCTTGTCCCCTGGAATGATGGCAATGCATTTCGCCGATCCCAGTACATCCTGAGGAATCCCTTGATCCGGAGCGTTCATGATCTCCTTGAAAACCTGGGCAGCTTTGTGGGTGCGATTCACATCATCCTCGCGGTCCGAGGCGACAGCAGTTAGCGTCACCAGCAGGACCAGCGTTGTGGCGATCAGAATACGTTTCAACATTTTCGTATACTCCTCCAGGTTTCAATCTTAGACACAGGGAGAAAGCATTTCTGAGCAATAAAGAACACTGTTTAATCTTGCCCACAGAGCGGGAAGGATGTCCCTCAGCCAGTGGAAAACGGTTACCATGCTCATCAGCAGGAGCACGATAGCTGTGGTTTTCACGGGAGTGCGCGGACCGAAGCGGCGGGCAATCTCCGGAATTGGCAGCGCTAGCAGAGTTCCCGCGAGGGCGTAGAAACTAAGCCCCAGAATGCCGCAGTACGCCACGAACATCGCGTTGAAGTGAATCCCGAGCGCGTAGTTGAGGAAATCGTACACCAGATAGGCAAGAGTTCCCATCCACACCAGTCGTGCCGCAATCGAGCCACGAAGAGCCGGGATGGCGGTGATCACCAGGATGGGCGCGATGACTACCAGGTTTCCCGCGTCGTTTCCGATGACCAGAGCAGCCTGCATCCTGGTTTCGTTTGCATAAGTGGAGGGAAGAAACAGTCCTCCGAGACAACCGATAGCAAGCAGGACTGCCAGCGGGAAGCTGAGCCACAGCGCCCACCGGCCGGGTTCGCTGTTGTTGATCATCGCTCCACCAGGCGTGCTGTCGCCTAACATCGCTGCCTTCTTTTCACTAGGACGATGGCGCGTACGTTAACAGCCTGTAACCCACGAGGATCATCCAAATCAGGAACAGCAGGCCAGAAATCCAAAGGAAGAAGAGAGCAGCAGAGGGCGCAACCAGCGGCGACCTGCCCTAGTGATCGCCTTTTGGCAACAGGCAGAACTGTTTCAATTGTAACTATATTATGCAATGCTCAATAGGGAGTGAGAAGCTGCTCCGCTTAAACGAAGGAACCTCGGCGAGCGCAGCCACGGGTGCAAACTGAGACTTTGAGCATTGGGTTATGTTGTGCTCGCGCATAACCTGAGACAAGCCTGTATGATTAGCTTGTTTAGGGTCAGGTGTCGGCGGCTAAGGCTGCCATTGACCCGTGAGCTCGTTCCTGAAATCCTGCATCTTAATCGCGGAGAGCACCTCTATGAGCAAGAGCCATGAAGTATTTCCTCTTATCGTTTTGGCAGCCGCATCCATCGCGTTGACGTGTGGAGTTGTAGGATGCCAGAAAAACAATGACCAGGCGACCACGGCGCAGAACCAACCGGCGCAGACCGATCAGTCGCAGAACCCCGCCGATGCCAACCTGGCTCCCACGAACGGTACTCAGGCGACTGCGCCTAGTCAGCAGCAGACTGCGAACCAGCCCGCGCAGCAGAGCTATCAGCAGCCTGCGCCGTCGGATCAGAACTATCAGCAACCTGCGGCCGACCAAGGGCAAAACTATTCCGATAACGGGTATGACACCAGCGGCGAGGATACGACTTACGGCCAGCCGGTGCTTCAGGCCCAACAACCTCCGCCGCCGCTTCCCGAGTATTTGCAGCCGCCATGCCCCGGCGATGGCTATATCTGGACACCCGGCTATTGGAGCTATGCTCCGCAGGGTTACTACTGGGTTCCTGGCGCCTGGGCGCAGCCGCCTGTTATCGGTTTCCTGTGGACGCCGGGATATTGGGGGTTTGTCGGCGGAGTTTATCGCTACAACTACGGCTTTTGGGGCCGGCATATCGGCTACTACGGCGGCATCAACTACGGGTTCGGCTACACCGGCATAGGCTATCAGGGCGGGTACTGGAACGGAAATCGCTTCTACTACAACCGCTCCGTCAACAACGTGAACATCACTAACGTTAACGTGTACAACCGCACAGTCATCAACAACACTACGATTAACCGCGTCAGCTACAACGGACCGGGAGGCGTCACCCGCCGGCCTGAGCCGGCGGAAATGGCTGCCTTGCGTGAGCAGCGCGTTCCTCCCATGACCACGCAGTTGCAGAACCAGCGACAGGCGGCACAGAACCGCCAGCAGTTTGCCTCCGTTAATCATGGACGTCCAGCCGTTGTCGCAGCCGCGCAACCCATCCGCGAAAGCAAACCGATCGCTCCCGCAATTCCGGCTCGTCCCGCCGCGCGTATGCGACCGGCACCGTCGAACGCGCAGCCGAACCGTCCGCCAACGCAAATGCGCCCTGGTACGCAGGCGCGTCCGCCGGCGCAGACCACTCCCCAACAACGACCACAGTCGACGAATAAGTCTGCTATGCAGCAGCGTCCCCAGTCGCCTCCGCCAGCGCAGACGCACGCTGCTCCCCAGCAACGTCCACAGCAGGAGAATAAGCCCGCTATGCAGCAGCGTCCGCCAGCGCAGACGCACGCTGCTCCCCAACAACGACCACAGCCGGCGAATAAGCCTGCTATGCAGCAGCGTCCCCAGTCGCCTCCGCCAGCGCAGACGCACGCTGCTCCCCAGCAACGTCCGCAGCAGGAGAATAAGCCCGCTGCGCAGCAGCATCCGGCGGAGAAGCAGCGGCCGGAAGAGAAGAAGAAACCTTAGTAGCGGCGGTCCACTCCGCTTAGCCGCAGTCCAGTCCAACGAAGAGGCGGGGCTTCCGCTCCGCCTCTTCGTTTTGCACCCGTTTTACAAGGGTTCCCGACTCCGCGCGCCCGACGGGAATTTCCATTTCAGCTCTCACAGTCCAGACCCTAGACAAATGCCGGCATGCCGATTCACGCTGGCAGCCTCTGCGTGAACCGCCAAAAGCAGATCCCATGGGCTGATACCACCCCGACAAGCGCAATAGCGGCGCTTGTCGGGGACCCGGTTTTCGCCCGCTCGTGATGGCAATTCCAAGAGTCTCGTCACTATGTTCTGCAAGACTCGATAAGCGCATTGTCGCAGTCAGGCCTATTTCTGTACATCGGCCGCCAGAAAAAAGGCATTTCCAAGGCCTGCTCCTTTTCCTTGTGTCTGCTCTAACCCCCACGGCCTGTCACCGTGACTGGTGATACAGGTCACGGGAATCGAAGCGTTTGACACGAGATTCTATAATGGTTGTCGCGCAACTCTGCCGGATTCGAAAAACGGCTCAAGAAGGCCTTTTATGTCGGCTTTCGGTCTTCCTGGTTTTCAGGCTCTCTTCGCCGAAGGAGGCTGGATATGAAATACCGGGCCACGATCCTGGTTCTGATTTTCCTTCCCGTCGTGGTAGGCTGCGGTTTTGCCCTCGCCAAAAGGCCCATGAACGCTCCCGTGATTGCGGTCCTGGGCGCAGTCATGATCTGGCTAGGTTACACAGGGTATGCCCGCCGAATCGACCAAAACGTAATTCAACCTGACGCCAAGAAAGCTACTCCCGCGCGCATGTACATGGACGGGGTCGACTTCATGCCTACGAGCCGCAATGTGCTCTACGGCTACCACTTCAAGTCGATTGCTGCGGCTGGTCCCATCGTGGGTCCGATTGCCGCTGTCGCGCTCTGGGGCTGGCTGCCTTCACTGCTGTGGCTGACGCTGGGGGTTACCTTTCTTGGCTGGGCCAGCGACTACTCAGCCATTATGGTGGCGGTGCGCAACGACGGCAATTCGCTGTCGGCCATCGCACATCGGCTGATTGCGCCGCGCGCTCGCGTCATCCTGTTTGTCTTCATCTTTTTCTATCTGCTGTTGCTGGCCGGGGCGTTTGTGGGAATCATGGCCGGCATCTTTGACCCGCGGGCCGACGTCCCGTTCGGTATCTTCATTCTCGCCGTCATGGGCCTGCTGATGGGGCAGATGCTCTATCGCTGGAAGATGGACCTGATCGTGGTCACCGTCCTCGCGGTTGGCTTGACGATGGGCGCGATGGCGTGGGGTGCACGCGGCATGTCCACAGTGAAGGGAATGACTCCGGCCGGCAAACCTGGCACGGCCGTCGTGTTCGCTGGTCCCATTAATTCTCTGGTGGAGAAGCTGAATGGCGCCATTAACCAGCTCACCGGCGGCAAGGCTCTGTACACGGTTGTCGATCCTACAAAGTCGGATCCGCGCCTGGCGGCGATGACCGTCAATGACCAAGGCCAGATTGTGCCGAGGTACACGGCTGGCGGCGGCGCCATCAAGATGCTGCCCTCGTTCATCTTCTGGTGCGTGTTCATCTTCGGCTTCTCGTATCTGGGGACGGTCTTGCCCATCTGGCGCTTTGCCCAACCCACAAACTATATAGGCTTCTGGATCACCTTCCTCACCATCGGCTTCTCGGCCTTGGGTGCAGTCGTCGCGGGACTCCGTGGGCTGTTTGGGAATACGGTGATGGCCCAGGCCGTGACCTTCCAGACGAAGGTG
>JBEKQY010000061.1:0-16715 GCA_049519235.1 Candidatus Korobacteraceae bacterium | reverse complement strand
CTCTTATGCGACCCTAGTCACATCTGCGGTGAGCAGAGTCACATCATGGCAGTGTCGCAACAGGCGATTGATTTTCTTTTTGATGGTCTGATGATTGAAGTCCATTGCGCGCCGCGTGCTGCCCTTAGTGACTCCAGACAACAAATAACACCCGCACAATATGGCCGGCTCATCAGAAAGCTGCGCTATGTGTCTTCGGGCAATTCGACGCGGCTCCCGGAAGCAATCAAGCTTCTGCGAAAGGAAATCGATGCGCTTGACCGCGATGTGATCGCACTGCTTGCCAAACGAATGGAATGTGTCAAGCGTATTGGAAGCTGGAAGCGGAGCCGGGACATATCGCTATTCCAGCCGGAAAGGTGGGAACAGATAATCCACGATAGGGTCCGATCTAGTGCTCGACACCATCTATCGGAGAGTTTTGTGCGCGACCTTTTTGAGCACATCCATGAGGAAGCGTTGAATATTCAGGGGAGAGTACCGGCTGCGAAGTCCGGCTCGACTCCCGCCGAAAGATAGATGCAGCTCGGTGAGCGGCGGCTGCATCCTTCCTATTCCTAAATGACAGCGCTTAGGGCCGGGAATTATACTCAACCGATGGCGAAAGTGGTCCCAGTCGGGGCCCGCTACACCTTCAAGGTTAGCGCCCATAATGGCTGAGGTCATTGGACAAGGGACAATCAAGCGGGCCATCGTCAGCAGGAGCAAGTTCGAGGAGAAACAGCGCGCCAAGCATACAAGCCATTGAGTCGAGGGATTCGCGCGGATTCTCGGCAAGTTCATTCGAGAGTTCTTCCCGCCGTAATGTGCAAGAAAGACATGCGTAACACGGGATGGCAGTGATCGCCGTCACACCTCGGTGTGGCATTGCTGACAGACCGAGGGGGAATAATTAGGGCTAACTTGAGTATGGAACCTGCAACCCCGGGCTACCGACCTTCGACGGCCAGCGTACAGTCCGCCGGAAGCGACTGCGGCGTTGTCTTGCCAAGGGAGTGTGCCATGCTGCTGGCTCCGGCCGGCAGCCTCGATGCCGCCCGGCAAGCCTTTCAGGCAGGCGCGGACGCGGTGTATGTGGGATTGCGGGGTTGGAGTCGCGGCGGCGCGCGCGGGGAACTCGACCGTGAAGGTCTGCGGCAATGCCTCGACCTGGCTCGCGACCTTCAGAAGAAGGTGCAGCTTGCGGTCAACATCATCCCCAAGCCGCAGGAGCGCCAACGGCTGCTGATGCAATTGTCCGAATTGGCGGACTGGGGACTGCACGCGGTGATCCTGAACGACGCCGGGTTTCTGCGCGAGGTCAGGCGGAAGCTGCCGGGATTGGCCATCACGGTCAGCATTGGCTGCGGTGCGCTGAATACGGACGACGCCCTCTTCTACCAGGACCTGGGCGCGACGGCGATTGTGCTCCCAGGGTATGTTGAGCCGGAGGAAATCGCGGCCATCAAAGCCAGGGCTTCGATCCAGGTCGAGATCATGCTGCACATGGTGCAGGAGTTCATTCAACTGGGAAAATGCTGGATGCCAAGCTATGTGCATTTTGCCGCGGCCGACCGGATCTTCCCGGCGCAACGGTTGGGCGGCAGCGTCAAACGCGGCGGAGTCGGCACTTGTTTCCGCATCTGCCAGCAGCCCTGGACGCTTCTGAAAGACGGAGTTGAAGCTAACCAGTTAGTATTTCCCAGCCGGCAGATCAGCCGCGTGGCCGAACTCGCCGCTTTCCTGGATGCGGGCGTGGACGTGATCAAGATCCAGGGCCGCAGTCTTTCCCCGGAGATGGTGGGTGCTATCATCGGGATGTACCGCTCGGCTGCGGATGCCTGGAGATGCGGGCAAAAGGGCGAATGGAACGCGCCCGCACTGCCCGCCATGTGGACTGTACAAGGACGTTGAATGGCCGCTTTCGAACTCAACACGACGATTTCCAACCTGCGCAATTTGCGGGAATCGGACCTCAGCGCTTATGACGGCGTGTACCTGAGCAACATTTATTGCCGCATATTCGAGGACAACTTTCTGGAACGCATGGATGACCTCAAGGAAGGCATCACACGCGTAAAGGACCAGGGCCTGCGCGCCTACGTGACCTCGTACGCTGCGCCGCGTAATGAGGCGCTGCCCAAAGTGCAGATGGCGCTGGAGACTGCGGCTGCGGCTGGCGCCGACGGAGTTGAAGTGCATAACCTGGGCGTGCTGCGCATGGTCCACGAGCAGTTCCCGGGCATGCCGGCACACATCGGCGGATTTGCGAATGTCTACACGGATGCGGGGGCTGAAGTGCTGCGGGAGTATGGCGCGGTCCGCTTCACGCCAAACTACGAAATCAGCCTGGACGAAGTGGAATCCATCGCGCGCGGCGCCGGCATACCGGCAGAGCTTCAGGTCCATGGCAAGATGCCGCTGGGCGTCTCCGATTACTGCTTCTTGCTGGAGTATGAGCAACACTGGCCGGAGAAATGCCCGGTGCTATGCCAGAAACAGTTGTTCCTCAAGCAAGGCGATTGGGCCATGCGGTCCGTGGGCAAGGGGGTGTTGAGCGGCAAAGATTTATGCATGATCGAACATCTGCCGGCGCTGCTCGCTGCCGGACACAGGGTGTTCCGGATCGAGGCGGCGTACGAAACGCCGGAGTACCGTCTGAAGATTGCGCAGATCTACCGCGTCGCGTTGCAGCGCGCCCTCGCCGGTGATGAAACAATGGATGAGTCAGCGTGGCAGGTGATTCGCGAGCACACGGCGGTGGGTTTGTGCAATGGTTTCTATTTCGGCCGCACCGGCAGCGACTACGTCGGCAAACATGTGGAAGCAGCCGCGGCCTGCTGAGTTCTTAAGGTTCTTTCGAGGTGGGCGATGGTTGAGTTGTTAGCACCGGCAGGAAATCTGGAAATGGCGAAGGCCGCCGTGGAAAACGGCGCCAATGCGATTTATGTGGGGGCACGCGGCTGGAGCCGGCGGCGCGATGCCTACGAGCTCTCCGATGAGCAAGTGCATGACGCCATCGGGATCGCCCACTCCGGCGGGGTCAAGCTGCGCGTCGCTATCAACACGAATATGCAGTCGTGCGAGATCCCGGCGCTGCTGGAGAAGATGGAGAAGTTTGCCGGTTGGGGTATCGACGGAGCCATCATGACCGACGTGGGCGCCATCGCGCAGGTACACCGCCGCTTCCCTCATCTTGTTCTCCACGCCAGTATTGGCGCCAACATCGTCAACAACCAGGACGTGAAGTTCTACCACTCGATCGGGGTTTCACAAGTGGTGGCCGACACCAAGCTCACGCTCCGCGAACTGGCGGCGCGCAAGACGGACCTGGATACCGGCATAGAAATCCTGATCCACGCCAACAATTGCTATACCTACCTGGGCAAGTGCTGGATGTCGCCCTATCACCGGTTGGAGCGGACCACCGATGATTTCGGCAAGGACTTGTTCCGCGGCAGCCCCAATCGCGGCGGCCTGGATTACCGCGTCTGCCTGGAAGATTGGGAGCTGTTTGATGGCATAGCGCTGCTGGAACCGCACATCGCGCTCAAGAACGACGCCTTTTTTTATCTGGACGATATCCCGGCGCTCATTGATCTGGGCGTCCACTGCCTGAAGATCCAGGGGCGTGAGTATCCCGTGCCGTTGGTGGCAAGCATCGTGCGCTTCTACCGCGAGTTGATTGACGCGTGCCTCGCCAAGCCTGCGGAGCAGCCTTTCGATCTAACGCCCTGGCGCTTAAGGCTGGAAGCAATCCAGGCAGAGCGCGACGGCCGGCGCAGTAACATGACTTTGGTGCTGCTGAACGAGGCGCGCCAGCCAGTGCCGCACACGGCCTAACGGAGGACGCAGCGCCAGGACGAGCACCGCATCCGTTTTCCAACCGCCGCTATTCATTGACGGTTGTTGCCCTTCATACCTCAATCAAAAGGAGATTCCTGCCATGTTTGTTCGCGTTGTCGAAGTCAAGACGAAACCCGGAAAAGCCAAAGAAGTTTGCAGCACGCTCCATGAGAAGGTGCTGTCTACGCTGAAGGCGCAGACGGGCTTTGTAGATGAAGTCGTACTCGTATCGGATGTAGAGGGCATCCTGGCGCTCAGCTTCTGGAAAACCAAAGAGGACGCCGAACGTTACAGCCATGAGGATTACGCCAAGGTCAGCGAGTTGATTCAGCATCTGGTGCACAGCAAGCCCAAGGTGCACGCCTTCGACGTGGAGACCTCGACCTGGCACAAGATCGCCAAGGGTCAGCCGGCTTGAGTGGAAGACGCTGCGCCGCGTTCGTCCGCTGAAATGTGGGGATCGCGGGCCGGCTTTCGAGGTTCGAGTGGCAAACCGGGGGCTTTTGGTTAGCACTCACCGAGGAATGTGACGGCAGTCACAGACCGGGCTTTCAACCGCATAAGATAATCGGCCCCCAACTGATAGAGAGTTCTGTTTTCAACTGCTGGAGCTGGCCAAACCAGGGACCGGCTCGAGGCAGCAACGCAGAAGAACGAGCGCCCAGCCGCTCCTCTGCAACGGACCAAAGATATGAACGAGGCGCAGACTCGGGTATCCACAAAGAATGGGCCGAGTCCGGCGCTTCGATTTCGAATGCAAGTGTTAGACCAGGTTTGAAAATTTCAAATGCGTTATTAGCTTGCAGCGGTTTTTGCCCGAGCTATAGCGGGCAGTACGGTTTTGGTGGCAGCTCACTACCACCGGTATCAGGAGGCCACACCCATGGCAGCAGATCAAGACAAGGTCGTAGCTTGGCCGGCGGTCCCCATACTCAAACCCGAAGAAGTGTACGCCGGGCTGAGTGACCAGGCCAAGGAGTACCCGCTTTTCCTGGAGTCGATCACGCGCCAGGAACATAATTTCGAAAAGCCCGAAGCGCTTTCCCGTCTTCGGGTGCTGGATTGCTCCACCGCCATGATGATTGGCCATTGGTGTTCCTCGCAACTGGCCGAGCTGGGGGCAGAGGTAATCCAGGTCGAACCTCCGGGCGGTGACCCGCTTCGCAAACTCACGCCTTTCGGCCGGCAAGAGTACATGTTCGAGGACAAGCAAACCGGGGAGAAAGTCGGCGGACAGTTTCTCCACGAGATGCGCAACAAGTCCTCCATTACCCTGAACCTGGAAACCGAAGAAGGCCGGCAGGTCCTCAGGGACCTCGCGGTCCACGTGGATGTGATCATCGAGAATGCACCGCCGGGACAGTGGGACGAGTGGGGCATCGGCTACCGCCAGTTGCGCGAGATCAATCCGCGACTGATCTATTGCTGGGTAGGCCAACTCGGACAGTGGGGCCCCCGCAAGGACAAAGCCGGAATGCTGGATCCGGTGGCCCAGGCGGCCTGCGGATTTGTCCATGGTACTGGTGATCCGAAAGAGTTCGGAGGGCAACCCACGCGCTCGGCTCTGTGGATGGCCGATCACGTAGGCGGGAGTTCAGCGGCCATGGGCATCCTGGCCGCCCTGTTGTATCGGGAAAACGTTTCCGGCGAAGGCCAGTTTATCGAAGCTACGGCGGCCGAAGCCATCATCCGCATTCTCGATTACAGTTGGGCGTGGTACTCGATGGACGGCAGCATCCGTCCGCGCTACGGCAACTGGGACCTGGCCATCAACATTTACGCCGTGAACCCCTGTAAAGACGGCTACATGATGGTGGGAGGCGGCCACGACCGCTTGTGGTACCGCATCTGGCGTACCGTGGGGGACGAGCAGCCCAAGGTCGAAGAGGACATCCTCGGCGATCCCCACCTCCGCGAGGTGGCCGACCGGCTGGGTCACGATATGCAAGTCAAGACCTACACCATGCTGGGCGAGTGGCTGAAAGACAATTCTCGCAGTGAGGCCGAGGCCAAGCTAGGCAAACAGCAAGTGGCGTCCGGTGGCGTACTCTATGTCAACGAGGTGGCCGAATACCCGCACTTCAAGTATCGCGGGCACGTGGCCGAGTACGACTCGCCGCATTATGGGAAGATCCTCTACGGCACCACTCCTTACCTGCAACATAAGACCCCTGGACGGCTGAAATGGCTGGGCCGTCCCACCGGCTACGACAATCAGGAAGTATATCGCGGGCTGCTCGGCTTCACCCATGACGATTTCGAGCGGCTCGAGAAGGCGCACGTCATTTGACGCAGGAGGAATGTGATGGCTACGCAACCTACTACCAAGCCGCAATCGTTTGAAGCGTTTTGCCGGGAGACCTTCGATCCCAAGAAGGAATTCAAGAAACCCGAAGTACTGAAGGGATACCGGGTACTGTCCTGTACGCAGTACATTTTGGGTCCGTGCTGTGCTTCCTATATGGCCGAACTGGGCGCTGAAGTCATCAAGATCGAGGCGCCGCGGCGGGGCGAGGCCATGCGCCATACCACGCCTTTTAACGAGCCATTTCTGTATCCGCTTTCCAAGTGGGTACCGGAGCGCGGCACCGGCTTGGGCTTTCTGGGCGCGAACCCGAACGAGTACTTCGTCTCCATCGATTTCCACCGCCCGGAAGGACAAGCACTGGTGAAGAAACTGGCGGCCAAGTCCGATGTCTTCGTGGAAAATTACCGCCCCGGCACCTTCGACCGATGGGGGATCGGATACCGTCAGTTGAAGGAGATCAATCCCCGGCTCATCTACTGCTGGCTGGGCGGTTTCGGCGGTTGGGGTCCGGGACGCGTCCGCGCCTCCTACGACATCCTCGGTCAATCCCAGGGCGGAAACTTCGGCATGACCGGCAAGCAGGAGTTTCTCGGCGGCGCTCCCTCCAAGCACACCATCTGGCTGGCCGATTACTGGGGTGGAATGATGGGCGCCACCCAAGTGTTAGCGGCGCTGTATTGGCGCGATCACGTTTCCGGCGAAGGCACATTTACCGAGTATTCCCAGGTGCATGGCGTCACCCGCCAACTGGAATACGCTCTGCCGCTTTACGGCCGCCACGGTATTACTCGTGAGCGCTGGGGCAACTGGGATACGCAGCTCTGCGTGCACGGCATCATCAAATGCGGCAAGTCCTCCTATCCCGACTCGGAGAACCCGCAAGAGATGGAAGAGGGTTACATCCTGATCAGCGCGTATGACGATAAGGATTTCGCGCGACTGTGCAAGGCAATCGGCGAACCCATCCTGGCCAGCAAGTACGCCAAGGCCGATATTCGCGTCAAAGCCGAAAGCCAGATGGAGATTTATCCGGCCCTGGAGAAATGGGCGGTCGACAAGACCAAGGAACAGGTAGCCGCCATCATGGATACCAACAACATCATTAACCAGCCGGTATGGAACTCGAAAGAAGTTGCCAACCATCCGCACTGGACTGAGCGGGGAGCGGTTCGCTGGCTGGATGATCCGACCTACGGTGAGCTGTTACACCAGGCCCCACCGTATAAAATGTCGGCTACTCCGCCCCGGCTCAAATGGGCCCTGAAACCGGTGGGCGCCGATAATGAATACATCTTCGGCAAGCTTGCCGGACTGACGCCTGACGATATTAAACGGCTGGAAGACCAAGAGTGCATCTGACGGAGAAAAACCATGTTGCTCATATGCCCCAAGTGTGAGACCAAGAACTTCCTCGATCCCTATCCGTTCTGGAACTTCAAGGGGACAACCCAGTGCGCCGGGTGTAAAGCGATCTGGCGCATCCAAACCTCGGGTGGAGCTAGCCTGGCCAAGCCGGAAGAGGCCAGTGGTACTCCCGACCTGTTGCCCGGCTTCGCTGAGCGGCAGGACTATTCCGCCATTTCTGGTCCGGGGCTGACTCGTCCAGCGCCGCGCGCGCGCAAGGACGCTGTCTGTCGGCCTATCCCAATGAAACGTAACGTGCGCGGCAAGATCATCGCCGGATATCCCCTGAAGAAGGAAGATCTTGTAGGCAGCAAAGCCAAATTCATGGTGGCGGGAGCCAGCTAGAGAAACTGGAGGCAACTATGGCCCATTACAACACTGAATGTCTATGCGTCCGCTGCAAGCATCTGAAACCGGCGCTGGATGTCAATATTCAGAAGGCTTATCTCGGCAAGTGCGTGAAACGCGAATGGCCCTTCACATTGGCGATTACACTCCAGGGCTGGACGGAGTGTGACGTCTTTGAGGACAGCGGAAAGACGTATGTGCCGGCCGAACCGGTGGCGGCGAAGAAGGCCGCGGTCGCGACTGGTGCAGCGCCTGCGAAACAGGTGGAGTTTTATTACAGTTCCTCCCAGAAACCGGGGCAGACGTTTCCCTGCGACATTCCGCGAGCGCTCCAGTTGGTGAAGCAGTTACAAGCTGCGGGTGTGACTTGCAAGGCGACTGACGTTGACGGCGTCAAGGACCGCTTTCCCATCTATCACAAGTCGGTGACCGGCCCGGATGCCAGTGTGCGCCCGGTCTTCGGCTTCAAAGGAGCGCTGGTCGAGGATTTTGGAACTACTGTTCCCGCAGTGCTCGTATTCGAAGGCGACCGCTATCCCGTCATGGCCTTTCCCCGGACCGACGCCAAGCGCGGTACGATCCGGGTAGAGCAGGCCCTGGAGGACCTGATCGCTGAGGCGAAGCCCGCGCCCCACGTAGCCGCGACGGTGTGATAAGGAGGACCCAAGATGGCCGAATATCTACCCCCACGCGAGTTGTGGCCGAAACGTGTTTACACGCTGCCGGAATTTGCTACCTATTCTGAAAGGTTCAACCCCACGGAAGAACTGCTCGACAAGGCGGTCGCTGCTGGCCGGGGTGAGCGCATCGCGGTGCTTTTCGAAGACCAGCGGTTGACCTACAATCAGCTCCTCACGCAAGCCAATAAGCTCGCCAATGCGCTGCGTGACCTTGGAGTGAACGCTGGCGACCGCATCATTCTGCGTACCCCTAACATACCTCCGGCCCTGGTTGCCAACTTCGCCATCCTCAAGCTGGGAGCGGTCTGCACTCCTACGTCGCCCCTATTCTCGCGCGCTGAGATCGCTCACGTCGCCAATGATTCGGAAGCGGTAGCAATCATCGTCAGTGCGGCGCTCTTAGGAGAGGTGGAGGCGGCACGCGACAACTTGCAGACGGTCAAGCACATTATTGTCGTCGGGGGCGATCCTGCCGAGGTGAAGGCCAAAGGATTCCTCGCCTACGGCGAGCTGTTGCAGTCCGGCGCTGCAACCCTCGATCCGGTGCTCCGCAGACGCGAAGACGTGGGTCTGCTCCTGTACACATCGGGCACAACCGGACGACCCAAGGGGACCGTCCACTTCGTGGAGGAGCTACTCATCGTGCCTGACAGTTTCGGCAAGTACGGGTGGCGGGTCACAGAGAACGACGTTGTCGGTGGATCGGCCCCGCTGGCGTTTGGAGCGGGCTATTCCAGCTACGCGACCATCCCTTTCCGATTCGGTGCGGCTGCCTCGCTCATCGCCAAGTTCGAACCAGAGAAGATGTTCGACACCATACAGAAACATCACATCTCGATCCTGACTCTGGCCCCCACCGCCTATCGCAAGATGTTGCAGGTGCCTGACGCGGAAAAGAAATTTGATCTTAGCAGCCTGCGTGTCTGTACCGGAGGCGGCGAGAGCCTGACTGCCACGACCTATCACGCTTGGAAGGAGAAATTCGGCCTGGAGATCTTCGAGGGGTTGGGCACAACTGAGATGATGTACGTTTTCGCCTCCAACGTGGTCAGCGGCAAGGCCAGGCCTGGCTCCTTCGGCCAGGCCGTACCGGGCTACGAGCTGAAAGTTATCGACGAAGAAGACAAGGATGCCAAGGCCGGTACCATCGGCCAGTTTGTGGCTTGCGGACCGACGGGCACGATCTACTGGCGCGATCCCGACAAGCAGCGCCATGCTATTACTGCCGAGGGCTGGAACCGCGCCGGTGACTTCGTGCACACCGATGAGGATGGTTACTTTTGGTTCGTGTCGCGCCAGGACGACATCATCAAGAGCTCGGGGTACCGCATCGGACCGGAGGAAATTGAGGTCACCGTGGCCACCCACCCCGCTGTCGCCGATGTCGCTGTCATCGGAGTGCCCGACGAGGTGCGCGGCCAAATTGCCAAAGCCTTCGTTGTGCTGCGGCCTGGAGAGTCTGTCACCCCGGACGAGCTGATCGCCTTTTGCAAGGGCAAGGTTGCAACCTATAAGTTGCCCCGCGAAATCGTCATCGTGGACGAACTTCCGCGTACGCCCACGGGCAAGCTGCTTCGCCGGGTGCTAAGGCAGAAAGAACCGGCGACGCAAGCGTCGGCGGTGGGGACCGCAAGAACCTGAGGATTCGAAAACCCGCTGCATTCCGTACATTACTGCCAAGCCCGCACGCTGACCAAGCTGTGCGGGCTTTCTAAAGCGAGCATTCCCTGTTGTAATCCGGGTTCGCAGGTTTCTTTACTTCGCCAGATGGAAACGGCTATAAGACAGTTACTTGATCCGATATTCCTTGGAGTTGGCGATGAATGACATCCTTAGTCACCAATGCCTCTGCGAAAGCATTGTGGAACAGGTCCCGCTCGCCATCATTTTTGGCGATCGGGAAGGGATTGTGCGGCTATGGAATAAGGGCGCAGAAGCCATGTTCGGTTGGACCGCGGGCGAGGCAGTCGGCAAATCCATGGAGATGATCATTCCCGAAAAGCACCGGACGCGTCACTGGGAAGGCTACTACCATGTGATGGAAAGCGGAATCACCAAATACGGGACGAGCGTGCTTGCGGTTCCGGCGCTCACCAAGGATGGCCGGCGGATCTCGGTCGAGTTCAATGTCGCGTTGCTTAAGAGTTCCGACGGACGAGTTCTGGGCGCAGCCGCCAGCATTCAGGATGTGAGCGCGCGCTGGGAGCGGGACAAGGCCCTCCGCGCCCGCTTGGCGGAAGCCGAAGCCAAGTTGAAGCAGGCCGGCGTCCCGGCCAAGGACGCGGCCTAGGCCGACGTGGGCTCATCGATGACGGCATTGCGCAGATTCCTGTTGCATTCCACGCTTCTGTTGTGGGTCGCCTGCGCCCTGGCGCAAGCGCCCAGCCCGCGTATCGCGACGGGCGGAGTTTGCTCCTCCGAACTCGTAACCTTGCGCACCGCTGATGGCGTGCGCCTGCAAGGCATCGTTTTCCATGCTTCGAAGCCACGTGCCAGCGCCCTGTTGTTAGTGCATGGCTACGCCGGTAACTTCTATGAGGCCTACTTCCCCGAACTGGCGGCTGCTGCGGCCCACGCGGGCTACGACACACTTGCGTTGAACATGCGCGACCACGATGCCGGCCCCAAAATGTCTTCCTTTACCGATAACCAAGCCGATATTGCGGCCGGCGCTGCCTACTTGCGCGGGCTCGGCCATAAGCGCCTGGCTTTGCTCGGACAAAGCATGGGTACCAACCGCGTCCTTTACTATCAGGCCGCCAGCGGAGACCGGGACATTGCCGCAACGGTGTTGGTGAGTGCGCCCGGAGATCTGTTTGAGTGGAATGTGTGGCAATTTGGCAGAGAGAAAGCCCAGGCCACCGTGGACCAAGCAGTGGCGCTGAAGCGAGCTGGCCGCGAACAGGAATTGATGCTGGTTGACCTCGGTCCCATAGGGAAGACGCTCTACACCGCCCGGTATCTTCTCAGCTTGCGCGGTCCTGACCGGCTGTCCAACCCCTACCAAAACCTTGCCAACGTCAAGAATCCAGTTCTCATCGTTCAAGGCGCGGCGGACAGACTCATACAAAAGGACGTCGGCAAGCGGTTGCAGATGGCGGCGCCCGCCGGTTCCGCAGCCGTGTTCGTCAGCATTGAGGGTGCGGGCCACGATTTTCAGAATTACGAGCCGGTGTTAACCGACAAGGTGTTAGGCTGGTTGAACGCTGCCGCCCCTTAGATCTGATTTCTGATCTTGATGCTGTTGTAGCCGGTACAATGCTGGGTTTTGCAATGCATTGGGTATCTGGCGTTCAGGCGTAGTGGAGCTGACCTGGGAGACATCACATGCATCTTGAGCGCATCACACAGCTGACTGCTACAGATGATCACAATATTCCTGCTTATGCTGTTACCCCGGGTTTTGCGCATGGTGGCGCCGTGCTTATCCCGCCCTACGGCAGTACCAAGGAGCATATGCTGGGCATTGCCACTGCCCTCGCCGAGGCGGGCATTGCTGCACTTTCGATCGATCTTTGCGGCCACGGCGAGAATCGCACCGCCATCGGGCCGGTAATGCTCGACGAGGTGGAATGTGCTGTGCGTTACATGCACCGCTTCGGCCGCACGGCGGCTGTCGGCATCAGTTTGGGCGGCCGTCTGGCCCTGATGTCTTCGGCCGATCGCATGGTGGCCATATCGCCTTCCGTGGTTGCGGCCATCTCGCCACAAGGCAAGTGGATGTTCGAGAATTTTCCCAGTCCTGCGGTGCGCGAGCCATACTCGGGATATGTGATGGAATTGCTCGAGGCTTTAGGTCCTGTCCGCTCTCACGACCATCACTGCCTGCTGCTCTACGCCGAGCGCGACATCCCGGCCATTCTCGAAGGCGCCGCGGGACTGCAGGCGGCGCTACCCAATTCCGAGTTGCGCTATATCACTAGCGATTTGCGTCCCGACATCCAGCATGACAACGGCCTGATCCGGTATTTGCCGCGATGGTTCAATCACGGCGAACTTAAGTTCAACTATCAGGTACTGGCCGTAACTGCGAAGTGGCTAGCCGAACACTGGGGCAAGACGCATAGTGTCTAGAGCGTGTTTGAAAAATCGGTTTGTGTCAGGGCACGGCTTCAGCCGTGCCGTTGGAGTCTTTACAACTGTGCGGGCTTTAGCCCCTGACCCTCAGAGGCTAAAGAAGAAAGAGAAGGAGTGAACGATGCAATGGGAATATTTTGATCGGATGGTGGTATTCAGCGAGAGCGAAGAGGGGATGGTCAGTGGGCTGGATTCGTGGATCAACGGCGCCGGCGCCGACGGATGGGAGCTGGTCAGCTCGGTGCCCTTGATCGCACCCAACAAGGATGGCGTCGCCTACGGTACCATCGGCATCCATATGGTGTTCAAGCGGCCACACGAAGCATCCGCCGCAGGGTGAGTTGGTTATGTCTGATTTGCGAGGACGGCCTCTGATCGAGAGCCGCTTTGGAAAGCTGGGCAGCGGCCAGGACTCGGTTGTGATCGAGGGCGCCGAATACGACCTTCCCACCCTGCTGGCGCGTCTGGATCTTGCCTTCGAAGATAGCTGGCCGATCGACATCCAGGTCGTTTCGGAAGGACACTTCTGCGTCCGCTACTACGACGGGCAGGACCAACGAATTGTGGCCCACGAATTCGACGCCAGCTTCGCGTTCATCGCCGAAACACGGGCCCACATTGCGGAATGGATCGGGGACGAGGCGTACTACCAGTGGTCCCGCAATGTTGCCTTTCCGTTACCCCCTGGTGCCGGGCGATGACTTCTGAGCCCTGACGTTGGGAACAGTGGTTCTTTGAAGGGGCGCGGCTTTAGCCGCGCCGTTACACATGTTGAGAGTTGGGCTTCGGCCCCCGAGGGCACTCGCATTCCGTCGCAAGGCCGAAGTCCCTCAGTGGCTATTGCTTGTGGCAGAGGAAATGTCCTATCGGCGGTGGAAGCGCCGGACTTCAGTCCGGCGAAATCGAACGCCTGCAGGAGTGGCTTTAGCCTTGGTAGACCGGGGCTAAAGCCCGCTTTCTAATCACGCGCTTGCGGCACGGCTGAAGTCGCGCCCCTTCAAGCATAAACGCCTGACGAATAATCGAGCTTCAGTCCGCACTACACTCCGCACATGAATAAGTTACGAGACCGGGATGTAATCGAGGGCCGCTTTGGACCCTTGGGGAGCGGTGCCCAGAGCCTTTCTATCCGGGGAGTGATCTATTCGCTCTCTCAACTGCTTTCACAAATTGGCGCCGAGTTCGATGATAGCAAGCCGATCGATGCCCTGGCGTTGTCGGAAGGACGCTACGTGCTGCGCTATCTCGATGGACAGGACCAGCGCGTGGTCGCCTGTGAATTCGACGCCGACTTCCGATTGCTAAGCGAGACGCGAGCTAACATCGCCGAATGGGAAGGGGAGGATTCCAACTTCGCCCACTACAGCGGACACTAAGCTTTCTCCTTGACCGCCTTGCCCGGAGTAGCTGGTATATCGCCATGGCGACATTGGCGAACTCAGTTCAAGCAGGAAGGTCTCCTGCCGCTTTCTTAAGTCTGGAAACAAGGCGAAAACGAGGACACCCAGAAGCGTAACTTGGTCACCGCGCCATCGCGCAACATCACGCTTTTCCGGATGTCCTCGCACGGGCCGGATCGCACGCGTCAGACGTGGTACCGGGCACCAACCGAAAGCACCGGGCAGGGCGCTTCGCAGGCGACCTTGTAAGCTACACCCTCGCCCAGATGCTTGGTCAAAGCCGCTGGCCGTTTCACACCCAGCACGATCATGTCGACTGTTGGTACGGCAATTCTCACAATCGTCTCGGCCGCGGGACCAAATTCCACCATGTACTCCGGCTCATGCCAAAGCTGGGTCTCTTTGGAAATCAGGGCGCGGAGTTGCTTCTCTGTGGACGCTACCACCTCGCTCGGGTCAACCACTGGCATAGTTCCGGGTTCTGGCTCCGGCAGAGCCACATGAGGGTTTGGCGCCACATGCAGCAGAGTCAGACGGGCTCGATTCTCCTCAGCCAACGATATGGCGTAAGGCAGCGCGTGCACCGACTCTGGCCCGAAATCGGTGGCAAACAGAATGTGCTGTAGGTTGCCATCGATGTCCCAGCGGGTGACGTGCGGCCCCATCGTGAGCACTGGGCACTCGGCATTGCGAAAGACCTCCTCCGCTACCGAGCCTAGCAGCAGCTTTTTCAGTCCCTTGCGACCGCCAGTGCCGATCACGATGAGGTCAATGTCATACTTCCGCACCAGCTTCGAGATTACTTCCGGAACTTCGCCTTGCTCAATCAGCCCTCTGTGTTCGACATCCTTCAACGACGCGGAGCCCATCAAGGCAGTCATCTGTTGCTTAGCTGACATCCTGGTTTGCTCGGGATCCGGCTGTGCAGCTTCGACAAACGGCATGTGAGGCAGGACATTGACGGTGTACAGCCCGGCGCCGTAGTGGCGAGCCAGCTCCACAGCATGTGGCAGAACTGATTGGGCCGCTGGCGAGAAGTCAGTTGCGAATAGAATGTTTTGCAGTTTAATGCGGGTTGGAGCGGTTACTGTTGGCATCACAAACCTCCTTGGGAAGCGGGAGGCGCGGGTGGCGGCAAGGATTTTGTCCAATGTTGCACCCCGTCCTTCGGCTTCCATGTAGCCCACAGGCAACAGAAGCGCAATTCTCTTCTCTGCCCAGGGTCGTAGTGGAACATCACACAACCCTCAGTGGAGCCGCCGGGGTCACTCTTCCAGCGCTTCTTCCAACTCCTCCGTGACGGCGTGGTTGAATTCTCCTACTGGCGTATGCTGGGCGGCATACTCGGTCTTGCACGCCGCACAACGTACGGCCATGTCGAAGATCTCCCAGGTTTGATTACCGCAACTACAGGTGTATAGATCAGCCATAAATGCCTCCTTGGAGTGAGGTGATGCGCCTTCAGCCACGATCGCGGAGCCAGTTATCGCAAAGGCTGACGTTCCGGAGCGCCCGTTCCTGGGGCCCGAGCCGGAGCGAGCGGTTGCGCTTGCATTCCGCAGACGTCGTGCCTGAAGGGCACATGGATGGATGCGGGGAGCACCATACTTACTCCCTTTAAGAAATTAGCTGGTGAACTTGGGGCCACGGGACACTCGCGGCCACGCGCGGCAGTATCTTTTCGCTGCAGCAACTCAGGCGGGACAGTTTCTTCTCGCTGCTCGCTCGTTATGAGTATCCACCTGCACGGGTCCAGTTGCTGTGATGTGGATCACGCCTCCATTGGTCTACGGACCGCGGGACTCCGAACAGCTCACATCGCGGCCCCCGCGTGCTCTGGCACGATCTCCATGCTCGACGTAATGGTGAATGCTGGGATCAGCGAGCGGTACACGGGACAGCTCTGGGCGTAAACCCCATGAACGCGCTCCACAGTGTCGCGCACGGCACCAGGCTGTTCGGCGCGCAAAGTGTGCGTCACGTGCACACGTTTGATGATGAGCACTCCTCCGTCGTCCTCTACTTCACCCCGGACCTGGCAACTGAGGCGGCCTTCCCTGGCATTGATTTTGCGCGCATCCAGCGCGCCGGCAAGGGTGCCCAGCATTCAACCGCCGAGAGCGGCGATGACGTAGTCGATGGTTGCAGCGTGAGGCTCCGGCAAGCGGCCCTCGTCGATGCCGTAATGTTTGGCGATTCCGCCATGGACGCTGAACATCACAGGCTGCGGCTCGCCCGGCAGATAGGCCCTCCGCAGCGGCCCTTTGATACGCTCGATGCGCACATTGGATGTGTAGACAACTTCAGACATGGATGCCTCCGGTATGCAAAGCCATTCTATTGCGAATCAAGCGAGACGAGCACATATTCCTTGGGGAAAGCGTTTCTCAATGGCGACCCCGCAGCGACAGTCCAAATCAGCTTCCTGCGCGCTATCGGCCTTTTCCTTCGGCTCCCGCCGCGCCCGGTTGTGCCCCGGCTGGCTGAAGACGCGCCTTCGCCCCTTGCATTAGCCGTTCCGTGCTAATGATGGCGCGGGTGTGCTCACCTTCGCCAATCTTGCCCCCAGGATCGAAGGCTTCGACCTTGAACTTGTAGAGTTTGCCTTCCATGCCGAGAAATGTGGCTTGGGCGGAAACCTGGGTGTGGTTGGGGGTGGCCGCCAGATGCTTG
>JBEKQY010000060.1:0-16718 GCA_049519235.1 Candidatus Korobacteraceae bacterium | reverse complement strand
CACTTCAGCGGAGACAAACGATTCCGACTCCCCGAAAACGGAACGCCGCGCCGCAAGATGGCATGATTCTGTCTGGTTCGACTTGGCGATTGCCCTCGTGGCCGGCTTCTTTTATGCGCTGCTGGCGATGGGGCCGCGCCCGCTGAATCCGCGCAACGTCAATTGGATCGCCTTCGATCCTGCATATCACTACATCGGTTGGGGGTTGTTCCGGCAGGACCCGCACGTCCACTGGCCTCTCACTTACACCGACAGGCTGGGTTATCCCGAGGGCGAGTCGGTCGCGCTGCTGGATCTGAATCCGCTGCTCGCGGTAGTGCTGAAACCGCTGTCGCCCCTGCTGCCGGAGCCGGCGCAGTATTTCGGTATCGAAGTAATTCTGGCTTGCACGTTGCAGTTCTTTTTCGCGTTCCGGCTGCTGCGGCTTATGACCGAGGGGGCCGGGGTTCGCTCTGAAGTTGGCGATCAATCCCCGCAGGGGCTAAAGCCCAACCACTCGAACGCGAGTACCGTGCCGTCGGCTGAAGCCGACTCAGCTGAGGAAATAAGCGGCTTAGACGCTGGCCTGAAGGCCAGCTCTACCCTGAAAGCAGGCGGCGGTCGACCTTTTCAGCAAGCTGTAAAGCCGTGCCCTGACACCAAGCGGATGCCCTCGAATGTTCTCGGAGCCGCGCTATGCAGCGTCTTCTTTCTGCTGGTGCCTCCGCTGAACTACCGCTTCTGGGGACATTACTCGCTGAGCAATCAGTGGCTGCTGGTGGCGGCGCTGTTTGTGTTCGCCCAGGCGCAGCAGCCATCGCCGAGATCGATCCGCCGGTTTGTCATCTGGGCCTGCGTACTGGCGGCAGTGTCGGTCGGCACCAATCCCTATCTCGCGTTTGAAGTTCTGCTGCTACTGACAGCGGCGGTCGTCAGCCTCTTGTGGCAAAAGCGAATCAGCGTAGCGAAATCGGCAGGCATTGTCGGTCTGCTGGCGGCGATCAGCTTCGTGATGGCGTATTCGCTGGGGCTGGTGATTAGCGGCGGCAAGGGTTACAGCAGCGGCGGCTATCGCGACCTCTCGATGAATTTGCTGGCGCCGGTTGATCCTCGCACCTGGACGTCCATAATCTTTCCCAGACTTCCGGGCGCGAGTGCCGGTCAATATGAAGGCTACAACTACCTGGGCGCGGGCGTTCTCATTCTTGCCGTGATTGTTGTGGTTGCAGCGATCATCCGCCGCGGCAAAGTTTGGCGGCCGGACAAGCGTTGGCTCGTTCCCCTGGGTCTTTGCTGTCTGCTGCTCACGCTGCTGGCACTCTCGACCAAAGTGACGCTGGGATCAACAACCGTCATTGACCTCGATCCCAGCGGGAAGTTGTCTCCCTATTTTGCACCCCTGCGAGCCAGTGGGCGTCTGTTCTGGGCGCCGTACTACGCGATTTTGGCCGCGATCCTTGCCGCGCCATTTTTGCTGTTTCGCAAGGCGTGGGCGAATTCGCTGATCGCCGCCATGCTGGTTCTTCAGTTCGCCGACACCAGCGCCCTGCGGCGTTGGGTGCATACCACCATCAGCGAAGAACATCCCTCGCCGTTGAAGTCGCCCATCTGGTCGCAGTTGGGATCGCAGCATCAGAACCTGATTGTCCTGCCGGCGTGGCAGTGCGAGAAAAACGCTTCTCCCGGCGGTCCGGAAGGCTACAGGATCTTCGGATTTCTTGCCGTTCAGCAGAAGATGCGGACCAACAGCTACCAGTCGGCCCGTTACACTGGAGTCGCGCAGGATTTTCACTGCTCGCAGTCAATCGCCGAGCTATCGCAACAGCCGCTCTCGCCCGATTCCGCTTATGTCGTGATGCCTGATGTTGCCGCTGCAATTGCGCAAGGTCCTTCCGGTCCGGGAAAATGCCACGATCTGGACCATTTCATACTGTGCTCTGCGAAGACGGATTTCGGACTTAGCCCCGTGCTGATGACTCCCGAGGAGCGAGTCGAAAACTCTGTCGCCAACCCGGGCTTCGAAGACGGCAATACAGCGCCGTGGTCCACCAACGGAGTGAAGGCGAGCGTCAGTACGGCACAGGCGCACAGCGGCAGCTACAGTCTGGCTGAAACCGGCGCGGGCACGGTATATCAGGACATCAATGGCCTGGAACCGGGCGCGACCTACACGCTTTCGGCCTGGGTATTGGCTCCAGCTTCGTCCCGCGCAGGAACTACCGCGCAGCTCATCATCTACAACCCCAGCGATAATGTGGCGGCCTCGTCTCCGGCGGTCGCGTGCAATCCAAGTTGGCGACTGCTGTCGCGTTCCTTTACTGTCGGACGCGAGGGCGCAATTCGAATTCACTTGGCGCGCGGGCCGGGCGATAGCACGGTGTATTGGGACGACGTCCATCTTGCACGCGGTTCCGCGCGAGACGCGGCAAAACTGGAAGCCCGGTGAACATGATCCAGGCAGATTCTAAAGAAACAGGACCGGCTGCGAACTCACAGCCCGCCAGCCTTTGGCAGAAACTGCTATTGCTGCTGTTTGCGATCCTATTCTGCCTGATCTTTTTTGTCGCGCTTGACGGCTTGTACAGCCATTTTTCCCGCAGGTCCGCAGTTCCCACCCCGTCGGAACTTTTTGGCTGCCTGGTCGCCGATCCCTTGCGGGGTCTTTCCTTGCGTCCCGATTGCACCTGTATCCGCGCCTGGGGCCGCGAACGATACGAGCTGGCGATCAACAGCCAGGGTTTCCGCGACGAGAACGTCCGAGAGGTCCCTCCGACGGACCCCAGGCCGCGGATTCTGATGCTGGGCGACTCGTTTACCGAGTCGATGGGGCCCTGGAATACGAGCTTTGTGGGACGAATCGCGGCCAGGTTCCCGCAACATGAAATTCTGAACGGCGGCGTGGGCGGATACTCGCCCTCGAACTATCTCAACACCGCGCGCATCGCCTTAAATAGCGGATTGGATTTTGACGAAGCCATCGTCTTCATCGACATCTCCGACGTGCAGGATGAAGCAGCCTTGTTCCGGGACGTTGACGCCTCTGGCGCGGTCGTGTTGGCGAAACACCAGTACCACTACTCAACTCCGTATTCCAAGCTGCGATTGTTTGTCATGAAATATTTGGTGCTGACGAATTACATCTGGGAGTTCGTCGAGCGCGGCCTGGTCGGAGTTGGGTTTTACCATCTGGACCACGGATTTAATGGCAACGTCTTCGACCTGGAGCGGTCGGGCTGGACGTACCGCAAAGTTGTCGAGGACAGACCCTTCGAGCTGGGCTTCGCACCGCTGGGAGTGGAAGCCGGCATCGCCAAGGAAAAGCGAAAGATGGACCTGCTATGGCAGGAACTGGCGAAGCACAATATTCCCATCAGCGTGGTGGTGTATCCCTGGCCGGCGCAGCTTGTCTACGACAATGTCGATTCGCGCGAGGTGCGCATTTGGCAGGAATGGTGCCAGGGCAAATGCAAGCGCTTCATCACCGCCTTCCCGGAATTCTTTGCCGTCAAGGAACAGTGTCCCAAGTGGGATCCCGGCTGCTGGTATTTGCAGGATTACGTCTTCGGCGACATTCACTTGAGTCCCGGCGGCAACGCCATCGTCGCTGACGTGGTGAGCAGGAATCTGGAGCAAGTGCCGCCGGCAAAGCACGAACCAGTTTCCGGACAGAGCTTGGCACACGAACCGTAGTGGCCGCTAAGTCGAAACGCCCCACCCTCCGGACAGGCTCGGGGCAGGCTTCAAGCAAAGGCGGCTTGCGGACCCGGCAAGGGCCAAGGATTGGCGCAGATCGCAGATCGCAGATACGAAGATACATGGAGGAGTTGAAGCGGCAACCTCGTTAGCCTATGCTTGGGCATAGGCCGAGAGGTGGTTATGGCTCCCGAACGACAGGTGAAGATATTCAAGAACGGCAGAAATCAGGCAGTGCGGATTCCTCGAGAGTTCGAGCTTCCCGGCGAGGACGCGATTATGCGCAAAGAGGGCGAACGGCTGATCATCGAGCCCAGTCCACCAAAATCCCTGCTGAAGGTACTAGCGACTCTGGAACCCATTGCCGAGGATTTCCCGCCCATTTCTGACCTGCCACTCGAGCTGGTCGACTTCTGATGCGGTATTTGCTCGACACAAACATCGTTGCCGATGTAGTGAGCAAGAATCTGGAGCAGTCGCCGCCGGTAAAGCATCAACCGGCAGCTCAGTGAAGACATTTCCATTTCGCCAAAATCGCTTTGGCTGCAGAGACCTACATCGGCAGCCAACCCGATTCGTCATTTTGCGGTGCCCCAAGCTCGACAGGTCGCTTGGCGATCTTGTCATTTGGGCTTGGCACATAAACATCCCTACCTAACGGGCGCCGAGGAAGCATTCCCTGTTGTGCCATACTTGCGCGTCGCTTTGCTATGTTTAGGTACTCTTCCGATAGGTCTGCACCGGCTGCCCGACGCTGGTGGAGTATGGCCGCGCAAGCGGCGCTGCCGACGCCCAGATACGGGTCTACGACGAGGTCCCCGGGATTCGTAAGAGCGAGAACTAAGCGCTCCACCAGCTCAATCGGGAACTGGCACGGATGGGCCGTCTTTTCTATGTGGTTGTGTTTTACGTTCGGGATGACCCACACATCCCCCGGATTCTTGCCGAGAGGGTTGCAGGTGTATTCGCCTTTGCGTGGCCCCTTGAACGCCTTTTTGCCGGGATACTTCTGCGGTACGCGAATCGGATCAAGGTTGAAGACGTACTCATCACCCTTGGTGAACCAGATAACCGTTTCGTAGCGGCCCGACAGTCTGTTCCTGCAGTGCAGGCCGTGCTCAAAGCACCAAACGATACGATTGCGGAGCTTCATCCCGAGTGACTTGCAGATGCGGTAAATGAAAACATCCAGAGGAAAAATTTCGCCGTCCGTCGAAACGTGATTGCCTGTCTGCCAGCACAAACTCCCATTGCTGGCGAGTGTGCGGACGCTCTCCCGCAATGTTTGTTCCTGCTGATCCAGATAACGCTCGAAGATGATGCGCTTCTCGTATTTCTTGCCGATGTTATACGGGGGGGATGTGACTATGAGACGGGCCGCTCCGTTGGGAATCTGCCGCAGCAGATCCAGACGGTCCCCATGGAAAAACGTGATCGGAGACTCTGGGTCGTAGTGCGACTGGAAACCGTTACCGTTCGTTTTCAAGGCTCGATCCCCAACACCCAGATTGGAAGGGTGATACTCATCTTTGCGTATGGAAGCTCTCGCACGACTCGTTCGTAATGGGCCACATTCTCGTCAATCGTGTTTGCGAATGCTTGCATTGGAACAACCAAAACTCCTACGTCAATGAGGCCCAGTGAATATGAGACCTGGAACTTGAAAACATCCGTGTACCATCGGGCCATATTCCCGAATTGAACCTCAACCTGTATCCTGGACTTTTTATAATCGGCTTTAATGCCAGTTACTTTATCCTCCGTCACTGGTGGCTGACATTCCCATCCAAATCGCTCGAACTCCAGATTCAGCAGCGTGTTTAGGGCTTGCTGATCGGTAAGGAAGATCATTGTCTTGGTCTTGCCAGTCCGTTTGTCCTTGCGATTTCTTCGCTTTGGCGGGTCCAACTGTGGAACTGCAACGTCCCTGAAGATTGCAAGGATTTCGTCCCGCTCTCGCACAAAAGCCGGGCTGTTCATAACCTCGGCGGCGAAGCGGTATGAGAACCAAATTACGTGCACTTGGACGCGCTCGGAACACAGCTACCCTCCTTTGTAACACTCTGCACGCCTGGGACCACAAGACATTAGACGTTGCAAATCTGATGCCTGTTGAGGATTATGGTTCCAACGCTCAGCGTGTCAGCGATTTGGGAAACGGCAGGAGAAATGCGTTGAACGGCAACTATCGGTTAGATAGTCCCAAAACCGCACGATCTGCAGCCATTTTGGAACTGCTCTAGAATCAGAGATTCACCGTTTCCAGGGTCCACCGATCATGAACCTTTGGGCGCCTTGGTGCGTATTACACAGAGGCCCCAGAAGCAAAGCAACCGCAGCAGCAAAACCGAACTGAAATGTCAGTTCCAGGAGAGAGGCAATGTTCGTTTCCAGTTTCGTTAGGTCCGCGGCCCGCAAGGCACTCTGGCTGGGATTTGCCGGTCTTGTGGCCAGCGCGAGTTGGGCGCAGGATGCCGCACCCCAGGCCACGCAGCCAAGCACGCCTGCCACGCAGTCAGGTACACCTGCAACCCAAACCAGCGTGCCCTTGACGCCGTTGCCGCAGGCGCCGGCGCCGCAGCACAATGCGCATTTGTACTCCGACCAGGACTACGCCAAGCCGCTGTCGGGATTTCCCAACCTCATCGCGCCCTATACGGTGCGACATGTGCCGCCGGCCAACCTGACCAATTCCGCCATGACGGACAAGCTGTTTCACGATGGCCAGATTTATCTGTCGATCAATGACGCCATTGCCATGGCCCTGGAAAACAATCTGGACATCTCGGTACAGCGCTATAACCTGGCGATTGCCGACACCGATCTTCTGCTGACGTCTACCGGTCAATCGGCTCGCGGCGTAAATGGCCTGCAACTGGGCACGCAGGGAGGCGCACTGGGGGCGGTCTCGGCCGGCGGAACGGGCAGCACCGCTGCCGGCGCCAGTGGTACCGGCGCCGGAGGCACACAAGTTGGCGTCGGCGGCGCGGGCGCTGGAGCGGCCGGCATTGTGACGCCCACTCTGGGTAGTGGCCCCCTCATCGACAACTACGATCCGGTCATAACCAGCACCCTGGAAGGCGAACACGCCACTCTTCCTCAGTCCAGTCCCGTATTCGTCGGTGCGCCTAGCCTGACGCAAAACACCAACACCTACAACTTCAGCTACGCGCAGGGTTTTTCCACCGGCACACTGATGACCGTAACCTTCAATAACAGCTACCTCACCAGCAATAATATCTACAATTTCGTGAGCCCAACGCTCACTCCCAGTTTTCGCTTCCAGTTGCGCCAGCACCTGCTGCAAGGTTTTGGCTTCGATCCCAACCTGCGCTGGATCCGGATTGCGCGTAACAACCGCGAGATCGCCGATGTGGTCTTCCGCCAGCAGATCATGACCACGGTTTCGCAGATTGAAAATATCTATTGGGACCTGGTGACGGCGTATGAGGCGGTAAAGGTAAATGAGCGGCAGTTGCAATACGCCAACAAGACGCTTTCCGATGACCAGGAACAGGTCAGGATTGGCACCCTGGCCCCCATCACCGTAGTGCAGGCGCAAAGCGGAGTTGAGAGCGCCAAGCAAAACCTGATCATGGCCCAGACCGATCTTCAACTGCAACAACTGCTGATGAAAAATGCCATCACGAAGAACCAGCAGGACCCACTTCTGGCGGCGGCGCCCGTAATTCCTACCGACACCCTGAAGCCCAACGAACCATATGAAGTGCGACCGGTCGAAGATTTAATTCAGGAGGCCTTGCAGGGGCGCCCGGAAATAGCCACCGCGCGCATCGCCCTCACCAATGACGAGATCTCGCGCAAGTCGGTCAGGAACGCGTTACTGCCGACGCTGGACGTTTTCGCATTCTATGGCGCGTCTGGCCTGGCCGGCCCGCAAAATCCGCTGATTCCGACTTGTCCCATCACCAATATTTTCGGCGAATGCTATCAGCCTGGCATCGTTCCCACTACCTACAACTCGGCATTTTCCAACCTGTTTAATAGCTCGGCACCGGATAAGGGAATCGGCGTGAACCTGACCATCCCGCTGCGCAATCGCGCGGCCCAGGCCACTCAGGTCCGCTCCGAGCTGGAATATCGGGAACAACAGATCAATATTCAGCAGATGGAAAACAACATCGCCTTGCAAGTGCGGCAGGCGCAATTCGCCATGCAGAATAATTATGCCGCTCTCCAGGCAGCCATTGCGGCTCGGGATTATGCCAAGGAGAACCTGGATGCCGAACAAAAGAAGTTCAGCTACGGGGCATCGACCCCAACGCTGGTGCTACACGCGTCCAGCGATCTGACACAGAGAGAATCGAACGTCCTCAACTCGGCCGCCAGTTATGAAAAATCGAAAGTGCTGCTGGATTTCTACACGGCGGAGACGCTCACCAAGCTGGGCATTGACATTGCGGATGCTGAGTCCGGCAAGGTCAAGCACATGCCGGCGGTCCAGGGCGTAGTGCCGGCTGAGGCGCCAGACGTTGTGGCTCCGCCGCCCGGTGCCGCGCCGCAGAATCCGGGGACGGGAACGCCGCCGGCCCAGCCCAACCCGCAACCGCCGAGCGGCGCGTCCGGCGCGCCTCCGCAGCCGAGTCCGGAGCCGTAGATGTAGCCTCGGTTGGCGAGCACCGGGACCGGCCACAACATCCGACCAGGGCGCATTGCCGATGCTCGCGATCTCCCACACATTCGCAAAAGATGCGAGTGCGTCGGCAACCCAGCGCCAGCGCCTGGGGGCGCGTGACTCGATTGCTACAGCTCCAAGCCCGCCGCCCAATCCTGCCAGGCGCCAGCGCCTTTGGGCGCGAGATAGGAAAGCCCACCGCTTCAGCGGCGGGCGGCGTGGAATCAAAGCCCAGTGCCACGGGCACGGCAGGACCCATCATCCGCTCTAATAAAAAAGCCGGAGAATACTCTCCGGCTTTAGGCGAGACTAAAAGAGGGTTAGCGCATCAGCTTGCGGCGAACGCTTGCAAAAGCTCCGACCAATCCAGTTCCCAGCAACAGCAGGGAGGATGGCTCGGGGATAGTCTGACCGGTGCTCCCTATGATGTCGAAGGCGCCGATCGACTGGGTGCCGTTCGAAATCCAGGAGCAGTTACCTCCGGTGCCGTTCGTGCATCCGGTGGTGGCATACAAGTCGGTCCCGGTCGCGCCCGTGCTGTTAAGGTTCCACGCTTCCCAAGTGGTAGCAGTCAGGTTCGTGGGTCCGATGACCAGCCAGTACGACATTCCCTGCGTAAGGTCGGTGCTCATAATGCCGGTAATCGTTACCACGCCGCAGCATCCACCAAAGGGCTGGCTGCTGGTCAGGCCGCTCCACTGCTGGATCAGCGTACCCGGGTCGCCACCCGTACCATTGCTTTCGTAGAGGGCGGCAAAGAACGAATTCGTGCCCGTCACATAACCGATACCGATATCGATCTGCGTAACGGAGCCCGTTATTCCATCGACGAACTCGTTAGCAGAAGTGAAGCTCTCGCCAACCGTTCCGGTTCCGGAAACCGTCCAGCCAGTGCAGCAATTGTAGGCATCGCCAGCGCCAAAATCCGAAAAGAAGGTTTCTGTTTGAGCCATCGCTGGAAGACTACAGAGAGCGAGGGCCAGTAGACAAAGCAACAAAGCCAGTTTTTTACTCAAGGGTTCCTCCGTTTCCAACGAGACATCTCGAGGTGTTATTCGATCACGAGCCCGCAATTCGGCAAGCCAACAACCCTTGCCTCGCAGTCTGCGCCCGAGACGCGTCCTCAGACCCAAACCCGATTCATACTTGTTGTTGCAATCCGATCTCCACTGTAAGACATTGATAACAAGCCAACTTTCGTGACCAGTAGTGCAACACCTTGCAGTAGAGTTCCCAAAGCTTTCTCCGTTCCAAGGGCTCCAAAGGTGCTATTGGGGATTGCGGGCAAGCGAATTCGCGGTTGCCGGAACTTCCAGGCCAGAACCCGTAGACAAACAGAAACAGGTGCGCGCTCAGGCTCGACCAATGAAAAAAGCCGGAGAATACTCTCCGGCTTTAGGCAAGAGCAAAAAAAGAGGGTTAGCGCATCAGCTTGCGGCGAACGGTCGCGAAAGCTCCGACCAATCCAGTTCCCAGCAACAGCAGGGAGGATGGCTCGGGGATAGTCTGACCGGTGCTCCCTATGATGTCGAAGGCGCCCAAGGTCTCGTCGTTGTAGTTATTCCACGAGCAACCGCTGGCGCTGCCGTTCGAGCACCCGCTACTGGCCTGTAGGAGAAGACCGGTGGCGCCCGTGCTGTTCCAGTTCCAAGCCTCCCACGTTGTGGCGCTGAGGTTGGTGGGGCCGATGACCAGGAAGTACGACGTTCCCGCCGTAAGGTCGACTCCGGTAATGCCGCTAATCGTTACTAGACCGCAGCATCCCCCAAAGTTTTGGCTGCTGGTCAGGTTGTTCCACTGCTCAATCAATGTGCCGGGATCGCTGCCGCTAGCAGTGTAGAGAGCGGCGAAGAACGAGTTCGTACCCGTGACGTAGCCGAGACCGATGTCAATCTGGGTAACGGCGCCCGTCATCCCAGAGGTGAACTCGTTGGCATCGTAATAATAGGTGCCGAGAGTTCCAGTTCCGGCCATCGTCCAGCCATCGCTGGAATTGTAGACGTCGCTTCCCGTACCAAGATCCGAGAAGAAAGTTTGTTGAGCCATCGCTGGCAGACTACAGAGAGCGAGGGCCAGTAGACAAAGCAACAAGGCAAATTTGTTACTCAAGGGGCTCCTCCGTTTCCAACCAAACATCTCGAAGTGTTATTCGATCAGGAGACCGCAATTCGGCAGCAAGCAAACCTCGCCTCGCAGTCTGCTCCCGAGTGGCGTCCTCAGACCCAGACCCAATTCACGATTGTTGTTGCAATCCGGTTTCCGTTGTAAGACATTGATAACAAGCCAACCTTCGTGACCAGCAGTGCAACACCTTGCAATGGAGTTCCCAAAGTTTTCCCGGTCTAGGAGGGAATTCGCCTTCAACTCACTCGCTGGTCTTCGATGACAGGAAAAAACCGGGCAGGCTTTCAGTGCCGCACTGCCCGAAGCCTGCCCAGCCGGGATTTTTCCGTCGCCTCCAACGCCGCTAAAAACCAGCCTGGGAAAAGATGTTCAGGGCCGGGGTCGTATTGGCCGGCAGCAGAACAAACTTGGTTGGCGATACCACATACAAAATGCCGTACACATTGCCATTTTGCATCACCAGCGCCCGGCCAGTGCTATCCACGCTATAAGTGAGAGTCAGGTTAGTCGGCCCGCCGGGCCCACCCGGTCCGCTGGTGTACTGCGTGCCCGTGATGTTGCCATTTCCGTCGGCGAGCAGCGATGTCACCGAGTCCGTGACCGCCGAGATCGGCGGCAGGAACGTACCGCCCCAGTAGTTGAGGTTCACAGAAGCATTGGTATACGGCGCTCCCGTTTGCGTTTCCAGCCCGCCGGAGGTGACGGCATCGTCCGTACCCACGACAAACCCGGGGTCATTTCCGCCAAGGTAGAAGACCGGAGGATTTGTGGACCAAATTCCGTTGAAGCCCTGTAGAGTGACTCGGCCAGGGGCGTTGTCGCCTGAGCGAATCGTGTTGTCAACGCAATATTGGCCGGTTACCGTTTGCTGCTGGGTAAGCGTGCCTCCTTGGTTTTGATCAAACGTGAAAGTGGCGTTGTCGAAGGCGCCGTTCTCGCACATATTCGAGCTGCTGCCTTGCCCCACAAACAATCCGGTGGTGACGTCGGCGGCGCCGTTCGTATCCTGGGCGCTGAGTTCCAGAACCGTTTTCCCCGTCAGGTTCTGGTTGCTGAGGCCGCCTGCACCCACGATCTGGCGACGAACTGACCAGAGCGTCAGGTTGGCATTGTTACTCATGCCCCCGCCAAGCGCATCGGTGGAGATAATCACCAGTTCGTTAGCGGAGGTGATGTAGTAGGCGTAGGTAAAGTGGTCTCCGGACGGCTCGAAGGTGAGGTCCACAAAACAGCCCCGGCCGAAGGAATCAAGCGTCGTGGAAAGGGTTCCTATGAAGTGCTGCTGCGAAAGAGTGCCACCATCGTCGATGTCCAGGGGACAGATAAACTGTTGCAGCTGATTGGTACAGGTCAAGTCGCCATTCGGGTCGTTGAGCCCGTACCAGCCGGCAGCGGCATACCGGTTGCCGCTGGGGTCGGCTCCGGTTACGCCTACAGTGAAGTTGCCCTCGATTTGGGCTAGGGTCACGCCCTTCGTCTGCACCTTGATTGTCCCCGAGCCACGTGTGTTCGGGTCGGCATTGTTCTGGATCAGGCTTCCGCTCCCATCGGGACGAATGGCAATCTGGAAATTGTAAGTGGCCGAACTGGTGACGATGTTCATCGTACCCAATCCGTTCGATTGGAGGGAATAAGTCGAGCCCGGCGCGGGACCGGGAATGATGGTCTGCTGTTGTGGGCCACTGCCTCCGCAACCTGTGTTCGCTTCGCCCGTTCCATTGTTCACGTCGAGCTCGCCGCCGTTGCCGCTGCCGCCGGCGGGAGGCGCAAGGTTCCCGTTCCCATCGGCCACGAACGCCCCAGCCATGACGACGGGACTGCTGTTGCTGCCACTGTACCCGCTGAAGGAGAAAACGTAATTGCCGTTCAGCGAACTGTTCGTTATCCCCGCCACGGTGATGCTGAACTGTTCCGTGGCCACTGATGGCGGTGTCTCTCCATCCCTCACTTGCGCCGTGAACGAGTAAGTGCCTGGGACCGTCGGGGTACCGCTGATGGTGCAGGTGGGCAGCCGGCTGTCCACGCAGGAACCGGGTTCCAGAAACAATCCAGGGGGCAACTGGCCCGAGGTTATGGTCCAGGTGTAAGGCTCCTGCCCGCCCGCAGCCGTTATATTTTGGTTGTAGGCAATGTTGATATAGCCAGGGGGCAGCGCTGCGGTCACGATACCCATAATCGTCAGCGTGAGCGGCGCCTCGGATTGCGAATGAGTCTGCTCCGAATCGGTAACCCTTACCGTGAAATTCGTCGGCGTGCCCGGAGTTGTCGGCGTGCCGGAGATGATGCCGTTGTAATGGCCGTCGGTGCTGGTGCTGATCTTGAGCCCCGGCGGTAAGCCGCCGCCCGAACCGTTATCGCATGTGCCGTTGGTCTCAAACACGCACCAGGTGTAAGGCGCCACTCCTCCGGTGACCGACAGCGTGGCGCTGTATGGCACTCCCGGGCTGCCCGAAGGCAACGCCATTGGATATTGAGTGCTACAGGAATTGCAATCGATAATAAGCGCCCCACCGACTGTCATGGTAAGGTTCGCGCTATCGCTCATGGATGCCTGGTCGGTCACTTTGAGGGTAAAGGAATAATTGCCGAGCAGGGTCGGCGTACCGGTAATTTCCGCGGTTTGGTCGCTAAAGCTTAGACCTGGAGGCAAACTTCCCCCGGTAAGGGCCCAGGTGTAGGTCCCGGTGCCGCCCGTGGCCTCCACAAAGAAAATGTAGGGCACATTCACCGTGGCTTGCGTCACGGTGGAGGTGGTGATCACGGGGGGCCCGGCCGGAGTCGGCGTGGGCGCCTTGCTGCCGCCGCAGGCCGCTAGCAACACGCAAAGTAATAGTGCCAAGCCCGATAACCCAAGAACCCTCGATACCCTCATCGCATCTCCTCAGTGAATGTGCAGCTATGTGCTCTGACGAACTTGAACAGTTAGCAACCGGTCAATGTCTCCGCAGCGAACTCCCAGGCCCGATGGAACGCACCTCGGCTCCCACTGCCACCGCCATGCGCGGCCTCTGGTTGTATCAGAGTTGTGGATATGTTAACTCCGAACTGCGCTCCCGGCGAGAGGAAATTCGCAAACCAGGGCCGTCCGCGCCCGATAAGGGAAGGATTTCAACCACGGAGACACCCTTCGAAGTTGTTCAGGGCAGGCTCCGGACACGGAGGAAACGAAAATCCAATTGCTCCGTGATCTCCGCGTCTCCGTGGTGAACCTACTCCCGCACCGCGATCAGCGGCTTCTGCTTGGCAATAACTTCGCCGATTTCGACCGCCTCCACCCCGGCAATTTGCAGCTCTGCAATCAATCGCTCGGCGTCGCCCCCGGCGACGGCAATCAGCAGACCGCCTGCGCTCTGAGGATCGTATAGCAGGGTCAACAAATCCTGCGCCACGCCGTCAGCGGCCTCGACGGAGCCCTCGGCAAACTGACGGTTCGCCTTCAGTCCTCCGGGCACATATCCGTGGCGAACGCATTCCAGCGCTCCCGGCAACAGCGGAACTCGCGAAGCTTCGATGCGCAAGCTGACGCCCGAAGCGATTGCCATCTCGCGCGCGTGGCCGATCAGGCCAAAGCCGGTGATGTCGGTCATGCTATGCACCCCGAATTCGCCCGACGTTATAACTTCGGCTGCGGCCTTGTTCAGCATGGTCATCGAAACCACCGCAGCGCGAATCCAGGTGAGATCGGCGTCGCCGCGTTTTATCGCGGTCGAGATCACGCCAGTGCCGATCGCCTTGGTAAAAATCAGCCGGTCACCGGCCTGCGCGGCGCGGTTGGTCAGGATTTTCTTCGGATGAATAGTCCCCGTCACCGAATAGCCGAGCTTGATCTCCTCGTCCCGAATGCTGTGCCCGCCGATGATGGTGCACCCGGCTTCCACCATCTTCGACAGGCCGCCGGCCAGCATCTCCTCCAGCGTCTTGGGATCGCCACTGTCGGGGAAGCAGACCATGGCCAGCGCGCTGATAGGCCGGCCGCCCATTGCGTAGACATCGCTGAGCGCGTTGGTGGCCGCAATCTGGCCGAAGACGTAGGCGTCGTCCACAATGGGCGTGAAGAAGTCCACCGTCTGCACCAGCGCCAGCTCCGGCGTCAGTTGATACACTCCGGCGTCGTCGGCTGTGTCGAAGCCGACCAGAACGTTGGGATCGTGTTGCCGGGCTAATTTCCCAAGCACCGAGTCCAGCACCGCCGGACTTAGCTTGCTGGCTCAACCCGCAGCTTTCACCATCTCCGTCAGGCGCTTTGCCTTGACTTCCGCCATACCGCTTCATTCTAGAGCAGATTCAGAGTGCCGGCTCAACTGGCCACTGGCTACTGACTACCGATAACTGCCTCGCACCCTTGCGCGCTGTCATCTCATCTACACCTTCATCGCCGAATTCCTTTCCTGGGGGAGCAACCATGTCCACCGTGCCGAGACCTCCAATCGTCGAGCCTGGTTCTGAAGCGTTTCCCATCCTTACGCCTGCGCAGATCGACCGGCTTCGTCCCTTTGGCACGATCCGGCGGGTGCAGCCCGGTGAAATACTGTTCGAGCCCGGTGACACCAACGTTCCATTCTTTGTTCTGCTGTCGGGAAGATTGGACATCGTGCAGCGCTGTCCCAACGGCGAGCGTGTCATCGTCACCCACGTACCGGGCGGCTTCACCGGCGAGTTCTCTATGATCACCGGCCAGCGCTTCCTGATGCGGGGGCGCGTCACCGAAGCTGGCGAGTTTCTCCAGATCAGCGCCGACGGCTTGCGCTCGCTGGTGGCCAAAGACGCCGAGTCGAGCGAGATTTTCATGCGCGCCTTCATCCTGCGGCGGCTGACGCTGATTGCGCAAGGCGCCGGTAACGCGATTCTGCTGGGCTCGCGCCACTCGCCTGGCACCCTGCTGCTGCGTGAATTCCTGGCCCGCAATGGACATCCCTACGTCTATATCGATCTCGATACCGACCAACGATCACAGTCCCTGCTCGACCACTTCTCCGTCAAGCCCGAGGAGATTCCCGTCGTGGTCTGCAACGGACGCAGTGTGCTACGCAATCCGTCGATCGCCAAGCTGGCCGACTGTCTGGGATTGAACGCCAACATCGACGAGTCGCAGGTGCGCGACCTGATCGTTGTTGGCGCCGGTCCCTCCGGTTTAGCCGCTGCCGTTTACGCTGCTTCCGAGGGGCTTGACGTGCTGGTGGTCGAGACTTCCAGCCCCGGCGGCCAGGCGGGAACGAGTTCGAAGATCGAAAACTATCTTGGCTTCCCCATGGGTATTTCCGGAAGCGAGCTGACGGGCCGCGCTCTGGCGCAGGCCCAGAAGTTCGGCGCCAAAATGATGGTCGCGCGCAGCGCCGTGCGTCTGCACTGTGAGCGGCGGCCCTATCAAGTCGTCCTCGATCAGGGCAAACCGCTGACCACGCGAGCGGTGGTCATCGCCGCTGGTGTCCAGTACAACAAACCGCCAATCGGCAACCTGGCGAAGTTCGAGGGTATGGGCGTCTATTACGCCGCCACTAACATGGAGTCACAGCTCTGCGGGAACGAAGACGTTATCGTCGTCGGAGGGGGAAATTCGGCAGGACAGGCGGCGGTCTTCCTGTCGCGGACCGCGCGCAAGGTCTACATGCTGGTGCGCTCCGGACAATTGTCAGATACCATGTCGCGCTACTTGATTCGTCGCATCGAGGAGAACCCGGTGATCGAGCTGCACTACAACACGGAAATCATCGGCTTGGACGGCGGTGAGCACCTGGAGCGCGTCACGTGGAAAGACAAGAAGACCGGCGAAACTTCGGCGCACGATGTCCGGCATGTGTTCGTGATGACGGGCGCTGCGCCTCACACCGACTGGCTGAAGGGATGCCTGGCGCTCGACAACAAGGGATTCGTCCTCACGGGATACGATTTGGATCGGGCCACTTTGCAAGAGTTGGCCTGGCCGCTCTCGCGCCCGCCACTGATCCTGGAAACCAGCTTGCCGGGCGTCTTTGCCGTCGGTGATATCCGTTCCGGCAACGTCAAGCGCGTGGCATCGGCAGTTGGCGAAGGCTCCATCGCCATTCACCTGGTGCACCAGGCGCTGGCGGAATTGTAGAAGGCTCCCACGGAAGCATGGTTTCCCTGCCTTGGGCAGGCTGCGAAAAAATTCGTTTTGCGAATGGTTTGTGTCAGGGCACGACTTTAGTCAGGATTATGCACTTAACGCAGGTATAAATTGTTAGACACCTAGTTCTCCCTTTACTGGGGCGATCTCTATTAGAAATAGAAGATTGGATTCAAACTTACCCTTCGGGGGAAAACAATC
>JBEKQY010000059.1:0-16719 GCA_049519235.1 Candidatus Korobacteraceae bacterium | reverse complement strand
GTCTTGCCGAAATAGGCATAGGTCACCGCGTCGCCGTAGGGAATCCAGGTCGTCATTTGCTTTTTGCCGCCTATTGTCATATTGAAATTCACTCGCTCATTTTTTGCCGTGACGTCAGGACTGTCTTCAACCACGGAACCGCCAGGCAGGAACTCCAGAAGGTGCGCGATTTTTTTCCCCTTGCGGACGCAATCCACCGTCAACATGGGCATCTTGGTTTCGCCCGCGATCAATTCGTAGGGCTTTTGTGCCCAAACGCGCAGAACGACATTGCCGTTGCCCTGGGAAACGTGCACCTCTTGTCCCATGGCCAGGAACGACCAGAAAACTATCGCAACCAATCCTGAGACCTTCATCAGATGTCCTCACCGACATAATACTCGCCGCTGCAAGGCGTAAGAGCTGCCCCGGAGCAGATTCATACCGGGATGCTGGAACAAGGCAGTGACCTTGTCGGCTTCCCTTGCCTTCTGCTTTCCGCCACTGCGGCCATCCCTGGAATGCCCGAGCCCCTGCCGGGTGCGGGCGCGTGCCGGATTGATCGTTTCAGCGAAGACCTATTGCTTCGGACCGCCGGCGGGCGGCGGCCACGCCCGGCAGAGAAGCCGGTCGTGCCGTACCTTCGTTCTTTCGTTTCTCTTGCTTTTGAAAGTTGCTGCATCTTGCCCGACCACGGTGTAAGATTGGCTTCCATTTCATATCCGCAAGGACAGTCGCATGCGGTTTGTCGCTTTCGACGATTCCTATCTGCAACGACTTCGTGCGGGCGACTTCCGCACGGAGGAGCACTTCGTCAGCTATTTCAGCGAGTTGATGCAACTCAAGCTACGGTCTCGTCTACGCTCGGAACAGAGCATCGAAGATGTGCGCCAGGAGACATTCGCCCGTGTCTTTACTGCCCTGCGATCGGGGGGAGGAATTCGGGAGCCGGAGCGGCTGGGGGCCTTCGTGAATTCAACCTGCAACAACGTGTTGCTGGAATCCTACCGGTCATCCTCACGCCATACTTCCTTGGAAGATGAAAACAGTGACGATCGGCCGGATCCCGCAGTCGATGCCTTGACTTTATTTATTCAGAAGCAAGCGGCAGAGAACGTCCAGCGAGTGATTGACGAACTGCCGGAAAGAGATCGCCGTCTGTTGAAGGAAGTATTTCTCGAAGAGCGCGATAAAGACGAGGTGTGCCGCAACTTTGGGGTCGACCGGAACTATCTTCGAGTATTATTGCATCGCGCGAAACAGAATTTTCGATCTGGGTATGTGAAGACCCTGGGCGGGATCGGTACGGCTAGCGGGAAATAGAAATACTTGTAACGCTCTAGAGCGGTTTCTCACTATCCTTAAGGAGACTAGACAACATGGACCACAGTGAAGCGCTCCAACTGATGGCGACAGAAAGATATCTCCTTAACGAATTCCCACCTGAAATGAGAGAGCAGTTTGAAGAGCATTTTTTTGGCTGCCAGGAATGTGCACTCGACGTACGAATGACAGCCGTTTTTCTCGAACAGAGTAAGAAAGCGTTGTCCACGCCGGAACCCATACCGATACCGGCGGTTCCCGCGAATTCCGGTTGGGTTGCCTGGCTGCGACCGGCATTTGCAGTTCCTGCTTTCACGATTCTCTTAGCTGTCATTGGCTATCAGGCCCTGGTTGTTCACCCGGCGTTGTCGAACACCATCGCCGATCTCAAACAGCCGCGCGTTCTCGCCTCAGCCTACTTGAGCAGCGGGACCGCGCGTGGGGACACCCGGCCGGTAGTTACGGGCCAAGCCGGGCAGCCATTTGTCTTGTTTGTCGATATTCCCGCAAACGACCGCTTCGGTTCCTATTCGGCAGAGCTGTTGAGTCCGAAAGGAGCAAAAGTGTGGTCGCTTACGATTCCGGCCGAAGCGGTTGAATCCGCGAAAGACTCCTTACCGCTCCGGGTTGCGCCCGCCAACAACCAGTCCGGCGAGTATGTGCTAGTGGTGCGCGGCATGGAAGCGGGAGCTACTGAGGGCCCTGAAATCGCGCGTTACATGTTTGACCTGCAACTGCGCTAAGCTTGCATCGAGATGGACTGAAAGGAACAGACCGAATGGATGACAGATCGCCGAGGACCCATTTTTATCATGCTGAAGCTAGTGCGACAGGCGGCCGAATCGACCGCCCCGTCGAGCAGATCGTGCCGGTTCAAGCCCCGCTGTCTTTGCCCTCAGTCGGAGGGTACGCAACGGCGCGTTCCGAAGATTTTCGATTCCAAGGCATACTTTCGTTCCAGGCCGCGCAAACGCAAGTGGCGGGAAGCAAGAACGAAAGAAACGGGGGCTTCACAACGACAGTGTCAGCTGCCGTCGAAAATCTAAATGTATTAAATGTAGTCACCGCCGATCGGGTCGTGGCACAGATCTCGACCGAGCATCCCAGCGAAGGCTATACCCCGAAGGTTTCCTTCGTCGGGACCCAATTCGTTAATCTTCGCATCGGCGGTTGCAGGATTGAGCCGGTTCTCGACCTCGATTTCTGCGATCAGGGCAGCGAGAGCGAATATCCCAAACGACCCTGTATGCAGAATCCAGCCTTCTTGAAGAAGGTGGGGGAACAGCAGCAGAATATGAGATCGGAGCAAGCAGGCACGGCTGGCCCGCGGTGGGGCCGGTATGTGGACTGGCTGGAGCGACGATATCCTTTGCCCCAGTCGGGTCCCAATCCTGGCGAAGCGCTGGTCAACGAAAGAGGCATGGTCCTATGCTCGCTGGTCCAAAAGATCAAGGGGGACTGCCCCTGGAAGTCCTTCGGCCACGTCATCGTGATACCGGAATTTGGCAAAGTGATCCTGGGCGAATTGCTTCTCGATGACAACTCTTTTCGATTGATCATGGTGCGGCTGGAGCTGGGTTGTCCCGTAGGAGGAGGGGTGGACGTTTGCGATGCAGGAATAAATGGCAGCTCATATCCATAAGATTCTTGGTCGTACTTATGGTCGCGGCGTTGTTCTCTGGCTGCAACCTCGGGTCGAAGCCTGATCCCCAGAAAGACTACCAGCAAGCGCGCTTGACGATGGTTAGGGGCGACCTGGTCAAGGCAGAACAACAGGCCAAAGCAGGACGCGATCAAAACTCGCAGCAGAGTATCGAGTGGGCATGGAAGTTCCGCATACTCGAAGCGGAGATCCTCGCCTACCGGAAGCTGAATCAGGAAGCGCTCTCGACATTAGATTCCCCTTTGCCGGCAGATCTCGCCGGCGGCGACGAAGCCATTCGCAAACACATGGTGGAAGGCTTAGCGCTGGCACGGCTGGACCGCGACCAGGAAGCCGACGAGCACCTGCAAAAGGCCGACCAGCTTTGCCAGCTCAACCGTTCTTCGCTCGATGGTCAGCTCGCCCAGATCCATGGGGTGATTGAACTGGGCAGAGGTAATCTGGCGAAAGCTGAGGTTTTCTTTCGCCAAAGCTTACGATCAGCTCGCCGGCAGAAAGACCAACTGCTGGAAGCCACGTCCTTGTTGAATCTCGGACTCGCTGCCTTGAAGCAGGAACACTACGATAACTCGATCTTATGGTCGACTGGTGGCTACCAGGCGTTGCGGGCCCTGGGAGCGCGTTTCGCCGAGCAGAAAGCTCTTGGCAACCTGGGCTTGGCTTATTACAGGATGGGCGACGCAGAAAAATCTGTTTTCTTTTTTCAGCAAGCGGCGGATGAGGCCCGCAATCTGGATGCGAAGAGTGACTTGGTGAAATGGCTACGCCACCTGGGTCTCGTCTCTCAGGAAATGAACCAGACCGCCGCCGCGGAAGCCTATTACCAACAGTCGCTGGCGCTGGCGCAGCGATCGGAAGACTCAGCAGACCTGGTCGACGCGCTGACCGCACTGGCAGCGATTTCGGTTGAGCAGCAAAAGTGGGACCAGGCGATTGGTTACAGTCAACAGGCGATTGGCCTTTCCCGCTCGCACGGCTACCATACGGGCGAGCTTGACGCTTTGCTGGTTGAGGGGAAGATCGCTGCGCATCAGAGCGATGCTACTCGCGCGAGTCAGTTGTTTCGTCAAATTGCGGCTGATGGACAAAGCGACCTGGCCTTGAAATGGAAAGCGCAAGAGGACCTGGCGAGACTCTACGAGGATGAACATCATACATCTGATGCAGCGCGGCAATACAAACTTTCCCTTGCAACCTTCGAAAGCGCGCGGTCTTCGCTGCTGGAGGAGGAACTCAGGCTGCCATTCCTCTCCAATGCCGCGCATCTTCAAGATGACTATATTCATTTTCTGGTGACTCAGGGCGCAACTATAGAAGCTCTTCAGGTAGCTGACTACAACCGCGCGCAGACACTCGCCGAAGGGCTGGGGTCGGGGAAACAGAACCTTGCTTCCCGACCTACCGCGATAAAGAATCCACAAGAGCTAGCTGCGCAAGTAGATGCCACAATCTTGTTCTATTGGTTAGGGCCAAGATATTCCTACTTATGGGTAGTGGCGCCGAACCATGTCGCTCTGTTCCCACTGCCATCGGCCGCGGTCATCGATGCTTTAGTCCGCAACTACCGCAAGGAGCTACAGGGACCAAGAGATGTGCTGCGAGCAGCCAACCAGAACGGACTGGACCTGTATAACACTCTGGTTGCGCCAGCTCGCCGGGAGATCGCGGCCACTTCCCATATCTTGATCATTCCCGACGGCGCGTTGAACGACCTTAATTTCGAGACCCTGCTGGTGCCCGGACCCAAGTTGCATTACCTGATCGAGGATACAACCATAGTGAATGCCAGTTCGTTCCGGCTGGTGACAGTATCGTCGCAAACCCAGACCGCCAGGCCAAAGCTGCTGCTGATCGGAGACCCAATTTCACCGGACCATGACTATGCTGACTTGCCCGATGCCGCAGTCGAGATGCATGGCATCGAGAGTCATTTTGCGCCGTCTGACCGGACTGTCCTTAGCCGCGGCGAGGCGACGAACCAGGCGTATTTAAATAGTAATCTCGAACAGTTCTCCTACATCCACTTTGTAGCGCACGCTACCGCGAGCCGACTGAGCCCGCTTGATTCCGCCGTCATTTTGTCAAAAGCCGCGCCCGAAGATGACTCATTTAAACTCTATGCCCGCGATATTGTTCGCCGGCCGGTCCGGGCGGACGTTGTCACCCTATCAGCCTGTTATGGCGCTGGCGCGCGTGCTTATACGGGGGAGGGACTGGTAGGGCTTTCGTGGGCCTTTTTGCGCGCCGGGGCACACAATGTGATTGCGGCGCTTTGGCAAGCCAGCGACTCAGCTACGCCCCAGCTAATGGACCGCCTCTATGGAGAATTGGCCGAAGGCCGCAGCCCCGATGTCGCCCTTCGAGCCGCCAAGATATCTCTTCTGCATTCGGATTCCATCTTCCGCAAACCGCTCTACTGGGCCCCATTCCAGCTCTATAGTTACCAGCTAAAACGGCGTCCCACGCAAGCCGCCGCCAACCGAGAATCATCGCACGCCCGTCTTCAATAATGGGAATCCGTGAGCAAGCCTTGGCGCAACATCAGTCAACAACCGTCTCCGCCGGCATAAGCGGACAGCGAACAAATAAATCGATTGCATCTCCACCGCAAGCGGATCATCATATGAATTATGCAGCGGTTTGTGTGGTTCGCTCTGCTGACGATTTCCCTCGTGGTTACCATCCCGGCGCAAGGCCAAGCGCGAGGTGGTGGAGGCGGCGGGTCGGGTTTTGGTGGCGGGCCCGGCTTCGGGACCGGCTCTGTTGGCGGGCATCGGGGCTTCGGCCGTCCTGGCCGGGGCGATGGCGGCTACGGAGCGTTCCTGGTTCCCTGGTATTATCCCGATTACGGTTTGGATTGGGGTTGGGACTTGGGACCTTCTGACTATTATCCTCAACCACCCGCAGAACCGGCTCCCCCGGCGGTGATCGTGGTGCAGAGCCGGGACGATAATCGCCTCTCAGCACCGGCCCCCCAATCTCCCAAGCTGATTGAATTACCCGAGACAAAGGAGTCCGGGACAACGGCACAAGCGGAACCGCCCACGGTTTTTGTATTCACGAATGGCGAGCGGCTAGAGGCCCGCCGATACACCCTTACGCCAGACTCTCTGCACGTTGAAATCAATCGGCAGCAGCGTACCATCCCGCTCGGCAGACTCAATCTGGACGCTACCATCGCGGCAAATCGCGAACGCGGGATCGATCTAAAGGTGCCAACCGACAAAAGCCAGATTTTTCTGGGCTTCTGATCGCTTTCCGTTACCGGCCAAGGCAATCGCCTGATGCGTATGTGATTGAGAGAAACCCGGCGCATATCCGCTACCCACGAATTGCGCCCCAGATACGACTTACGATTTTGCTGACGCTTTCGCGCGTCGGCCGGTTCGCGCGCGTCATCCAACTTAACCTATGCCGAAACTGTTCTGCGTAACTGCCCACCCGGACGACGAAGCTGGGGCATTTGGCGGCACGCTGCTGCTGTCTCACGAGCGCGGCATCGAGACCTTCGTTGTGTGCATGACGGCGGGAACTGCGGCGCGTAATCGCGGCAGCGCCCGCAGCGATGACGAACTCGCGAGCTTGCGGCGCGCCGAATTCGCGGCCTCCTGCAAGCTGCTCAACCTCACGCGCGGAGAGGTGCTGGACTATCCCGACGGTAAGCTCGACCGGGCTGACCTGTACCAGGCAGTGGGCGATCTGGTGCTGCGCATTCGCCAGATTCGGCCGCAAGTGATGCTCACGTTCGGCCCCGATGGCGGCCTCACCGGTCACATCGATCACGCCATGGCGGGGACATTCGCGACCATCGCTTTTGAGTGGGCGGGCCGTTCCGATCGCTATCCTGAACAGCTTCAGCGAGGGCTGGCGGCGCATCGCGCGCAGAAACTGTATTACCACACGGCGGACTTCGCGCTACCCGATCGGCAACCCACCGCCCCTCCGACCGTCACCGCGCGTATCGAGATTGGCAAGCAACGCTTCGAGAAGAAGGTGGAAGCGTTCCATCAGCACACCACGCAGGCGCCGCTGTTTGAGCGGGTGAGAAAGAACCTCGGCCAGCGCGTCGGCACGGTGGAGATGTATCATCTGGCCGCGACCCGCGATCCCCGCGAGGCGAAGCTGGAGAGCGATCTGTTCGAGGATGTGACCGAGGAGTAGAAAAGCAGATCTCTCGCCGACGGAAGTCCGACTCGGGATGACAAATGTGAAGGACTTGCAACGGCGCAGGCTGAAGCTGCGCCCCTTCTAATCCTCGTGGCGAAAGCTAGCGTCCAGGCTCGGGATGGGGGTCGAGCGAGTCGGCGATATCGTCGAGCGCCGCTTGAATACGATCCAGCTCGCTCGGAAAGCTGTCATTCAATTCCAGCAGCCGTTCGGGCGCTTGCTGAAAGCGCTCGAAAAGCGCGCGCAGTGCGGTTCGTCCGCGCTCGGTCAGCAACAACGCACCCGCGCTTCCGAGTCCCAAAACCGTGAGTGGCACAAACCAGCGGCGCATCGAAACTTCCTCGGTCCGACGCCAATTTCCCCATGCGGCGCCTGAAGACAACATATCGTGCTCCAGCACTCTCTTCAACAACCAGATGATTGCAAGAAGCGGAAAAGTACATGCCAAGTTTGATTCTGGACTAAGCCCCAGCAGGCTGCTCAGCGCCCTTCCAGCGCTTCCACGATCGCGTCATGAATCTGCGGGCGGACCTGGCGAATCAGTTGCGACGCGCGGTCGGGCCAGGTGCGATTGGTCAGCAGCGTCACCGACAGCTTGCGGCCAGGATCGATCCACAGAGAAGTTCCGGTGAAGCCGAGATGGCCGAACGACGCCAGCGAGAACAAGCTGCCCGAAGAAGAATGCGGCCGCGACGGAGTGTCCCATCCCAGCGCGCGAGTGGCGCCGGGCGGCGATGGTTGGCAATGGGTGAACAGCTTCACCGTGCTCTTGCTAAACAGCGGTGCGCCGCCGCGCAGCATGCATTCGGCGAAGCGGGCAACGTCAGTTGCGGGCGCGAAGAGGCCGGCATGACCGGCGACGCCGCCCATCACATAAGCGTTCTCGTCGTTCACTTCGCCCTGGACCAGTCGCTTGCGAAACTTGCGGTCATCTTCGGTGGGCGGGATGTTGAGCTTCCACTGCGGCGGCGGCGTGAAGCGTGTACGCCTCATTCCCAGCGGCGTGAAAATTTCCTGCTGGGCAAACAAATCGAGCGCCAGTCCAGCCTTGCTGGCCAAAATCTCGCCCAGCAGAATGAATCCTATGTCGCTGTAGCGAGCGCGTGTGCCTGGCGCAGCGGTGAGGCGGGTGCTGAGCGCGGCATTGATAAGCTCCTGGCGAGTGGTGGCAAACTCAAACAGCTTTTCGTAGGCCGGCAGTCCGCTGGAGTGGGCCAGCAGCATGCGAATGGTTACGGCCTCGCGTTTGGCCTGCTGGTGCTTGGGCGCCAGCGCCACGAATTCAGGCATGGTCTGCGCCACCGGCTCGTCCAGCAACAACTCGCCGCGCTCATAAAGCAACATCGCAACCGCGGTTGTGGCAACGACCTTCGTCAAAGATGCGAGGTCGAAAACCGTGTCAGCCTGGACCGCTGGCGCCTTCTCGTCGTAGGTAAAGCGGCCAAAGCCCTGCGAAGCGACAAGCGCGCCGCGATACGTGACTGCCAGCGCCGCGCCGGGAAAAGCGCCTTGCGCAATCGCGTCGCGGATGAGGGCGAACGCCCGCGAGAATTGCCGCTCCTGCTGCTCGAAGGCGGGACGAGGCGAGACGGGTTCTGGCGGCGGCGAGTTCAGAAGTCCTCTGGCGTGCAGCGAAATCCGAGTGCAACTTATAATAGCTTTACCGCACAAATGCGGGGTTACAATCCATCCATGGAAAGATTCTCTTGAGCCTGCGTGTGCGCCGGCCAGCCAATGTGCTGGTGTATGTTTGCCTCATCCTTCTCGTCAGCGCGCTTAGTACGGCGCAACAATCCGCGCCGTCCGCGAAAACTACAGCGCCGGCTGTTGCTCCGAGCACGACAAACTCCAGCGCGTCGAATGCCTCCGCCTTGCCCGTCGCCTCCCAATCCCAATCCAAAGATGAGCAAAGCAGGTTTGCTCCGCTCGACGCCGTGCTGAAAGGCGCGGTAAAGAATGGCAACGCTGCGGGCGCGGTATTGCTGGTTGGCCACAACGGCTTGTTCGTATATCGGAAGGCGTTCGGCAATCGCACCGTCGGGCCCAACTCGGAGCCGATGACGACGGACACCATCTTCGATCTGGCGTCGCTGACCAAGGTGATTGCCACCACGACCTGCGTCATGCGCCTGGAGCAGTTGGGGCAGATCAAGCTCAACGATCCGGTGGCGAAGTACATTCCTGACTTCGCGCAGAACGGCAAACAGGATGTCACCATCCGGATGTTGTTGACGCACTATTCGGGCCTGGCTGCCGATCTCGACCTGAAGGAATCGTGGAATGGCACGGACGAAGGTTACCGCCGCGCCAACGCTGCCAAGCTGGTCAATCCTGCCGGCTCGACCTTCCTGTATAGCGACGTCGGCTTCGTGGTCCTGGGCGAGCTGGTGCAAAAAGTCAGCGGCACGCCGCTGGACCAGTACGCGCAGACTTACGTCTTCGGTCCGCTGGGCATGACCTCCACGCGCTTCAATCCGCCAGTGTCGTGGGGGCCGCGCATCGCTCCCACGCAGCGGGACGAGCACACTGGGCAGACTCTGCGGGGAACGGTCCACGATCCCACGGCGCGCCAGATGGGCGGAGTGGCGGGCGATGCCGGTCTTTTCTCCACCGCCGAGGATGTGGCGAAGTTTGCCCAAGCCATGCTCAATGGCGGCGCGCCCATCCTGTCGCCGCTCATCGTGGAAAAGATGACCACGCCGCAGCAGCCGGCCAACATGCCCAACCTGCGCGGCCTAGGATGGGACATCGACTCGCCCTTCTCGTCCAATCGCGGTGAGCTGTTGCCGGTCGGCTCCTTTGGCCACACCGGTTTCACCGGCACCTCGCTGTGGATCGACCCGACCACGAACACCTACGTCATTCTGCTGACCAACTCGACCTTGCTGAAGGATGGCAATGTGATCGGGTTGCGGACGGAGATTGCGACGGCAGTTGCCGCGGCCCTGCAACTGACTCCAAGCCAGGAGCAGAAGACGCGGCTGGCGCGCATCACCGGCTACGACGAGACCCAAATGGCCGAGCGGCGCATCGTGGTCCGCAACGGCAAAGTGCTGACCGGAATTGATGCGCTGGAGGAGCGGCAGTTCGAGCCGCTCAAGGTTCCCAACGTCGCAACCCCGCACATTGGGTTGGTGACCAACCAGACTGGCATCGACAGCAAGGGCAAGCGAACCATCGACGTGCTGGCGCGTGCACCCGGAATGCAGTTGGCTGCAATCTTCACTCCCGAGTACGGCCTGCAAGGCACGTCGGACACAACTGACCCGGCAAATTCCAAGGATGGCGCAACCGGTGTGCCGATCTACACCGTCTTCGGCGATACCGATGCCAAGCGTCGCCCATCGCTGGATGTGATCCGCAAACTGGACGTGCTGGTCCTCGATCTGCAAGACGTTGGCGCGCGCTTCTCCAGCTACGAAAGCACGCTGGGATATTTTCTGGAGGCGGCGGCCAAGGCCAAGAAGCCCATCGTCGTGCTCGACCGTCCCAATCCCATCACCGGCAACTACGTGCAGGGGCCGGTGTCGGACGCCGGGCAGGAGAGCTTCGTCAACTACTATCCGCTTCCGGTGCGGCATGGCATGACCATCGGCGAACTGGCGAAGCTGTTCAACGAGGAGAAGCACATCGACGCCGACCTCACCGTGGTACCGATGCGCGGCTGGCTGCGCGGCGACTGGTTCGACTCCACCGGAGTCTCCTGGGTTAACCCAACGCCCACCATTCACAACCTCGACCAGGCAACGCTGTATCCCGCAGTGGCATTGATCGAGGGTACCAGCGTTTCCGTGGGTCGCGGCACCGACATGCCGTTCCAGTTGATAGGCTCGCCCTACTTCATCGCCAAAGAGCTGGCCAGTTACCTGAACGGCCGCAACATTCCGGGAGTGCGCTTCGTGCCCACCACGTTCACTCCGGCTTCCGGACCGTTCGTTCGCCGCGAGTGCTTCGGGGTGAACATCATCGTGACCAATCGCGACGAGCTGGACGCCCCGGAGTTGGGGTTGGAGCTGGCGGCGGCGCTGCACAAGCTCTATCCCCTGGGATACGATCTGGGCCACATGAATCAGTTGCTGGTGGACCACGCGGCCTTCGCCGCCTTGCAGGCGGGAGAAGATCCGAACCGCATTGCCGGGGATTGGCGCGAGCAGCTCGACCAGTTCATGGATGTGCGCGTGAAGTACCTGCTGTACTGAGAATGCGGCCTTTGAAGCCGTGCCTTTTCAAGACAGCATGGAGTTTATCCACGAAGCTGCGGGATGCAACACGTAAGAGCTAGAGCAGCTTCAGAGAAAGTGTAGACCGAGTTCCCTCTGGGGCTAAAAAGCCCGAGATCAGTGCGGCAGCTTACGGCAGGCTGCCGGGAGACGATGTTCCAGTTAGATGCCGGCGGAGGGGAGAGACGCCTGTCAGGGCGGCTTACGTTAAGGCTGGCTGGGAACGGCGGACTGCTTTGGCGCGTGCGACGTGAATTTCCGTAGGACGAATTCCTGGATGATGCCGGCGACGCTGCTTTCACCAACCCTGATCAGCGAATTCTGCAGGAACACACTGGTAGTGCGATCGTTCGCCGGGTAGTAAAGGCTGGAGAGGCCGGCGGCGGCGAAACTTCCGATGATGCCGGAGTAGTTCGGCCCCCACTTCTTGGTCCTGTCATTTCTGGCCACAACGGAATTCTCCAGCGCGTGCGCGAGCCGTGAGCCGATGCTGCCCGTGCCTCGGTAGAAGTAGCGAGGATCCTGATGGAGAATGGATGGCAGGATCGCGCTGCCTATGAAGGTCCCAAAAAAAACATCGCCGTATTCTGCCCCGAAGCGTCTGCCGTAGCCCGCCGCACCCTGCCCGTAGCCGGCGAACTGATCGGAGGCCTGATCGATGCCGGCAAGGAAGGCAACTCCCAGGATGGTGGCGGGGTCCTGCATGGATTTCCAGGCAAGATTAAGTTTCTGTTTCGCACGCAGTGGAGCTGGGTCTGTGCTGTAGGTCACAAAGAAATTCGGGAGGATACCGAATGCACGTTGCTGTAATTCCTGCTTGACCTCGACTTCCGCAATCTCCTCGGACGTTCCTCCAACTCTCACCTCGGTGACGGCGCCAGTAAGCGCCAACTGGATAGGCGGCACCAGAACGGCCTGGCCTGGCTCGAGCTCTCCGAAGTACTGCTGAGTATTGAAGCCCGGCGCCGTAACCGTCAGATGAAAGGCGCCGGGCGGAACATTGCTGAAGGAAAATTCGCCGTTATCGCCCGACAGCACCTCGCGTGCCGCAGTTTGGCCGTCCCCGGTGAGCGCCACCTTGGCCCCGACCGCAAGGGCCCCTTCCTTGTCGGTCACGGTCCCGCTGATGAGTCCGTAAGCTTGCTGATCCGGCTGGGCCTGCCCAGAGAAAGTTGCTGGACCTTGCGTGCCTGGGTTCGCCGGGTTCGCTTGTTGTGCCGTCGCTGGCTGCTGAGACGGTGTTGAGGATGGCGAAGAGTTGGCTTGCGATGAAGGCGTCTGCTGCGCAAAAGCGGCAAGGGAAACAACGTTGAGCACAACGGCAATGGCAATACGGGAAAGCAATGTCATCGTAAGTTATGAGGGCCGCTGTACCCTTTCAGATTGCGAGACGGGACTACCTAAGGATACCAAATTGTTGCGGTTAGATGCTCATCCGGCATGTAAGGAACCGCCGGTTTCGTCCCGCAGTGCGCAAGTGGTTATTCGCTCCCGTTGGCCGGAGAGTTCCAAAATCTCAACGCGCGGCCATCGGCTGATGCGCGACCTTTACCGCCCTCAGTCCTTGTGTACAATGCCGCTAACGCCCGCAATAAACAGCGTCGCCAGCAGCCAGCCAACCAGAATCTGAAACCACAGAAACCGTCTGACGAAGCGCGGCGTGGTTACGAAACGGTTGAGGGATCCTGGGGACAAGGGATTCTTCTTCGGATCGGGGGCAGGGTCGGGCTGCCACTTGTCCCCCTGTCCCAGCTTGACCAGCGGCAGGGAATTCTCCACCGAATAGATCAGCGGAGAGAAGCCTGGATAGTGCGGAGGGAGTTTTCCTTCGGGCTTTCCAAGTTCCGCGCACGCTTCCTTCTCGGTGGGGACCATTCCGCCGGCGAGATAACTCCTTTGGTAGATGAAAAATCCCGCGACCGTCAGCAACGCAGCCCACAGGATTATCAGCAGGGGATAGTAGCCATAGCCGACGGTCCACTTTAGAAGAGGCCTCATCACGAGCCCCGAAATATCACCTTTCCGTAGCCCGTCCTCCATCTTGATAAGCACACGTTTGGCCCCTCTGTCGTCGCCCGACTCGCGCAAAACCTTTGCTAATTGCAAATAGGGCCTAGGGCGAAACGGTGACTGGGGTTGCAACTCAAGCCAATCCTCGATTCTCCTCTGAGCGTTGATCCGGCCATTTGAAGAGATGCGGCCATAAGTAAATCCGTCGAGAAGAAGTTTGCCTGCTTGTGGCCACCTCGTCGGTTGAGAATCGGCAGGTAAGCCAGGCGCAATGTCGTTTAGTCCCGAATCCTGGAGTGTGCCAGCCGAGGCATCCTCCAGGTCCAGGGTTGCGTTCTGGAAATTTCCGTTATTGCAAGAGAGGTCTCCGCCGATGTGGGCACCTCCCAAGTAAACTCTGCCCTCGGCGCTAAACGCATCGCCCAGCACGACCGAGCCTTTCACGACCGACCGATAGGCGCTGAGCGCGTCGCCTTTCGGTTTGCTGAAGACGCCGCCGGTGCAGTCAATCTGTCCGTCGATCTGTGCCCCGTCCAGGTTGACCTCGCCCTTCGCGCTGAACGGAATTTCCTTTCCTTCCGCATTCTTGCCTTTATTGAGAAAGACTGAGCCCTTGACTTTGATTTGGTTGGCGTTGAGCGCCCTGCCCACTTCGTTTGTGAAAGTCCCGCCGCCGCACTCCAGATTGCCACCGACATTCGCGAGCCTGAGTTGCACCGCGCCGTTGGCGCTGAAACCGTTATTGAGGAATACGCTGCCCTTGACGTTGATTCCATCGGCATTGAGCGCATCGCCGTCCTTGTTTGTGAAAGTTCCGCCGAGGCAGTCGAGATCACCAGCGATCTGCGCGACCAACAGTCGCACAGAACCGTTGGCGGCGAAGCCATTTCTTAGGAAGACGTTATTTTTCACGATGATGCCGTCGGCCGATATGCCATGCACCAAGCTGCCCTGGAGGTCGAGTTGTGACACCTCGGCCCTGCTCAGATTGATGTTCTGGCTCAGGCGGCAGTTATTAAGCAGCAGTTGGAAAGGGATATTGACAAACGCGAGGTCGAGAGGGCCGATAATGTCGGCCCCGTACACCTGGATTCCTCGCGCGTGAACGTGCTTCCGAGCCTGCTCGTTCGTACACAACCAAGCTAACAATTCGGCGCGTATTTGCCGCTGCGGTCCCCACGCGTCCGCATCTTTCGGATCGTAACCCTTGCGCTCCGGGTCCGGGCAGAATGCCACTTCGCCGCTGGAAACTTTTTCGAGCAGCAAGTTCTCGGCGTCACTGAGCGTGCCGAACCTGGCGGCCAGCGCTTTCAACTCGCCGCCCTGTGCTTGAGTCTCGTTGTCCATGGACTTTATCGTGAGAAGGATCGTTTTATATCACGAATACGGAAAAATGCGTCCCACAAAAGCACACCCAGCCCCTACTCCTTCACCGTGATTCCCAGCGCCTTCATCTTGCGATACATGTGGCTGCGCTCCAGGCCGAGCACCTCAGCGGTGCGGCTGACGCTGCCGTGGTTCTCGTCGAGCTTCTTCAGGATGTAGTCGCGCTCGTAAGCGGCGCGGGCCTGGTGCAGGCTGGAGAAATCGCCCAGGGTGCGGCGTCCGCTCTCGCGATAGACCATGGTCGGCAGGTGCTTGCGCTCCAGCTTGCTGACCGCCGGATTCATGATGACGATGCGCTCGATCAGATTGCGCAGCTCGCGCACATTGCCCGGCCAGGAGTAGCGCATGAGGACATCGAGCGCGTCGTCGGAGATTTCCTTCGGACGACGGCTGTAGGTCTGCGAGAACTCCTTCAGGAAATAGCGCGCCAGCAGCGGAATGTCCTCCTTGCGCTCGCGCAGCGGCGGGACATAGAAAGGAATCACGTTGAGGCGATAGAAGAGGTCTTCGCGAAAGTTTCCCTTGGAGATTTCGTCTTCCAGATCTTTGTTGGTGGCGGCGATCACGCGCGCGTCCACGGTGACTGGCTCTTCTTCGCCCACGGGCGCGAATCGTCCCTCATCCAGCGTGCGTAAGACCTTCGACTGCGTCTTCAGGCTCATGTCGCCGACTTCGTCGAGAAACAGCGTGCCGCCATCGGCCTTCTGGAACTTGCCTTCCTTGTCGGCGGTCGCGGTGGAGAGTGCGCCCTTGCGATGGCCAAACAGTTCGCTCTCGATCAGGTCTTCGGGGATAGCGGCGCAGTTGAGCTCGACGAACATCGCGTCCTTGCGCAGGCTCTGCGAGTGCAGCGCGTGCGCGGCCAATTCCTTGCCAGTACCCGACTCGCCGTAGATCAGCACACGTCCATTAGTGGGAGCCATGAGCGCGATCTGCTGGCGCAGCGCCTTCATGGGAATGCTGTCGCCCACGATGAGGCTGCGCGTCTGAAACTGCTTCTTGAATTCCAGATTTTCGCTGCGCAGCCGCTTGGCCTCGATGGCATTCTTCAGAACGATGAGGGTGCGCTCGATGGAGAGCGGCTTTTCGAGGAAGTCGAAGGCGCCGAGCTTGGTGGCGCGAACCGCAGCCTCGATGTTGCCGTGGCCGGAGATCATGATGACCTCGGGATGGTCTTCGCGCTCCACCAGCTTTTCCAGGGTCTCCAGCCCGTCGATGCCCGGCAGCCAGATATCCAGCAGGATGACGTCGGGCGACTTGTGGCGGAGGACTTCCATGCACTCCTCACCGCTGGCGGCGAGCAGGGTCTTGTAGCCTTCGTCCGCCAGCACGCCTTCCAGGGTGCTACGGATCTGCGACTCGTCATCGACGATCAGAACAGTTTGCATGTTGATGGGCGGGTAGAGCGGCGCTTTAGCGCCGCGTCCGTCGCGAACGCGAATCGTTTGAACCGCTGCGGTCATTTTCAATGACCGCAGCGGCTCAAACCTGATAGCGTGGGGCGATCTTGGACGCCAGCCTGAAGGCTGGCTCTACCCGGTCTACACTAATCTGAAACTAGCCTGTCCCTGGCCCGGCGAAAGCAACTCTTAGCGCGGATTTCGCCGGGCTGAAGCCCGGCGCTTCCACCGCCTAAGCGGTGACGGCTTCGACCCCGACTTCCTGGGCCACAGGCAACTCTACGATAAAACGCGCTCCGACGGGAGAGTTCTCTTCCACGCGGATAGAGCCACGATGTTCTTCGATGATGCGGCCGACAATCGCAAGACCCAGGCCGGTGCCGCGCCCCTTGGTAGAAAAATAGGGCAGAAAGAGCCTTTCCTTCACGTCGGGAGTAACGCCGTGTCCGGTGTCGGCGACGACGATTTCCACCGAGTCGCGTTCTTCCATGAGCGTGGTCGAAATCACAATCTCCTTCATCAACGAGTCCTGCAACGCCTCCGCGGCATTGTCCACCAGGTTGGCGATGGC
>JBEKQY010000058.1:0-21168 GCA_049519235.1 Candidatus Korobacteraceae bacterium | reverse complement strand
CGGCATAGATGCCGCCGGTCACTACGCTGGCCGTCAGCAACGCTCCGGTCTTGGAGCGATGAATGTACTCCAGCGTCTGCGCGTCAGGACGCGTGTGTTCGGCTTCCAGGTCCATCACCTGACCGCCGATCATGCCGCCAATGGTGCCCGTCGCATGCGCGATCTGGGCGATGATGGCGACGCGCGCCTCGGCCGGGCATTGCAACCTCGCCAGCACCTCGTAGGCATAGGTTTGCAAGGCGTCGCCAGCCAGGATGGCCGTCGCCTCGCCGAATGCTTTGTGGCAGGTGGGACGTCCACGGCGCAAGTCGTCGTTGTCGAGCGCGGGCAGGTCGTCGTGAATCAGCGAGTAGGTGTGCAGCATCTCCAGCGCTGCACCCAGCTCTTCGACGCCGGTGGGAACGCAGCCGGCAACCAACTGCGCCGCCTCCATACAGAGAATGGGCCGCAGGCGCTTGCCGCCGGCAAATATGCTGTGCCGCATGGCGCGATGGATGGACGCTGGATACTGATCGCCAGCCGGAAGCAGGCGCTCCAGCGCCTTGTCAGTAACGATTCGGCCTTCTTCGAGGGTCTCTTTGAGCATCAAGAGGGCAGTATAACAATGGCGCCGTTTCTCAGACCGCAGGATCGTTTTCGATCGGTTCACGCCCAATTGCTTGGCTCACGGCCTTGACCATTGCTGCCTTCGACCCTGCTGCAAATCTCTTCTGCAGTTGCCGTGCGAAGGGGTAGCCAATGCGAGCGAGAAATTGGTTCGGACGGGAGAAAGCAAGAATGTCATACCATACCTCATCGGTTTCGCGATCCCATTCCACCAGAAATCGCTCTTCTCCACTTTCTGCGTGATCGTCGAGGGTCCCATAAGCAAACCCGAAGCGTTCTGAAGGCCCATCATTAGCTACGACGTAAACAATCCGGCAGGCATTCAGCCAATAACAGTTTAGGTGTTGCGCGAGCACTGCCACGTTTTCACCCACTGCGATGGGAGTGGACGGCCAGTAGAGACAAATCCACTCTAAGTCGAACATCTTCCATTCCTTCAGCGCTTCGACGGCCCTACGCCACGTTTGCGGTCCCAGGCCTAGCCAAACTCGGTTGTGATCGGTCGTGTAAAGCGGAGGGATGATTCCCGAAGTGGCGCCTGTTTCGGAATAGCTATACCCAGATTCGCGCGCTTCGGCCAGAAAATGTTCGACTTCAGCCTCCGATGGACGGGCGAAGAGCAACACGTAAGAATGTTATACGACGGCGCCCGGAGACAGCCATTCGGCGATTTTTGCCGCCGTGTGCGCCGTGTGCGCCATGTCCGCCTGCCCTGTGACGTATGCCACAGACTGCATGTACATGCCCCCGCAAAATCAAAGGCGGAGGGTTCCCGTGTACGAGATCGTGGAAGCGCGCTCCCTGGCGCGAGGTATCAAGCTGTTTGTCATCAAGGCTCCCCGCATCGCCCGCAAGCAGAAGCCGGGGCAGTTCGTCATCGTTCGGCTGGATGATTGCGGCGAGCGCATCCCGCTGACCATTGCTGACGCCGACCCCGAGGCTGGCACCGTCACCATTGTCGTGCAAGCCATCGGCAAGACCACCATGCTGCTTTGCATGCTGGAGGCGGGCGACAAAATCCTCGACGTCGTCGGTCCGCTGGGCAAGCCCTCGGAGATCGAAAACTTCGGCACCGCAGTGGTGGTCAGCGGCAGCGTCGGCACGGCGATGGCCTATCCCACGGCCCGCGAGCTGAAGCGCGCCGGAAACAAGGTGATCTCAATCGTGGGCGCGCGCAGCAAAGACTTGATGGTGCTGGAAGATGAAGTTCGCGCGGTCAGCGACGAGACCTACGTCGTCACCGATGATGGCAGCTACGGCGACAAAGGTCTGGTGACCGACAAGCTTAAGGAAGTCATGGCCGCCAAGAAGCTGGATTATGTACTGGCTTGCGGCCCGGTGCCGATGATGCGCGCGGTCGCCAGGATGACCGGTCCGGAGAAGATCAAGACCATCGTCAGCCTGAATTCCATCATGGTGGACGGTACTGGAATGTGCGGGGGCTGCCGCGTGCTGGTCGACAACCGCAGCCAATTCGCCTGCGTGGATGGCCCGGAATTTGACGCCACCCAGGTCAACTTCGAGGTCCTGACGCAGCGCAACAACATGTATCGCGAGCAGGAGCGGCTCAGCATCGAGCGCTTACAGGCCGATCCGCAGGGTGAGCTGGACAAGCTTCGCCAAAAAAATCATAAACAAGAATGCGCCCTTGAGGCGGTGGGGGTGACCAATGAGTGATGCGACCGAGACCAAAGTCAGCCACAACCCCCTGCCCAACAAAGAGCGCGTGAAGCTGCCGCGTCAGCGCGTGCCGGAGCAGGATGCTCACGTCCGCGCCCACAACTTCCAGGAAGTGAATCTGGGCTTTCCTCCCGAGCAGGCGCGCCAGGAATCGCTGCGTTGCATCGAGTGCCCCAAGCCGGGCTGCGTCCTAAAGTGTCCCGTGTGTGTGGACGTGCGGGCAGTCATCGACCTGATCCTGGCGGAGGATTATCTCGGCGCCGCTGCCAAGATGCGCGAAGACAATGCGCTGCCCGCCATCACCGGCCGCGTTTGTCCGGTGGAAGACCAATGCGAATCGGGCTGCGTGCTGGGCAAGAAGGGCGAGCCGGTTGGCATCGCTTATCTGGAGCGCTTCGTCGCCGATTGGGAGCGGGAGTCCGGGCAATTCGGCCTGCCCAAGTCTGCGCCTGCTACTGGAAAGAAGGTCGGCCTCATCGGCAGCGGTCCTGCTGCGCTGGCCTGCGCCGGCGACCTGATTCAGATGGGACACCAGGTCCACGTCTTCGAGGCCCTGCATGAGCTCGGCGGCGTGCTGGTGTACGGCATTCCAGAATTCCGTCTTCCCAAGGACATCGTGCGTCACGAAATCGACGTGCTGCGCCGCCGCGGCGTGGAGTTCGAGACCAATGTTGTCGTCGGCAAGACGGTCACCATCGACGAGTTGCTGAATGACGAAGGCTTCAATGCCATCTTCGTCGCAACCGGCGCCGGCCTGCCGCGCTTCCTGAATGTTCCGGGCGAGCACTTCAACGGGGTCTATTCCGCCAACGAGTTTCTCACCCGCGTGAACCTGATGCGGGCGTATCGCTTCCCCGAATTCGACCAGCCGCTCTATCCCTGCAAGGACCGCGATGTGATCGTGGTGGGCGGCGGCAATACCGCGATGGACGCGGTCCGCAGCTCGTTGCGTCTGGGCGCGAAGAGCGCCAGCATTTACTATCGCCGCACTGAAGTCGAGATGCCTGCCCGCGTGGAAGAAGTGCACCACGCCAAGGACGAAGGCGTGCACTTCGAAATGCTAGTGAACCCGGTCGAGTTTTTTGGCGATGAGAAGGGCAATCTGACTTCGGTGCGCTGCATTCGCCAGGAGCTGGGCGAGCCGGACGACTCAGGCCGGCGCAGCCCGGTACCGATCAAGGGCTCGGAGTTCGTGACGCCGTGTTCGCTCGCAATCATCGCAGCCGGGACATCAGCCAATCCGCTGATCCAGTCGACCACGCCGGGATTAGCGATCACCAAGCGAGGCTACATTTCCGCCAACGACGATCTGGCGACATCGAAGCCGGGCGTCTTCGCCGGCGGCGACATCGTGACCGGCGGAGCGACGGTGATTCTGGCGATGGGCGCCGGGCGGAAGGCGGCGAAGTCGATCGATGCATACCTGAAGGGGCTGACACAAATCGCGAACTGAAGAGCGGCAGTCAGCCGTCAGCACTCAGCAGTCAGCCATCGAATCGTGAATCCTAGCAGGCCCGTGCCGCTGTTGCACGGGCTTATTCCTTAGCGTAATCTGGGGGCATGGAAGTGAACTTCACGCCCGAGCAAGAAGCGCAGATAGCCCACATCGCCGGCAAGTCCGGGACTGATGCCGGTCGCCTGGTGAAAGATGTGCTTACCCGCTATCTCGATGGCGAGGCGCGGTTCCTGGCCGCTGTCGAAAAAGGACTGGCCGCAGCCGAGCACGGGGAGTTTATTGAGGAAGAGGAAATGGACGCCCGCATTGAGCGCATGTTTAGCAAGCGCTGATGCGTCTCCGCTGGACCATCCCCGCCGCTGATGATCTAGAAGGCATCAAGAACTACCTCGATAACAACTACCCGCGTTTCGCCGAGCCGACTGTACGAGCAATCCACCAGCAGATCCGTTCCCTCAAAACCGCACCCTACCTAGGCAGGCCGGGCCATCGCAGCGGCACGCGAGAATTAACGTTATCGCCGCTCCCTTACGTCATAGTCTATGTTGTTAAGGCCGAAGCTATTGAAATCCTGCACATCTATCATGGGTCGCAGGACTGGCGATAGACGCCGGATCTCCAAAATGAGCCTTCCGATCGGCGGGGTTATACTTACCTTATGAGCCCCATTGCGTCTCCCTGCCCGGATCGTCAACTCGGCGGGCGCGTCACCAACGTTGACGAAGAGAACAAGAAAGGAACTTGTACGTTCTGTGGGAGGAGGGTTGACGTTACCTTGAACGCCTACGGCTTATGGGCGTCCGTCCCCCACTCTATAAAACCGATGCACCGCGTCAAGCGCGTCACGAGACGTACCAGGCGCTAGCAACACGGAATTAGCCCACTAGCGGATCTCACCGCAGCGCCATCACCAGCAGCTTGCGCTCGGTCATATCTTCGATCGAATAGTGCAGCCCCTCGCGTCCCAGCCCTGAATCCTTCACTCCTCCGTACGGCATCTGGTCGACACGGAAACTGGGAACATCGCCGACGATGACGCTGCCAACTTCAAGCTCCTCAAAAGCCGTTTGGATGAGCACGGCATCGTGCGTCATCAGCCCGGCTTGCAGTCCGTAAACCGAGTTGTTGATGCTGCTCAAGGCCTCCGGGAAGGTTTCGTAAGGTTCGACCGTCACCACCGGGCCAAAAACTTCGGCGCAATTCACGCGCATATTCGCCGTCGTGCCCGTAAGCACCGCCGGTTCCACCATTGCGCCCTTGCGCGTGCCGCCGCATAACAGCCTGGCTCCGGCCTGCACCGCTTCGTCAATCCATTCCACCACGCGCACCGCGTCCTGCTCGCGAATGAGCGGCGGAACGTCGGTCGTCTCCAGCATGGGATCGCCGCATTTCAGCTTGCGAACGCCTTCCACCAGCATGCCGGTAAACTTCTCGAACACTGGCTGATGAACCAGGATTCGTTGGACCGAGATGCAGGTCTGTCCGCCATAGGAAAATCCGCCGGCAATGCAGCGATGAGCCGCGTAGGTCAGGTCGGCGTCGCTATGCACAATCACGCCCGCGTTGCCGCCAAGCTCCAGCGTGACCCGCTTCTTGCCGGCGCGGCCCTTGAGCTGCCATCCCACGGCGGCGCTGCCGGTAAAGGTCAGCAGCTTGATGCGGTCGTCGGCAACCAGCAGCGCGGCATCGTCATTGGACAGCGGCATGACGGCGAGCGCACCCTCCGGCCAGCCCGTTTCCTGCACGATCTCAGCCAGCAGAAACGATGAAATTGGGGTCTGTGGCGCGGGCTTCAGGATGATGGGGCAGCCGGCGGCAATCGCCGGGGCGATCTTATGGGCCACGAGGTTGAGCGGAAAGTTAAACGGCGTGATGGCAAACACCGGGCCGAGCGGAAAGCGTCGCACCAGGCCCCAGCGTCCGGAAGTGGATTCCAGGGTGTCGAGCGGGATGTAGTCGCCGTAGATGCGCGTGCTCTCCTCGGCCGCAATCTGGAAGGTATTGATGGCGCGATCGACCTCGATGCGAGCTATCTTGATCGGCTTGGCGGCTTCCTGGCAGATGGTGCGAGCAAACTCCTCGCGGCGTGAGGTGATGCCCTCGACGATCTTGCGCAGCACGCCGGCGCGCTGGTAGGACGACATTTTGCGGGTTACGGCGAAGGCTTGCACCGCCGACTCGATGGCGGTCTCGACGTCGTCGCGATCCGCCTCGCTTATCACGCCGAGGACACTATGATCGTAGGGCGAGTTCACCACGGCCTCGCGGCCGTGGGTGCTCCAATTACCGTTGAGGAAAAAACCAAAGCTGCGGATGGTGGAACTAGTCTGGCTCATGGTGTTCTCTCGTTGGCTCTCAGGAGTTAGATGCTACCCGTGCGCTTTGACGGGCAAGCTGGCTAGGCCGGTTTTGCTTTTGCTGTGTCCGGGTAGAGCGGGCCTTCAGGCCCGCGTCGCAAGCACCGAAACAGATTTAATCGCCGCCGCTGGACGCAGGCCTAAAGAGTGTGCGTGAGAACCTGTGCCGTCCCTACGGGACTCGGTTACTCTTCCTACTCTACCCAGGACTCCGCGCCTACGGCGCTCTGTTTTTCCAGCTTCTTACTCCACTGCCAAAAAGAAAAGCTCGTTCTCACGCAGACACTAAAGGCCTGCTCTACCCAATCAAATCGGATACACCAAATCCAAAACTGCTCCAGGCAAATGACATCGAGCAGCCCGCGAAAGCAGGAAATCCATCCGGGCAAAGATTACGCAATCGGGCAGAAGAATTCAATGCGGTTGCTCGATGCCAGCCACGGTAAAGCGGAATCTAACTCTGCAGAGGAACCATGGCCGACTCCGAGACGGAATACATCGTCGAACTACAACCTAGAATCGCGGAGCGACTGAACGAGCTGGGCTTTGGTGCAAATGCACATGCTCTCATCTTGACGCACAGTCTTGCCGAGATAGTCTCGCGTGGCCGAACCTTGGACCAGCAGGCGCTGCCGTTGTTCCTGTCACTGGACAGCAAGCACCGCCGGTCGCTGGCGGAAGTGACGGTAGGGTTGAAGAACCATCTGGATGCGATGCAAGACGCGATTGCGGACGTGCGCTCGTCGCTGAATGCGCTGATCGATTTCCTGGCGCGTGATGAGGGGTAGGCCCCGGAACTGACTAGGCCAAAAGGCGGTGTCGCCGGCTGAAGCCGGCTCAGAGTTTCATAAACCAGCTTACCCAGGGCTCACGCCCTGGGCTAACTGCAGTTCCACCCTGACGGGCTCGATCCCGCGGCTCGGACATACAAGATGAAGCAGCAAGAGTGAGTTGCTAAAAGCGTTCTCCGTCGATGGCAAAACATACAGGAGCTATCGTAGTAGTTATACGCACAACTCTTCCTCGACCTGGTGTTTGGGGATAGCCGTCTCTTCCTCGGCTGCACGTCGGCCGCGATACGCGCTCCAGTAAAGGTCGACCAGTTCGCTGATCAGCGGCATGCGCGGGTTCGACCGCCAGGAAGGATCGTCAAAGGCGTTCTTGGTCAGCTCCGGCATGGCACGCTCGAACTCTTCTTTGGTGATACCGAGGTCGGCAATCGACTGCGGAACCTCCAGGCGATCGAGTAACTGCTCTATCGCGGTGACCAGCTTGCTCACCTTCTCCTCGACCGTATGGCCGCCGAGGCCCAACAGGTCGGCAATCACGGCGTATTTCTTGTGGGCCACATAGGCACGGGTGTTGGGCGACGGCATGAACTTGGTGGGCACGGACGCGTTATAGGCAATCACGTGCGGCAGCATCAGGGCGTTGGCCCGGCCGTGGGCAACGTGGAAGCGCGCGCCGAAGGCATGGGCCAGCGCGTGATTGACGCCGACGGACGCGTTGGAGAACGCGATCCCCGCGATGCAGGCGGCATTGTGCATCATGGTGCGCGCCTCTTCGTTCCCAGGATTCTCGTAAGCCTCGGGCAGGTACTTGAAAACGAGACGGATCGCCTGCATAGCGTTGGAGTCGGTGAAGGCGGAAGCATAAATCGACACTCCGGCTTCCAGGGCATGGGTCAGGCAGTCGATGCCGGTGTCCGCCGTGAGACCCTTGGGCATCGACATGACGAACTGGGGATCGACAATGGCGACATCGGGGGTGAGCGAATAGTCGGCGAGCGTAACTTTGATGCCGCGCTCCTTGTTGGTCATGACGGCGAAGGGGGTGACCTCGCTGCCGGTGCCGCTGGTAGTGGAGATGGCAATCAGCCGCGAGTGGTTCACCTTCTCGGTTGGGTACTGCACCACACGCTTACGGATGTCGAGGAAGGGCGCGGCCAGCTCTTCCAGGTCGGCCTGGGGCGACTCGTACTTCAGCTTCATGATCTTCGCCGCATCGATTACCGAACCGCCGCCCAGCGCGATGATCTGGTCCGCCTTGTAGAAATTCAGCGTCTCGACTCCTTGCGCGATGATCTTGAGGTCAGGCTCGGCATCGGGAATGATGGTCACTCGTGCCTGAGTTTGCGGCGGAAGCGAGCGCCGGACGATGTCGACATGGCCGATCTGCTCCAGCCCCGGATTGGAAATGATAACGGTCGACAGCGAGGGGAAGTTGCGCAGGTTCTCCACCGCATGCATGTTGAAGTAGATCTGGTTGGGGACTCGAAACCACATATGGGCTGGCGTCCTTCGCGCCATGCGCTTGATGTTCAGGTAGTGATAGATGTTGATGTTGTCGGTGGTGCTGTTGCCGCCGCCAGTGCCGCAGCCGAACGAAAAGGTAGGCACCATGTCGTTATAGACACCGCCCAGGGCGCCGATCGATCCCGGCGAGTTCACGATGATTCGTCCGGCGTTGATGACCTCGCCAAACTTGCGGATGATGGCGTCGTTCTTGGAGAAGACGACTGCGGTATGTCCGAGCCCTCCGAGGTGGTTTACCTGCACGCAGACCTTCAAGGCTTCCTCTGCGGACGCTGCGCGATAGACCGCCAACACGGGAAACAGCTTCTCGACGGAAAGAGGATGCTCATGGCCAACGCCCTTGATCGGCGCGATCAGGAGTTTGGTGTTCGGCTTGACCGAGATGCCGGCGAAGCGCGCGATGTCAACCGCTTTCTGTCCGACGGCCATGGGCTGCATGAAGCCGGTTGCGGGGTCGATCACCGTGCGTCCCAGCGACTCGGTTTCTTTCGCATTGCAGATGTATGCGCCCAGGTCGGCAAACTTCTTCAGCACCCGATCGTAAATCTCATCGTCGATCACCACCGTCTGTTCGGAGGCGCAGATGGTCCCATTGTCGAATGTCTTCGAGGTGATGATATCGACCACGGCCATGTCGAGATCGGCGGTCTTCTCCAGATACACCGGGGTGTTGCCGGGACCGACGCCGAGCGCCGGCTTTCCGGAACTGTACGCAGCCTTCACCGCGCCGGGTCCGCCGGTGGCGTCGATCAGGCCGACGTCCTGGTGATGCATCAGGTAAGCGTTGTCTTGCAGAGTGTGCGATTCCAGGCAGGTGAAGACACCTTCAGGAGCGCCGTGCTTCACCGCGGCTTCGTACATGATCTTTACCGCCTCCGAGCAGCAATGCCAGGAGCTGGGATGCGGGCTGAAAATCACCGCATTCCGCGTCTTGATGGCCATGATGCACTTGAAGAGAACGGTGGAAGTGGGATTCGTGATTGGAGTAAGAGAAAAGATGACGCCGATGGGTTCGGCCAGTTCGATTAGGCCGCGTTCCGGATACTCGCGAATGACGCCGACGGTGCGTTTGTCCTTGACGTAGTTGTAGACGAACTCGGTGGCCACCATGTTCTTGAGGGCCTTGTCTTCCAATACGCCGATGCGAGTTTCTTCGACCGCCAGACGCGCGAGATACTGGGCTTGCTTCAGCCCGGCAATGACCATCGGCTTGACGATGCGGTCAACATCCTCTTGCGTGCATTGCGAAAAGGCGGCGGCAGCCGTCCTGGCCTGGCTCACCAGTCCTTCCAGGTAAGCGATCCGTTCTTCGCTGAGGGGTGCGGCGTTCTCAGGCATACTTCCTTCTTTCACGTTCTCCCGGCTCGTCCGTCCCCAAGATCACACGTCCAAGTCCAAGGAACGAGCGGGCCGTTCGGCAACAACAAAGCGATGCCCTGGTCAACTACCGCCCGTAATTCGGGCATGGTTGAGGGGACACTGGTCACAGTATCGGGGACAACGAACAGCCAGGCAGTGAGCACCGTCACCACCAAGTGTGAGAATCAGCCTCGCCCCCGCAGGCGTTACCCGCCGCAAGAAGCGGTATCCAATAATGGCTGTCGGATTATGCAACTGCATCCCGGTGAGGAAGCTGTGGGAGGCCCAGAAAAAAGAGTTCACTACTAGCGATGGTAGTAAATGTGGCACCAGAGTAGCCTTTGGCCTTTCACATATCGCGCCTGGTTTTGAACTTCGCCAGCCTGGAGGAATTGCCGTCATGCAGTCAGCTCCCGGATCGTCGCATCAACTCCGCCGTGCGCTTCTAGTTGCATTTGCTCTTCTGCTGCTTCCACTCACGATTCAGGCACAGAATTCCACCAGCACCTTGCGAGGTGTGGTCCAAGACCCAAGCGCCGCGCGAGTGGCGGGCGCCCGGGTCGTTGTCCGGTTAACAGGATCAGGATCCTCCATCGCCCGCGAGGCGCTGGCAAACGATCGCGGAGAATTTCGCATTGATGGCCTGCTGCCCGGCCCCTATCAGGTAGCTGTTACCGCCAAAAGTTTCGCGGAGGCCACGGCCGATGTAGACACCGCAGTCAGCGTGGTGCGCGATATCACTATTACGCTGAAACCCGCAGGCGCGCATGAGACAGTGAAGGTGCAGGGGAACGCATCCTCGATTACGACCGAAACGGTTGACACCTCGAGCGCTGTGCGTGGCGGCGTAGTGGACAGCAAGGACCTCGAAAACTTTCCGCTCCCGGCCCGCAGCTTTGCCAACATCGCTTATCTGGTAGCCGGAACGGAGCCGGTCGAGCCTTCCGATCCTACCAAGGCGCGCATAACCGCCGTCTCCACCGGCGGAAGCTCCGGCTTAAACAACGAACTGTCGGTTGACGGCGCCGACAACTCCGACGACTGGATCGGCGGCTTTCTGCAAAATTTCTCGCCTGACGGCCTTCAGGAATTTGCCGTGCGCACTTCGAATGAAGAAGCGGATACCGGGTGGACAACTGCCGGGTCTATCGTGATCACCACCAAGCACGGCACCAACGATTGGCACGGCGACTTGGCGTTCTACGAGCGGGCGGCAGCGCTCAACGCCCGCTTTCCGATTGAGAATCCGGCGGAAACATGCACCAACGGGGTTTGCGTGCACAATCCCAAGCAGCCGTTCTCACGCCAGAACTATGTGGGCACTCTCGGCGGTCCCATCGTAAAAGACAAGGTGTGGTTCTTCACCTCATTCGAGGCGGTGCACGAGGATGCGAGCATCGCCTACAGCCCCGCCAGCACTACGCAATTCAACGCGCTCTCGCAATTGGCGCAAATGGGATTGATCACCGGCGCTGCTTCTATCGCCGTCCCCGCCACGGTTCCGATTCCCTTTCGCGACTACCTCGGTTCGGTGCGCTTTGACTGGGCGCAATCGTCAAAATCGAGTTGGTTCCTGCGTACCTCGGAAGACAGCTATGTCACGAACAATGCCCTGGTGGAGCAGGGCACATTGCCCTCAACGGGTCTGCTGACGCACAACAATTACTGGAATACGGCGATCAGCAATACCTATACTTTCAATACCAACACGGTTGGCACCTTGGTCCTCGACGCCAGCTTATTGCATCTCACGCAGACTCGGAACTCAAATCTGGGCTTCGCGCTGGCCTTCCCCTTCAGTTCCACAGCGCTGACCATTTCCGGTTTCGAGACTTTTGGCGACAACCAATTCGCTACTCCTATCACTCTTTTTCCCGACCTGCGCAATCAACAGAAATACCAGTTCCGCTACGACCTGAGCCACATTGTGGGTACCCATGCGCTCAAGTTCGGAGTCGACTTCATTCACGAACCGGTGCTGAGCGGGGCGTTTGCTTCCACGGCCGAGACCCTTGCCCAGTACGTCAATAACCCGACCTATTACATACAGAACCCAGGCGTGTTCGGAGTTTTTAACCCACAGTGTGTCAACTTCACCGCATCGGACGGCTCAACCTGCACTTACACTCCTGCCGGCGACGGCAATTTTTCGCAGAATGTTCAGCGTCTCGCGTTCTACGCCGAGGACTCCTGGCGGATCTCGCACAGCCTCACGTTGAACTACGGCTTGCGTTGGCAGTCGACTTGGGGGTTATTCCTGGCTTCGGGCCGAAGCGAAGCTGATAATGCCGCGTACGTGACGCTGAAGGCGTTGCAGATTCCGGTTGTGCCCAGCCTGCCGCACGATGACCACGCGCAGTTCGCGCCTCGTATTGGGCTCGCTTGGTCTCCCGGCAAGAGCGGGAACACGGTAATTCGCGCCGGCTTTGGCATGTTCTACGACGATCTGGCACAGAACGGATGGGCGACTGCATTCCAGGGCGTCAACAGCTCGAACTACACCACCGGACCGTGCAGCCTGACTGGAGGCCCAGGCACGTATGCGCTTGTCGGCTCCGGCTGCCTGACTGGCGGCAGCGGGGCCACGGGAAATTTGGTGGGCTCCCCGTACAAAACGCCCTACGCCATTCATATCACCGGGGGCGTGCAGCACGCTTTCAACAGCCAATGGCTGATGAGCGCCGATTATGTATACGAGGACGGCGTTCATGGATACCGCGCCTTCCCCTATGCCGGCGGCACGAACTTATTCACTCCACTCATTCCCACGTCGGACCCAAACTACGCCCAAGACCAGGCGAATGTGGTGCCCAATGTCAATGTGTTCGAGTCTGACAACCGTTCCAAGTACAACGCTATGCTGCTACATCTGGCAGGCAATATGAAGCGCTTCAGTCTGGTGGCGAACTACACGCTTTCCCGGGCGGACACATGGGGTTGCCTGCTGGGTGAACTGTTTGATTATGTCGATGGCGTTTGCAGCCTGCCGAACGGGCAACTGGATGCTTTCGGACCGGGAGACTACGGCCCATCGGGCGAAAACGTTACCAGCCGCTTCGTTCTGGCCGGCACAGTGAACATTCCTGGTGGATTCCAATTGACCAGCATCAATCAGGCCGAAAGCGCCCGCCCCATCACCATCACGAACGCGGACAACACCGGCCGCATCTATGTCAATGGAGTGTACACAAGCCTCGACCAATTCCGCGGCACGCCTTACATCCAGTCAGACCTGCGGGTGACGCGTCCTTTCAAGGTCAACGAGCGTTGGACGATCCTGCCCTTCGTCGAGTTCTTCAATCTCTTCAACCGCAACAATCCCGGGGCGAACTACGCGGTCAATGTCGTCCAGCTTCCGGTGCCGCCGTCCCAGATGATGCCAAATCCAGTCACGGGCATCACCAATGTCACCAGTATTTGCCTAAACCCAAGCTGCACCCAAACCGAGCCCATCACCAGCCTGAAGCAGCTTGAGATACCCGAGGGCGCGCTGGGCGATTTCTTCGGTCCGGGAACCACGGTAGGAATTCCGTTCGCAGCGCAGTTGGGAGTGCGGGTGACGTTCTGATCCTGAGTGTGATTTCTGAGCGTAAAAAGCCGGCCCTGTAAAAGGGCCGGCTTGGTTCATGTCTGGCCGCAATTTTACTTCTTAAGAGAAGCGACGTAGGTGGCCACCACTGTCGCCTGGTCCGCCGTCAATCCCATCACGGGTTTGCTGTGCGGCATTTTCCTGCCGGCAGCGCCCTTGGTCAGTAATTCGTCAATCTGCTGCTGTGATAACGACGTTTTTTGCAAGGATGGTCCCATCTTGCCTTCGCCCATTGCACCGTGGCACATGGCGCACTTGGCTTTGTAAAGGGCGGCTCCATCCTGCGCCCAGGCTATGCTGGACAATGCTGTTAATGCGGCCAAAATGATGATGTAACGCTTCATGCAAGGCTCCTTGTTGATCAATTGGTGTGCAGTCAGGCAGCCGGTACGGCTCTCGCTGGATGACTGGTTCTACAACTTGCGTGGGAATGTGGGCGCCATTTCACACGATGGTTGGTATTGTAGAGCGGATTTTCCATCTTGCAATGGAATTCAGCGCGGCGGCTACTTTGGGGAGTAGATGGACCGCGAGCAGGGCAGGGCGATATCGCGCAGGCTTCGTAATATGATGAATGCTCCTATCGCCTCTGGCTGACGGTTGGCAGTCCGATATCGGAACGATCTGCGATGGAAATGTCCTACATATTCGGGTTGCCGGCGGCGCTGCTGATATTGGCGGTTGTGGCTAACCGTCTGTCGAAGTTGACCCGCGTCCCAGACATCGTGGTGCTGCTGCTGATCGGCATTACGGTGGGTCCGATACTGCATTGGGTGAATCCGCAAAATTTTGCAGGCGCAATCCGCGTGCTGGGCACGCTGGCCCTCATCCTCATTCTGTTTGAGGGCGGACTGGAGCTGCGGCTGCGCCAGGCGCTGCGCTATTTCCCCGCCGGCCTGTTGTTGATGCTGCTGAGTTTTGGCCTGAGCCTGGCGCTCATCGCCCTGATGGGCCGGGCCCTGTTGCATCTGGGGTGGACTGACTGCCTGCTGTTGGGAGCCGCGCTGGGTTGCACCAGCGGGACCATCGTGATTCCTGCGCTACAGCAAATCAGCACTCCGGACCCGGTCAAGATAACCCTCACCGTGGAATCCTCTCTGGGCGAGGTGATTGCCGTACTGTTGGTCGGCAGCCTGCTGAACACCGAAGAAAGCACATCGCTGATCGGGGGATTGGTAACCAACTTTTCCCATCACATCGTCATATCTCTGATCGTTGGAGTGGCAGCGGGAGCGGCTTGGTACAAGTTATTCCCACGCGTGGCTGGTATGCCGTTTACCAATATTCTGAACCTGGGCGTGGTGCTGGCGGTGTACGCAACCGGCGACTACCTTAAGGGCAGCGGTCTGCTGGCGGTCTTGATCTTCGGAGTGACGCTGGCCAATTTGCCGCGGACTCCTCACATGACGCGGCAGGGCGCGCGCCTGCTCGCCTTCCACGCCGAGTTCAGCTTCCTGGTGCGCTCGTTCTTTTTCGTTCTGCTCGGCATCGTCGCCCAATTCGTCAGCCGGCACTACATCATTCCCATCCTTGGCATCCTGGCAGCGCTGGTGCTGGCCCGGTTCGTGGCTGTGCAAGGCAGCCGCTGGATCGTAAGGGATGTGGCCCGGCGGGATACCGAGTTGCTCTTCTGGATGTTGCCGCGTGGCCTGGTAACCGCCGTCCTGGCGCTGGAAATTGTCAATGATCGCGGAGCGATCTTCGGATTTCTGCCGGCGATGGCCTTCACGGTGGTGATGGTGACGAACCTGTTTATCGTCCTGGGCTCCGTCGTAGCTGGACGCCGCGCCGTACTACAAGTTGAGAACGCCGCACCGGTGGCGTTGCACCAGGCGAAGACGTTGGCCTCGGCCGAAGATGCCGCGAAGGCTGCCGGCGCCGCCTCGGGTGAAGCATGAAGCGCGATCTGGCTGCCAGATTGTCGAAGCTGCTGGAAGCCAGGGGTCAATATGGGCCGTCCTGCGCCGCCGGCGTGGAGAAGCTGCTGGCTTCGCTGCGAAGCTATACAGCAGCCGACGCAGAATCGCTTATCGAGTTTCACGAGGCGGTATTGTTTCTGCGCGCATTTCCCCAAAGCCGCAAGGTCGTCGTGCTGACGGAAGCGTTGCTCGGCAATGTGGGGCAGCAGGTGAGACGCTTGCGTGACGCGGGCGCGGAGCTCGATCTCTTCGATTCGGAACAGTTCTCCGGCGTCGCCGGCACGGCGATCCGCGACACATTTACCTACGAAGTCGCGCGCTGGCTGGCGTCGCGGTTTCCGCGCCAACTTCATGTGGAGTGGGGGCTGGACGAGCAAAGCCGCCAGATGTCCAGCAGCTTGCCGCAACTGATTCCGCTGCTGGCGAACGATTGCCTGGTGGAAGCGGACACTCCGTATCTCGATTGGCTGAGCAGCGCCGCCGGGGGCACCGATCGAATTCTGTTCTGGCTGTTGCAGCGCCTGGAAGACGCGCCGCGCACGATTCTGGAGAAAACTGCGTGGTATGACGCGCTGAAGATCGACATCACCTGGGAGCAGGGCGATTCGGCCGCGAGCCGGACGCGCGCGCGGCGCAATCCGCGCGACTTTTACTATCACAAAACACCGCTCATTCGCCGCAACCAGGTATCGCTGGACGAGGAGTTGGCTTCGCCGCCGCTTCCTGTGCGCAAACTTTCACGCCGTGAGGGCGAGCAGGTTCTGGACTTTGTCCGCGCGGCACTCACCGTGCGCTACCGCGAGCTCTACGGCACGACTCGCGGAGATCCCAAGCAAGTGATCGAGGCCGATGTGGGACGAGGGGTCCACATCTTTCTTTGGGGATTGCCGCCGGAGCGCCGACTGCCGCTGCGCGCCTATCACGCCGGTCTGACGGTGAAGAATGGCGTGCCCATCAATTACATCGAGGGCATCTCGCTGTGCGAATGGATGGAGGTCGGCTTCAACACCTTCTACGCCTTTCGCGATGGCGAGACAGCGTGGATTTACGCCAAGGTGCTGCACCTGCTGCATCAGCTCGCGAACGTCACGTGCTTTTCCATTTATCCCTATCAGCTCGGCGCGGAGAATGAGGAGGCGATCAAGTCGGGCGCGTTCTGGTTTTATCGCAAGCTGGGTTTTCGGCCAGGCAAGCCGGAGTTGCTGGCCTTGACGCAGAGAGAAGAAGCTCGCATTGCGGGCACCCCCGGATATCGGACCTCGGCGCGCACGCTGCGCAAGCTGGCGGCGGAACATGTTTTCTATGAATTCGGCGATAGGCCGCGAGGGCTGTGGGATAAGTTCTCCATCCGCAACATCGGCTTTGCCGTGCAGCGGCGTATGGCGGAGAAGTTCAAGGGCGATCCCGGCAGGATGCGTCAATCCGCGGTTGCACGGTTGAGAAACATGGCGTTGCGGAGATCATCCGGGCCAAGGTGTCACCAGATGAGACTGCCTATCTTCGGCGGATGCAGCAGCACCCAACTCTAAGAGAGGCATTTCTGGAATTGGGGTCGCAGGTTCTCTAGCAGGCTGCTGAAAAGGTCGGAACAGCGGATTGCTCGCGGGCTGAACAGTTTGCTGAAAAAGTCGAAATGTGGCCCGGTGCCGCCGGCTGAAGCCGGCTCAGGATGAGAAATAAAAGGCTTAGACGCTGGCCTGAAGGCCAGCTCTACCTGAGCGCTGCACTACCTGAACAGGCCTCTCGACAGAGTCGTTCTGTCAAGTGCGGACTGCGAATTTTCGCCGGGCGTTCCCATATCGGGAAAAATGTTCCACGTGGAACAATTTGTAAAGTTACCTGTCGACCGCAGTTTTTCGCTGCTTCGACGGCCTTTCGTCGAGGGCACGAGCTAACCCAGATCGCTGGTCATGATGAACAGTGGCTTCATCTCAAAGCTCTTGTAACGCGGGCGCAGACGTTCCGTGTTGTATTGGTCTTTCACGTTGACGACCTTCTTCGACGCCACGATGACCTCGATCGGCATGTTGTCGTAGCGGCCATTGCGCAGCACGACCAGGCGGCCGTGTACGTTGGTGAGGATGAGATCGAGCGCCAAATTTCCGTAAGCCATGGGAACAATCGAGTCGATGGCGTCGGGATCGCCGCAGCGCACCAGATAGCCCAGGCTCTGGGTCATCACGTCCAGGGGTTTGCCGCCGTTGTAGCGCGGCGACAGCTCCTTGATCCGTTCCGAAATCACGTTGCCGATCCCGCCCAGCTTCTTGTGGCCAAAAGCGTCTTTCACTTCGCGCTCGAAGATCATGTCGCCCCCCTCGAACATCGCGCCTTCCGAAACCAGGGCAACCGAATACTTGCTGGGGTTCTGGTTGCGATCGGAGATCAGCAGCTCGGTCAGACGATCGATATTGAACTTGAACTCGGGAATGACACAGCGGTTGGCAGCGCCAGCCATGGTTGGCAGCATGGCCGTGAAGCCGGTGTAGCGGCCAAAGACTTCCAGCACCAGGAGCCGCTCGTGCGAGCCGGCAGAGGTACGCAGCCGGTTGGACATTTCGATGATGCGGGTCACGCAGGTGCTGAAGCCGATGCAGTAGTCGGTCCCCGGAACATCGTTGTCCATGGTCTTGGGGATGGCGATGACCCGCACCCCTTCCTGGAACAGGCGAACGCCGTAGCTGAGGGTGTCGTCGCCGCCGATGGGGATCAGGTAATCGATGCCCAGCCATTCCAGGTTCTTGAGCACTTCCTTGGTGAGATCGTTACGCTCGGCCTGGTAGCTCTCGCGCAGGTGCGCGGGGACGTCGGCCTTGCGGACACGGCTGGGATTGGTGCGCGATGTGTGCAGAAACGTCCCACCGGTGCGGCCGGCGCGATTCACCACCTCTTCGGTGAGACGCTGGTAATTGTCGCTGTTGTCGTAGTCCTTGTCGCGCACCATGTCGATCAGGCTGGCCCATCCGCGGCGCAGCCCGATGACCTCATAGTTTTCGCTGATGGCGCGCAGGGTCACGGCGCGAATGGCGGGATTGAGGCCGGGCACATCGCCGCCTCCGGTAAGAATTGCGATCACGCCCTTCTTGCTGTTACCACTTGCCATGATGAAGACCTCATCCTCCCAGGGGGAAAAAAGCGCCAAACAATAGTGTAGCCGGAGCGCACGGAAACGTGCGACGCTACCGTGCCGGGTACTGTCCTAATTCAAAATAGGACAGCATCCCGTGCCGGGCGGTGATTCCAATGCAAAGTTGCGGAATGGCGAACTCCGGTTTGTGAAATGGGGCCCGTTCTGTCACTGTAGTATTTGGCGGCCAGGCGGAGAATTTTCCACTGGCGCGTTGGCCGCAGGTTCGGTTAAAAAAACATCAGGCCTCCATGGGGGAAGAATGGGAGAAGAAACGGATGATCGTGTGTCGCTTCAGGCAGCCTCTAGCAATCGCCCTTGGTTTTACTCTGCTGCTGGTCACCCTGCCGCTGGATTCAGGCGGAGCCGCGCTTTATCAGGCCGGCGCACTGTCAGGATCTGACTACTCCGGTCAGGGAGTTCCACTTCCCCCCGAGGAGCTGCAAAGTCTGGTCGCGCCGGTTGCGCTTTATCCCGACGCGCTGCTGGCGCCAGTCCTGATTGCCGCGACTTTTCCGGACCAGATCCTGGTGGCCAAAATCTGGCTGGGGCAGAACATGGACCTCCCGGCGGCCACCTTCATCCAGGACGTCAGCGCTCAGCCGTGGGACCCCAGCGTCAAAGCGCTCACCCTGTTTCCGTCGGTGATGAACATCATGGCGCAGAATCTCCTCTGGACGTCCCAGTTGGGCGAGTCCTACCACAATCAGCATTCCACGCTTATGGCTGTAGTTCAGTTGTTGCGCGCCAAGGCCAGGACGGCCGAAAATCTCAAATCCACTCCGCAGTTGACGATGGCGCAACCGAGCGGGGACATCATCACGTTGCAGCCGGGAAATCCGCTAGTGGTGTATGTGCCGCAGTACAACCCGGCGCTAGTTTATGGAACTGCGGTGGAGACGCCGAATTACAGCAGCACGAACTTGCCAGCCCGGGCCTCGATTGCCTTTGGACAGGGCGTTGCCATCGGCGCGTTGTCGGGTACCGACTGGGGCTGGGGCAACTGGGGCTGCAATTGGTATCAGGGCGTGGCTAACTATCGCAGCTATCCGTACTTCGGCAATCACGCGTGGAGTGGCGGCTACTACGGCGGTTATACCTACTATGGTAACCATCCCTACCACGACGACGCGACCCGGCCGTTCAGCGCACAAGCGCGTGCCCAGGCGGGCGAACAAGCGCCCCAGAGTGCCCCCGCCAAGCACACTTTCAGCGTCAGCGGTACCGTGAACCCGCATCCCGCCTTTCCGATTTTCAGCGCCTGGTCCAGCGAGGCCGGAGGCTGGCCCACCCCCGATGATCCTCGCGGTTGGGGACCACCTGACACCCAGGAGCGGTTAACGGCCTTCAGCAGTTGGGGCACTGAGGCCGGCAGAAGCTTCGGGATCGGCGGCTGGGGCGAGCGCGCCGTCAGCTATCGAGCCTGGGGCGAGCGTGGCGGAAGTTCTGGTTGGGGTATTGGAGGCCGCTCGACCGGATTGCACTGGTGATGGCTTCGACTGGCTCGAAGTTAGGCAAAACAAGGGAGACCTGGATGAGGATGATGTCGCTGACGCCGTCAAAACCCCGATTGGTTCGCTACCGCTCTTGCATGACTTTTGCGCTGGTCGCGCTGACGATCGCATTGCCGGCATGCCATCGCAAGGCGCCACCTTCGGCGGGCGTGTCGGCTCGCGGACAAGAGACATTTGCCACGCCCGAGGATGCCGGCCAGACCCTGGCCAACGCTGCCGGAAACAACAATCAGCAGCAGATGCTGGCGATCTTCGGCCCGGACTCCAAGGACGTCATTTACTCCGGCAATGCGGCCGAGGACAAAGCGTCGCTGGCCGGATTTGTCTCTGCCTACCACCGAATGAATCGTTGGCGGAAGCTGGAGAATGGAATGGAAATTCTGCTGGTGGACGCCAGCAACACCGCCTTCCCGATACCACTCCGAAAGGACTCGTCCGGACGGTGGTTTTTCGATACCGCGGCGGGGAAGGCTGAGCTTACCAATCGCAGCCTGGGCCGTAATGAACTGGCGGCGATCGATGCCTGCGCTGCGCTGGCGGACGCGCAGATGGAATACTTCTCGCAGGAGCACGACGGAGCAAAGCAGTATGCGCGCAAGTTCATCAGCGGTCCCGGCAAAGAGAACGGACTGTATTGGCCGCAGGAGCCCGGCAAACCGAAAAGCCCGCTGGGACCCCTGGTGGCGTTTGCCACTGATGAGGGAGCCAAGGTTCAGCCCAGCTTGCACAAGCCTTTCCATGGCTATTACTTCGGCATGTTAACCTCGCAAGGATTCTGGGCCGACGGCGGTCTGCGGGATTATGTCAGGGGCGGAGTCATGAACCGGGGATTTGGTTTCATCGCCTATCCGGCGCAGTACGGAGTGTCCGGTGTAATGACCTTCGTAATCAACCAGAATGGCGTGATTTTCCAGAAGGACTTGGGAGAGGCGACCAAAGACCAGGCGCCGTTCATGACCCAGTTCAATCCCGACTCAGTCTGGAGCGAGGTGAGAGAGTAAGAAACGGAAGCAGCGGCGAGGACCTACAGCTATACCAGCTTCGGAGTTAGTGTAGACCGGGTAGAGCCAGCCTTCAGGCTGGCGTCCAGGCAGTTCATTTTTTATAAGGCTTTTGTCGGCCGCGAAACGCGGCGCTGAAGAGGCTGTTACGAAACTCAGCTCATCTTTTCCGCGGTGGAACAAAACAACGAAATCCAAGTGCCGTAGGCACGGAACAGTCTAGCCCAGCACGGAGCCGAAGGCGGAGT
>JBEKQY010000057.1:0-16885 GCA_049519235.1 Candidatus Korobacteraceae bacterium | reverse complement strand
CACCGAGTGCGGGTTGCGCATGATCAGCGGATGCCAGATGTTCCAAGGCAGACCGAGGTCATACATCAGGGCGGCGCAAACCAGCAGGTAGCCCAGAAACGCGGTCAGGATCGTAGGCCGGGTGATGGAATGAAAGCGCTTGATGTTGAAGATCTCGACCGCTGCCGTCAAGGTGAAGCCGCCGGCCGCCAGCATCACGCCGCACATCACGTCGAAGCCGATCCAAAGTCCCCACGGGAACTGATCGGATAGATGGGTAGCCGCGCCCAGCCCGTGGAAAAACCGAACGTAGGTGCAGTAGACGCCGGCCACCATGATGACGATGAACACAGCCTTCCAGAAGGTGAATCGGATGCGGGGAACGGTCATCGGGCACCGCCTTTGAGCGCTTTTTCCTCTTCTTGCGCTTCCGCCTCGGCCACGTCCTGGCGGCGATGGGTAATCCAGTAGATGCCGCCCAGCATCGCGCCGAAGAGTGGAACAAAATCGGGAATGCGCGACAGCACCTGGTAGGTGTACATGGGAAGGGCGCGCTCGGTGAGGTCGGTACGGAAACCAAAGTTATTGAGGCCGATCGACGACAGCAGCATGACCGACGTCCCGCCCACCTCGGTTTCGCCGAAGATGTGATGCAGGTAGGTATCCGGGTTGTCGTGAATGCGCTTCTTGGCTTCTTCCAGCAGGGCGTCGCGATCGCCGAATTTGGTGGCGCCGGTGGGACAGATTTCGGCACAGGCCGTCTGCTTGCCCGCGGCGACGCGCTTGCTGCACATGATGCACTTGCGCACGCCCGGAATCGCTTTGTCCCATTCGTACTTGGGCACGCCAAAGGGGCATGCTGCCATGCAGTAGCGGCATCCCATGCACTTGCTCTTGTCGTAGGTGACCGGGCCGAGCGCCGTCTTCTTCATCGCGCCCACCGGGCAGACCGAGGCGCAGGCTGGGTCGTCGCAGTTCATGCATAACTTGCGCATGAACTTGTCGTCCTTGATCATGATCGCGGTGTACTTGTGCTCGGAGGTAAATTCCTGGGCTGCGATCTTGTCGTCATAGGGCAGGCCGTTCTCGGTGGCGCAGGCCTGCTCACACATCTTGCAGCCGATGCACTTGGTGGCATCGTAGAGGATTCCTTTGCTCATGAGCGTTTCTCCTATGGCGCAACCGCTCTCGGGGAAGCGTCTGCTTGCAGCCGGATCGGCCAGGCCCGCCCGCTGGGCTTGGTAAGCAAGCTAGCATCGGTTCCCAGCAAGTCCAGCTTTCCCCGCCGGTTGCGGCTGGCCGCGGTCGGGCGATGACTTAGTCGGGAGACATCCTCCCTACCGGCTAATGCATTGCTGCCAGGCAAGAATTCCAGCCGACGATACCGCCGTAAACTGCCGTTGCAACCCAAAGGGGACGCGGCCTGGTGCTTCGCCAGATCCATAAAGAGATTAGGATGAAAGCCACCAGCTTGGCCTGCCACAGACCAGCGGCGCGAACCACAGGATTGACCTCAACCGCTCCATGAAGCAAGGCCAGCCGGGTAGAGAGGATGTCGCCGGCCTGCAACAGACACAAAGTACTGAAAATAAACGGTTTCGCTTTCATGACGTCTCCGCTGCGCTGCTACGACACCAAGCTGCGACTCCACTTCAGACCGCCGGGAAGCGGGCGGCCTGAAGGGGATTGAGCCGTACGCGAAGCCTACTTCAGGGTCTTCACGTAAGTAGCCAGCTTGGCAGCCTGGTCAGCGCTGACGCCCTTGTTGGCGAAAGCGTGCATGGCTTTCTTCTGCGGGCCGCCGTTCTCGATGTAGTCCACCAGTTGGGCGTCCGTGGCCTTTTGCACCGTCGGGGATGAGAACGCCGGCGCTCCCATCTTCATGCCGGCCGCGGTACCCTTGCCGTCCGCGCCGTGACACGCGGCGCACTTTGCTTTGTAAACGTCCTCCTGCGCCCAAGAGAGGTTCGGTAACGCCAGGAAGAGAGCGAACGCGATAACCAAAACAGCTAGGATGACTTTCTTCATGATTTCTCCCGTTTGTGTATAAAACGCATAAAAACCGGATTTAAGCGACTCACGCTCCCGATGCTTTGGGCTGAAGCCGCACCTCCTGCACGTGCGACTTCCATGAGTTCAACTTCAGTGTGAGACTTGGAATTAGGGGATGCTGTGACGGAAGTCACCAGCACTAGTGATGGATTTCGCAACAGCGCGGGTCGGATAGACACGCAATCTGAGGCGGTTTGCCACAATGCCTGTAGGAAACCCAGAATACGCGTCTAGAAATCGACCGGACAGGCAGTTCAGTTGGATATCCGATGAATATTGCATCGTCCGCAGGCGCGCCCGTGCGCAATCTGCCCATGGCGGCAAATCCTCACACATGGCTCGGTTTGCAGTAAATGTCGGAAGGACTACGCGTCAAAGACCCGCCAGCAATTCAGAAACCGGTTAGTCACCGCTTGTAGACGCCAAAGCTGGCGCACGAGCTGGCTTGCTTCGAGGGCGCCTTGGGTTCAAGAGATTGAGGAAGCCACAGATGACCCAGTATCCGGCTGCGACCCCGAAGGCAAAAGCTGCCACTATGGTAAACAGCAGGAGGGTGGAGAGAAAGAACGTCGTCATAATTCGTCAGTATCTTTTTCGATGCACTGCCAATTGCGGCGGGATGCTCCATTGGAGGCACCGAAGTTCCTGGCCGTTCCTGGCCGTTCCTGGCCGTTTCTCGCCGAGCATCGCTAAACTCTGATGCTGCCACTTTACCGCGCATTGACGCCTTGAGGTGTTAACCACTAAGATACGTCAGTAGAAGTGCGCACTCACTCGCCTGAAACTTCCAGAGCAGTGCAGACCGGGTAGAGCGGCCCTTTAGGGCCGCGTCTGGCAGGAGTTTTGTATGGCGACAGGAGCTGCACTCATCGCGATGAGTGCAGCTCCTGTCGCAGTCGTCGTGGTACATGCGGACGCTGGCCTGAAGGCCAGCTCAACCTGAAGTAACAGTTGCAGCGGCAAGCAGGGTTCGAACCAAAATTGTACATGGGCATCAGCAGCATCAGCGTCCGCGGGGCACGGCAGCACAATCTCAAGAACATTCACGTCGAGATTCCGCGCAATACTTTGACCGTAATCACCGGCCTCAGCGGCTCGGGCAAATCGTCGCTCGCCTTCGACACGATCTATGCCGAAGGGCAGCGCCGCTACGTGGAGACGCTCTCGGCGTACGCCCGGCAATTTCTCGACCAGATGGAGCGGCCCGACGTCGACAGCATCGACGGCCTCAGCCCGTCGATTGCCATCGAGCAAAAGACCACCAGCCGCAGCCCGCGTTCGACCGTCGGCACAATCACCGAGATTTACGACTACTTGCGCCTGTTGTACTCCTCGATCGGCATTCCTCATTGCCCGCAGTGCGGCCGGCAAATCTCGCGGCAGTCGGCTGACCAGATCGTCGCGCAGGTCATGGCGCTCAAACCCGACGAGCGCGTTATGGTACTGGCGCCCATCGTGCGCGGGCGCAAAGGCGAGTTCAAGAAAGAGATCGACAGGCTGGCGCAGCAGGGATACACGCGCGCCCGCATCGACGGCGAGCTGCGCAACATTGCCGACGAAGAGATCAAGCTTGACAAGCGCAAGAACCACACCATCGAGTTGGTGGTCGATCGCCTGCTGGTGAAATCTGGAATCGAAGGCCGCTTGGCGGCTTCGGTTGAGCTGGCAATGAAGGAGGCGAACGGGCTGGTGCAGGTCGCCGTGGTCGGCGGCGACGAGCGGCTGTATTCGGCGAAGCTGGCGTGTCCCGAGTGCGGCATCAACGTTCCCGTGCTCGAGCCGCGCTCATTCTCCTTCAACAGCATGTACGGCGCGTGTCCCGAGTGCAACGGCCTGGGCAGCAAATACGATTTCGATCCGGCAAAGGTCATCAACGATTGGTCCAAGCCGCTGCTGGATGGCGCGCTGGGACCGGGCTCGGCTTCGCAGTATCTGATTCGCATTCTGCAACTCGCCGCGCAGGCGTATGGATTCGACCTGGCGACCCCCTTCGAGCAACTGCCGCGCAAGACGCAAAATCTGATTCTCTATGGTCCGGAGGCGAGTGAACGAAAGCGCGGCGGATTTCTCGGCGTGTTTGCGTATCTGCGGCAATCGATGGCAGACAGCGCGTCGGAGGGCTATCGCGAGTGGCTGCTCGATCACATGTCGGCGACGACTTGTCCCGCATGTCAGGGCAAGCGCCTGCGCCCGGAAAGTCTGGCGGTGAAGGTGAACGGCATGTCAATCGCCGACTTCACGGCGCTGCCGGTGTCGCGCGCCGTCGAAGCGACCGCGCAGATCAGACTCACCGAGCGCGAAGAAAAAATCGCCGGACGAATCCTCAAGGAGATCGCCGAGCGGCTGGGGTTCTTGAACGCCGTGGGACTGGGCTACATTTCGCTCGATCGCTCGGCCGCGACGCTGAGCGGCGGCGAAGGCCAGCGTATTCGCCTGGCAACGCAGATCGGCTCCAAGCTGCGCGGCGTGCTGTATGTGCTGGACGAGCCGTCGATCGGGCTGCATCATCGCGATAACGATCGCCTGTTGCAAGCGCTGGAATCGCTGCGCGATCTCGGCAACACAGTGCTGGTGGTCGAGCACGATGAAGACACGATTCGCCGCGCCGATTACGTCATCGATCTCGGCCCCGGCGCGGGCCGTCACGGCGGCGAGCTCGTGGCCAGTGGCACGCCTGAGCAGATCGAGATTGCGCCGCGCTCGCTCACCGGACAGTACATGTCCGGACAAAAGCAGATCACCGATCGTCACGTGCGCCGGCAGCCCGCCGCGGCGGGCAAGGCCATCACGATCCTGGGCGCGCGCGCGAACAACCTGAAGAACCTTGATGTCAGCTTCCCGCTCGGCGTCATGACGGTGGTCACCGGCGTCTCCGGCTCGGGCAAATCGACGCTGGTGAACGACATTCTGTACCGCGCGCTGGCCAATGCGCTGTATCGCTCGCGCGAAGAAGTGGGCGAACACAAGGCGATTACCGGAACGGAGCTCATCGACAAGGTCATTTGCATCGACCAGTCGCCCATCGGCCGCACTCCGCGCTCCAATCCCGCAACCTACACCGGCGTCTTCACGCCGATTCGCGATCTTTACGCCATGCTGCCCGAGTCGCGCGAGCGCGGCTACAAAGCTGGGCGCTTCTCGTTCAACGTTGCCGGCGGACGCTGCGAGGCCTGCCAGGGCGAGGGCCAGCGCCGCATCGAGATGAACTTTCTTCCCGATGTGTACGTGCTATGCGAAGTCTGCGGCGGCAGGCGCTACAATCATGAGACGCTGGCGGTGAAGTACAAAGGTTTCTCGATTGCCGACCTGCTGGAGACGCCGGTTGCGGATGCGCTGCCCATCCTGGAGGCCATTCCGCAGATCAAGCAGAAGCTTCAGACGCTGGTCGATGTCGGGCTGGGCTACATTCATCTGGGACAGTCGGCGGTCACGCTCTCCGGCGGCGAAGCGCAACGCATCAAGCTGGCGCGCGAGCTGAGCAAACGGCAAACCGGTAAAACCCTTTACCTGCTGGATGAGCCGACCACGGGATTGCACTTCGACGACGTCAGCAAGCTGCTGGAGGTGCTGCACCGGCTCACCGACCTGGGGAATAGCATCATCATTATTGAGCACAATATGGATGTGATCCGCAACGCGGACTGGATTATCGATCTCGGCCCGGAGGGCGGCGAAGACGGCGGGCGCATCGTCGCGCAAGGCACGCCGGAGCAGGTGGCCCGCACTAAGAAGTCGTATACCGGACAAACGTTAGCCAAACTTCTTCCCGCAGCGTCCAATAGCAAGGGAAACGGAGAAGCGACTGTCGCTGCCCAAGGGAACAACGGCTGCTAGAGGGTGCTCAGGAATGAATGCGATCGGACTTGAAGGGACACAGATTTAGAAGGGTTCCACAATCGCAGTTCGGCTTTGAAGGGGCACGCCTTCAGGCGTGCCGCTAGGGCCAACCAGAAAATCCGGCTTTAGCCGCTGAGGGAGCAGACCCTCAGGGCCTAAAGGCCGATTCTTGGGATCCTCGACGGCACGGCTGAAGCCGTGCCCCTTCAAAGCCGGTTACAGCAACGTTGGCTTCGCTTAGCTGCGTCGTTGTCAACTACTGGCGGCCTACGATCAAAGAACATCCATGCCACTACCATCAAACCCGCTGCCCGAATATGTGGAGGGCAGGCCGTCGCCCGCATCCGCCACGGATGAAGCTGTTGGCACGTCGGTCCAGGTATTCTCTCCCCCACCGGAGAAGCCATTCCCTACCTGGTCGGCGTGGGACGTGCTGGCCATCCTGTTCTTCACGCTGGTGGCCATCGTCATCTTCACCCTCGCGGCGTTGTTCATCGCGCACAGTCTTCCGCAGTATCACAATGCGGCATTTACTGCCTTGGCCACCAACGCGGCCGTCGTGATTGGAGCGCAGACGGCAGCCTATCCGGTTGTCTTGTTGTTCATCTTTCTGATGGTCCGCACTCGCTCCCGCCAGAGCTTTGGGAAAGCGATTTGCTGGAATTGGCCCGGCGTGCTGGCGCCGGCGTTTCTGATCGGCGGCGTGATTCTGGCGCTGGTGATTGAGAGCCTGGCCCGGTATCTGCCTATACCGAAGTCGCTGCCCATGGACACGTACTTTCATGACGCGACCAGCGCCTACATGATGGCGGCCTTCGGCATGACGCTGGCGCCGCTGCTGGAAGAGCTGTTCTTCCGGGGACTGCTCTATCCGCTGCTGAATCGCGCCTTTGGCGTGGTGGTGGGCGTGCTGTTGACGGCAGCCGCCTTCGCCGCGATCCATGGCGCTCAGCTTGGCTATGCCTGGGCCCCGGTGCTCAGTATTTTTGTCGTTGGCGTGGTCTTCACCGTCGTGCGGGTGCGCACCAACTCCGTGGCTGCTTCCTTCCTCATGCACTGCGGATACAACTTCGCGCTGTTTGCAGCGCTGTGGGTGGCCAGCGATCACTATCGCCATTTGGAGAAGGTGGCCGGCTGAAGATGGTATGGTGAAGTTATGGCGGCGAGCGCACGCGAACAATTGTTGGCCATGTTGGCGGAGAAGTCGTTTCGGCTTGGCCAGTTTACGCTCTCCAGCGGAGCGACCAGCGACTACTACATCGATTGCCGCTTAACCACCCTCGACGCCAATGGCGCTGTTCTGACAGGACAGACTGTTCTGCATGAGATCGAGCGACGCGGTTGGCGGCCCGACGCCATCGGCGGCCTGACCATGGGCGCCGATCCGGTCGTTGTCGCGACCTCCGTCATCAGCGCGCAACAGGGAAGACCGATACACGGATTTCTGGTGCGCAAGGCCGAGAAGACCCACGGCACCGGCCAGCGCATTGAGGGCTTTCGCCAGAAGCCGGCGCGAGTGGTGATTGTCGACGATGTTTGCACCACCGGGGCATCAACGGTACAGGCGATCGACGCGGCGCGCGAGTACGGCTTCGAGGTTGTTGGCGTGATGTGCCTGGTGGATCGGCAGGAGGCCGACGGACGGGCAAATGTCGAGAAGGCCGCGTCGCCGGCGCCGTTTGTTGCGCTGTTTACTACGAACGACGTTCGAGCGGAGCATGTGCGCCGGGCCGAGCACGCAAAATCGGGCGCGCCTCCCATTTTTGCCGTCAGTGCGAAATGCGACTTCTGCGATCGCCCAGCGGTGACCAATGTGCCAGGCAATCGGTGCCAGGTGCACCGGCCCTGAGTTCAATCGAGGAGAATTCTCATGATCGGTAAATTGACTACAATTGTCCTGATCGTGAAGGACATGGACCGCAGCGTCGCATTTTACCGCGACATCGTCGGTCTCAAGCTCGAGATGCACACTCCGTACTGGAGTTCCCTGAGCGCGGGAAATGTTTCGCTGGGCCTGCACCCGGAGTCTCCGCACGCCAGGGTCGCGCCCGGTATGGGTTGCACGTTTGGCTTCGAGGTGAGCGATATTAAGGAACGGGTGCAGGAGCTGAAGGCAAAAGGTGTGGCCGTACCGATGGAGCCGCGAGATGACGGCTTCGGCTGGCTCGCTATCTTCAACGATCCTGACGGGTACGCGATACAACTGGTGCAGCTTGCGACGCAGTCGCAAAAGCCGTAGCTCCCGACAATATGATCAAGACCCTGGAATGGACGGACGCGGGCGTGCGCTTCATTGATCAGACGAAGCTGCCCACGGAAGAGACCTACGTCACCTGCAAGAGCTACGAAGAAGTCGCCAACGCGATTCGTACCATGATCGTGCGGGGCGCGCCGGCCATCGGCGTAGCGGCGGCGATGGGAATTGCGCTCGGCATTCGCGACTCAAAAGCAAGAGACCAAGCCGAACTGAAGCAGAACCTCGATCGCATCTGTGAGGTGCTGGGCTCGACCCGGCCCACCGCAGTGAATCTTTTTTGGGCCATTCGCCGGATGAAGGAAAAATTCGACGCGGTTAGAGCACAGCCGGTGGCGAGTATCCAACAAACGCTGATCGCGGAAGCGCAACAGATGCTGGCCGAAGATATCGCCGCTAACCAGGCGATGGGAAAGCACGGCGCTGTGCTGCTGCCGGCCAGCGGCGGCATCCTGACCCATTGCAATGCGGGCGCGCTGGCGACCTGCGGCTACGGCACCGCGCTCGGCGTCATCCGCGCCGCCGTGGATTCCGGCAAGAAGCTACACGTATTCGCCGACGAGACGCGCCCGTTCTTGCAGGGCTCACGTCTGACAGCGTGGGAGTTGATGAAGGACGGCATTCCCACCACGGTGATCGCTGACAACATGGCGGGCGCCATGATGCGGCAGGGAAAGATCGACTCCGTCATTGTGGGAGCCGATCGCATCGCCGCCAACGGCGATGTCGCCAACAAGATCGGCACTTACACGGTGGCAGTGCTGGCCAGGGAGCACGGCATTCCGTTCTACGTTGCTGCCCCGTTCTCGACCGTCGATCTGAACACGCCGGACGGCAGCCAAATTCCCATCGAGCAGCGCTCCTCCAAGGAAGTGACTCACATGGCGGGCAGGCAAATTGTTCCTGACGGCGTCCGGGTCGAGAACCCGGCATTTGACGTGACCCCACATCAATACGTCTCGGCGATCATCACCGAGCGTGGGGTGGTGCGAGAGCCGTATGCTGAATCCCTGCGCGCGCTGGCGCCGGGGGGCATCGGCCCGTAGACTCGATCTCGTGGCTATTGCGGTTGGTTTCGGTTGGCGGGATTCAACTGCTGCTGAAGCTGAAGCTGCTGTTGCTGCATCTGTTCCATCTCCTGCATCAACTGTTCGGGAGACTTCGGCCCGTTTGGCTGTTCGCCATTGCCGAACGCCGCTCCGGGATCAACCACCTGCCCTCCCGGCATCATGGGACGGTGGAACCCACCCGGAGGCGGAGGCGGCTGGTCAGGGTTCTGATACTCGCTCTCCGCCGTGTCCGGACCAGCGCCTTCCTCGCCAGACGGCTCCTCGTTGGCCGCCGGGTGCGGGGTATTGTTTTGCGCCATAGCCGTAGTCCCGCTCTGCCGCGGAGTCAAAATCACCTTCTGCACCGCGCCGGGATCTCCCCCAGCCACGCCCAGGATGACATAGTCGAACTTCGATCCGTTGAGCAGGGTGTTCAGCACATCGCGTGGCTGGCCCGGCCCCAGTTGCGCCACCACGCGCTCATTGCCCGCCCCAGCGGGCATTTCAATCGATGCCCCGGTCCGTTGCTGCACCGCGTGCAGCACTTGCGACAGGGTGGAGTTCGCGGCATCGATGGTCAGCTCGCCATTCTGAAACATGACCCGGGGCGGCGTGGGCGGCGACTGCTCCAGCGTGGCCGGCGGCGCCGGAGTTGACGGAGCTTCCGCAACCGGAGCAGCTTTCCCGTGACGCAGATGGGCCGTGGGCGAGGGCACTGTTGCTGGCGCGGAAGTATGAGGTGAAGTTGTTGCTGGTGGCGAAGTGGGAGACGACATCGTTGCTTGAGGCGAAGTGCCAGGCGATGTTGTCGCTTGCGGCGTTGCTGCCTGGGGCGACGGCGCCTGCGCGCTTGCCTGCCCGGCGAGCATTGTCAGCCCCGCCGCAGCCAGCACGGCACATCCCAAACTTTTGCCAAGGCGTACCATAATGAGTTGGACGGCGAAGCGCGTCGATGGTTTCGCCGCTGGTTCTATTCTAAACCGCGATCGACTCGCTTGCTCGACTCGATCTGCAAAATTCGTTACAGCGGCTGAGTAGCTGAGCGGCTGCCGTGCAGCGAACCGGCATCTTACGATAAAGGCTTACCGGAAGCTACTGCGGCAATCCGGGGGCTCGAATGTTTCAAGTTCATCTCCAAATGTGTCGCTTGCGTCTTCGGCTTGTACTGTTGTTGCTAGCGATTTTGGCGACGTCGCGCGCACTGCCGGGGCAGATTTGTTCTTCCGGCGCGGAGTTGGATGCGGCCACGAAAAGTGCCATCGACGGCGCGGCGAGGCAATACCTGGACATGTCCAAGAACGGCGACGTGGCCGGGCTGAAGGCGAATTCTATTCCGCAGATCACGGGCGATTTCAGCGCCATCGAGCAGGCGGTGGTCACCAACAAGCCGTACTTGGCGGACGGGCCATCGACGATCGCGGGGACATACCTGCTGGACGCCTCGGCGGCCAAGGCGCCGCTGCCGCGCGCCGAGTTCTACTGCGGTATCTTCAACTCGCCGGACCGGCTGGCTTTCTTCATTCCCAACCTGCCGCCGGGCCGCTATGCCATCGCTATCCAGAGGGTGAGTGGCAAGGACTCCATCACGTTGACGCTGGTTCTGGAGAATGTAGGCGCAGCATGGAAGCTGGCGGGGTATTATCCCCGGCTGGATGAGATTGGCGGGCACGATGGCCAGTGGTATCTCACCCAGGCGCGCGAGTTCAAGGCCAAGGGGCAGTCGCACAACGCCTGGTTCTACTATCTGACAGCGTGGGACGTGACCGCGCCGGTCAACTTCATGAGCACACCGCAGCTCGACAAAATTGCCGACGAGATGCAAAGCTCGCGGCCTGCCGATCTACCCAGCGAGGCTTCGCCGCTCAGTCTGTCGGCGAATGGAAAGACCTTCAAGATTACCGAACTGGTTGCCGTTCCGGTGGACAACAATCTGGATTTGCGGGTGGTCTACCAGAATGCGAACGCGGCGGATTCCGGATTGGCTTTCCAGGACAATACGGCCGTAATCAAGGCGATCATGACCAAGTATCCCGAGCTGCGCGACGGATTCAGTTCCATCATCGCCCGCGCGGTGGACAGCAGCGGACACGAGTATGGGTCGCTGTTGCCGGTGAAGGATGTGAAGTGAAGAAGGCAGGGATACGGTTCTCGTGTTTCATGGACGCTCCTCGAAGGCAGATTGCGGTTCGATCGGCGTGGATAACTGAGGAGCGTGGGTTTATCCCAACGAAGCTAGATTTTTTCGGCTATTTGCGCCCAACCGTGAAGCCTAGGCATCTACTCGGGAGTGGCAACTCCCACCGAATTCCGATTGGGCGAAACCATTGCCCTGCTGAACCATACTCCCGCGGCACTCGACGCACTGTTGCGTGGCCTGCCCGCAACCTGGGTTCGGCTCAACGAAGGCGAGGGCACATGGAGCGCCTACGACATTGTGGGACATCTGGCCAATCTCGAGCGTACGGATTGGATGGCGCGGGTGCGGCGGGTTCTCGAGGATGGCGAGTCACGGTCGTTCGATCGCATCGACCGCTTCGCGCAGATAAAGGAAGGCCAGAACCAGTCGCTGGAGCAGCGACTGGACGAGTTCGCGCGCCTGCGCAAAGAGAACCTGGCTGAGCTGCGCGCCGTGAACTTGCAGCCTGATGACTTTGCGCGCAAAGGTACGCATCCGGCGCTGGGCCCGGTCACGCTCGCCAACCTACTGGCGACTTGGGCAGTGCACGACCTCACGCACCTGCATCAACTCTCGCGGGTCATGGCCTATCAGAACCGCGAATCAGTCGGTCCGTGGGTGAAGTTTCTGGGTGTGCTGCAATGCGACGGACACAGCGCCGCACCTTAGAAAATGAAATTTGCGACTCTCTCCTCGACAGCTTAGGAGAAGCGGGGTTAATCTCCTAATCGTTTTAGGAGAGTCCATGCCTGACCAGGCGAAGCCCTTCTTGAGGTTGGATGGACCTGTCGCGCGATGAGGCTCACGATACGAGCCGACGACCTCTATCCTGATTTCCTCGTTTCGGCCTTCTGCGCCTCCGTCTCGGTGCTAGCCGACCTGTCGAGCCTGCACTCGCGTGCCTCTTTGTCGAGGCGCAGCCCCTGGAACACGGGCGCGCGCATCTTAACGCCGCCGCTTTGGCCTTCGTGGGTCCACTCGGTGAATTTGATCTCGGCGACTAACTCAGGCTTGACGTAGTGCACGCGCCGGTCGCTCTCTACTTTGCCGAAGAAAGGATTGCGGCTGGTTTCCAGCGCGTGCAGGCGCTTCCACATCTGGGCGTGGGTTTGTTCGGTGAAGCCGCTGCCTGCCTGGCCAACTGGAATCAGCCGGCCCTTTTCGTCGTGGAGTCCCAACACAATCGAGCCGAAATTCTCGCGTGAGCCGCGGGGGTCGGTGTATCCCCCGATGACGCACTCCTGCTGCTTCACGATTTTTATCTTCAGCCACTCGCGGCTGCGCTTCTGCAAATAGCAGCTCTCACGCCGCTTGGCGATGATGCCTTCCAGCCCGCGTTGCGCCGCTGCCTCAAACAGTGCGGTGCCGCGGCCAACGTAGTGATCGGAGTAGCGCAGCAGATCGTTGGACGCGATGATCGAAGCCAGCAGTTGCTTGCGCTGTTCCAGATCGGCCTGCATCAGGTCATAGCCGTCCAGATACAGCAGGTCGAAGGCGTAATAGACGACGGGAATGTCATCGCGGGTGCGGCGGATGCGGCGGCCACCTTCGCCGACCCCGGTGCGCTGTTGCATCAGGCTGAAGGACGAGCGGCCCTGCTCGTCAAGGGCGACGATTTCGCCGTCCAGAATGGCGGTGCGGAATTTGAGGTATGCGGGGATATCGTGCAACTCGGGATAGGCTGCGGTGAGATCGTTCTGATTGCGGGAAACCAGTCGCACCGACTTGCCATCCAGAAACGCGACCGCGCGGTAGCCGTCCCACTTGATCTCGTAAAGCCAGGCCTCATCGTCGAAAGGCTTGTCGACCGAGATGGCCAGCATGGGATGAATGGCGTGCGGCATCGGCGCTTTGCGGCCAATGCGCGCGGCGTCCGGCGCTACGCCCGCTTCTTCAGCGGGGAGTTTTTTTTTACGGCGACGGCAGCAGCGCCAGCGCGAGTCGCTTTGGCAGGCGCGCGTTTCAGCGTTGAAGGCGCCGCTTTAGGCGAGCGGCCCGCCTGGGCTGCCTTGGCTGCGGCGGGAGCCGGTGCAGGTTTTTTCGTTGCTTTGGTCTTCTTCGCATCGGCTTTGGCGATCGACTCCGCCAGCCAGTCGTTCTTGCTGGAGTTGCCGTGCGTAGACGCCGGGCGGCTGCTCTTCCACTGGGCCGAACGTTCATCGCCCGCGATCTCCTTAAGCGAGCGCTTCGTCAGAACAGACCAGTCATACTTGTCGATGTCATAGCCCGGCTGATCATAGGCGTCGCGATGCTTGATCAGCAGCCACTCCGTTCCCTTGCTGCCCGGCCGCCGCGCCTTCATGTGGATGAGCGCGAAGCTGCCTTTCAGCTTCTTGCCGTCCAGACGGAACTTAAGGTCGCCCTTGCCCAGCATCTGATGAGCATCGCCCTCCGGCTCCCACGTGCCCACGTCCCAGACCATCACCGTGCCCGCACCGTAGTTTCCGGCGGGAATGGTGCCCTCGAAGTCGAAATACGAGACGGGATGATCTTCTACCTGCATGGCCAGACGCTTGTCGGCAGGATCGAGCGACGGCCCTTTGGGAACCGCCCACGACTTCAGCACGCCGTCCATTTCCAGGCGGAAGTCGTAATGCAGGCGGGTGGCGCTGTGCTTCTGCACCACGAAGCGGCGCTGCTTGCCTTTGGCGACCTTCGGCGGCGGCTCGGGAGTCTGCGAAAAGTCGCGCTTGCGCTTGTATTCCTCGAGGCCCATGCGCAATTAGATGAACATACAAGACTGCGGCGGTGCAAGCTCCAGCCGGGCGGGATGCCATACTAGCTATCTTGCAGCACCTGGCAGGAATAGGTCTTCACCACCAGCCAGACCGTTCCGCCTGATTCCAAGTGCAGCGATTCTCGCGCGGCCAGCGTGAGGTGCACTTCAAACTCCGCTCCACAATTCACCCTGGCGATGACCATGACATCGCGCTGCTGCAACGACGCGATGGCGCCGGCAAAGATGTTGCGCGCGCTCAATCCCTGCGGCGCTTGCGAGGCCAGCAAAATGTCGCCAGCCCGAATTCCGATCCGCAGTGGCCGCGAGCCGTCGATGCGCGACAGCGGCACCTCCAGATTAAGAGGCGAACCGGCAACGCGGCAGGTCATGGTCCCCTGCGCGGGATGGGCGGCGACAAAGGCGCAGTCGAAGATGTTTTCGAAGCCGGCCAATTGCGCCACCGTCTCCGATTGCGGACGCTGCAAGACCTCGTGCGGCGAGCCGCGAGCCACGATCCGTCCGGCGTCGAGAGCAATGACATTTTCGCCCAGCGCGAAAACTTCTTCGCGCTGATGGGTAACGTAGAGGACGGGGATTTGCTGCCGCTTGTTCCAGGCGCGCAGATCGTCGAGGATTTGCGATTTGGTTACGGCATCAAGCGCGCTGAGCGGCTCGTCGAGCAGCAAGACGCGAGGGCGCGTGACCAAGGTGCGCGCCAACGCAGCCCGCTGGCGTTCGCCTCCGGAAATCTCGGCCGGACGGCGCTCAGCCATGGCTGAGATTCGAAATGCCTCCAGCACTTGACGGCAGCGAGCTTCGCGCTCCGAGCCGGCAAGGCCATCTAACCCGTAGCGCACGTTCTGCCCAACCGTCATGTGGGGAAACAGCGCAAGGGATTGCTGTAGATATCCGACCGAGCGCCGATTGGGCGGGACGCTTACGCCAGAGCCGGAGTCGAAAAGCGCGGCGGGGCCGATCGCGATGCGGCCTGCATCGGGAGTTTGCAGTCCGGCGATGCAATCGAGCAGTGTGGTTTTGCCGGCGCCGGATGGGCCGAAGAGAATGGTGAAGCCGGCAGCTGCGGTGAAATCGACATGCAGTGTGAACGGCGAGGCACTTTCGCGGGAAAAACTTTTCCGGATGCGAACGCTGAGGCCGTTATTTGGATCTGGCGCGGGCGCGACCGATCCACTCATTTCCATACCCACACATTCCACGCGGTGCGCTTGCGCAAGCCATAAAGCGCGGCCAGCATGGCAAAGCAGAGCGCCAGCAGCAGCAGCGCGGTGCGATTGGCAGCGGCGTAGTCGAGCGCCTCAACCTGGTCGAAGATCAGGATAGAGATGGTGCGGGTTGCGCCGGGAATGTTGCCGCCGATCATCAGGACCACGCCGAACTCGCCCAAAGTATGCGCAAAGCTGAGGACGAAGCCGGTGAGCACGCCCGGCAATCCCAGCGGCAGCACGATGCGACAGAAGGTGCGCCAGCGCGAAGCGCCGAGCAAGGCCGAAGCATCCAGAAGTTTGCGATCGACGGAGGCAAACGAGGTCGCCATGGGCTGCACGGCGAATGGCAGGCTGTACAGCACGGAGCCTACCACCAGACCTTCAAAGGTGAACGCCAGCGGGTGTCCCGCGATTGCCTGATACCAGCGGCCCACCGGACTGAGCGGCCCGATGGCGACCAGAACATAGAAGCCCAGCACAGTGGGCGGCAGCACAATGGGTAACGAGACCAGCGCCTCGACAAAAAACTTCCAGCGCTGGCGGGAATAGGCCAGCCAGTAGGCGAGCGGAACTCCAATGATCAGCAGTATGACAGACACCGTGACGGCCAGCCGTAGAGTCAGCGTGAGTGCCTGAAGGATCATGGGCGTGATGGGACGCGGAAGCCGTATTGCTCCAGGACTGCCGTACCCTCTGGCGAGCTAATGTAATCGATAAAGGCCTGCGCCGCCTGTTGGTGTTTGGAGGAAGACAGAATGCCGACCGCCTGCTCCAGCTCGGGATAGGAATCCGCCGGTAGTTCCCAGTAGCTGCCGGCGTTCTTCATTGCCGGCGACAGGGCCAGCGAAAGTGCGATCAGGCCGGCCTCCGCATTGCCGGACTGGACGAATTGCGCCGCCTGACTGATGTTTTCCCCCAAGACGAGCTTGCCGGCGATTTTGTCTTTCAATCCGAAGTGCTCAAGTGCAGCCATGGCGGCTCGGCCATAGGGCGCATGTTGGGGATTGGCGATGGCGATGCGCTGCACCGAGGGCTGGAGCAGCAAGTCCATCTTCAGCTTTCCGGGATCGAGCTTGGAACTATTGGGAACCCACAAGACCAGATGGCCAACCGCATAGGTACGCAGCGAAGCGCGCTCGATCAAGCCGGCGGCGGCGAGTTTGCCTGCGTACCCGAGATCGGCAGAGAAGAAGAGATCGTAAGGAGCGCCGTTCTGGATCTGCGAATAGAAGTTGCCGGACGCGCCAAAAGACAGGTCCACTTTGCTGCCGGTTTTCTGCTGAAAACGCGCCGCCAGATCTTGCATGGCGTAGTTAAGGTCGGCAGCCGCGGCAACCCGAAGCTCTTGAGCGACGAGAAGGGGCGAAAGCAAGCTGATGATCAGAACCAGAATTACTGAAAGCTGCATATTTTCGGGCCTTCTCTCATTCAGTAATTTTAGTGCAGTTTAGGTTCGCTGTGGTCGGGTAGTGCGGGCCTTTAGAGACTGTGTCGCAACCGGAATGATACTTGAATTGCTCGGTGAAGTGAGAGATAAGGAGTCATGCCGAGCTACAAGCCTTATCACCCGGAGCAAGCCGAGCTGCTGCCCAG